>JBARWP010000095.1:0-3098 GCA_049646905.1 Pseudaminobacter sp. | reverse complement strand
GCTTGCGGCCTGCGCCGTGGCGGCGGTCTGCGGGGCTCCGGTCGCGGCCATTCCCTACGGCCGCGAATTGGGGCAGGTGGCTGTCGGCCTCGCGATCGGCCTGCGTTTCGTGCCGGTGGTGCTGATGGCGACGCTGAAGCTGATGCCGGCCATGGTTTTCGCCACCATCGCCACCATCGCCGCGACAATGGCGGCAGCGGTGATGATGCATAAATTCGCCCGGATCGACCGGCGCACGGCATTCTTCGCTACCGCTGCGGCAGGGCTCGCCGAAATGGCCGTCGTCGCCCATCAAAAGGGCGCCGACAGTGATATCGTTGCCGTGGTGCATCTCATCCGGGTGATCGCGATCGTCACCACGGTGCCGTTCCTGGTGACGATCTTCGGCACCGAGGGGGCGGTCAACACCGTGCCGGTACGGTTCGAGAGCGAGGCGCTGGTGCTGGCAGCATTGTTCGTGGTTTCCGGTGTGGCAGCCTATCTGGTGCGGCCATTGCACTTTCCCAACACCTGGCTTCTCATCCCCACGGCCCTTGGCGCGGTGGTCGCCGGTTCCGGTTTCGGACCGTTTGCGGTGCCGCACGCCGTGCTGACGATCGCGCAGATCGTGATCGGCGTGTGGCTCGGCTGCCGGTTCCGGCGGGAGATGGTGGGGCGGCTGCCGCGCGTGACCGTCTCGGCCTTCATCACCACGGCCTTCCTTATCGCGGCCGCCTCGGCATTCGCCTGGGTGCTGTCGGCGATGACGGGCCTTTCCTTCGTCACCAGCCTTCTTGCCGTCGCGCCCGCGGGCATCACCGAGATGGTGCTGACCGCGACCGCCATGCATCTGGACGCCGCCACCGTGACCGCCTTCCAGATCATGCGCATCGCGGTGGTGATGACGACGATTCTTTTCACTTTCAGGGCCTTCGAGGCCCTTTCGCGCCGGATGGACGGCATAAGCATCTGACCCGGCGCAGCGTCGCCTTTCATGAAAGCGGACAAGATGAACGATAGCGAGATCACCAAGCGATTGGCCGGCTGGACGGTCGACCTTACCTTCGATGCCATTCCAGCCACGGTACGTGCCGAAGGCGTGCGGACCTTCGTCAACTGGCTCGGCTGTGCCGTGGGCGGGGCCCCGCATGAGACGGTCGACCGGGCGCTCGAGGCCGTGCGCCGGTTTTCAGGCCCGCAGCGCGCGCAGGTCATTGCCCGCAACGAGCGGCTCGACGAGCTTCACGCCGCGCTCATCAACGGCATTTCCTCGCATGTGCTCGACTATGACGATACCCATCTGAAGACGATCATCCATCCGGCCGGGCCGGTCGCTTCCGCCATATTCGCGGTGTCGGAGAGCCACAAGACCAGCGGGCGCGACTTCCTCGCGGCACTCGTCGCCGGCGTGGAGGTGGAATGCCGGATCGGCAATTGCGTCTATCCCGACCATTACGATCGCGGCTGGCACATCACCGGCACCGCCGGAATTTTCGGCGCGGCGGCCGCCACCGGCAAGCTGCTCGGCCTGACGCACCAGCAGATGACCTGGGCCTTCGGCATCGCGGCCACGCAGTCGTCGGGCTTGCGCGAAATGTTCGGCACCATGTGCAAGAGCTTCCACCCCGGGCGCGCCGCGCAGAACGGGGCGATGGCGGCCTTCCTCGCCAAGGCGGATTTCGACAGCTCCGAGCGCTCCATCGAGGCGCCGCGGGGCTTTGCCAATGTGCTGTCGACCAAGCAGGACTATTCGCAGATCGTGGACGGGCTCGGAACCGAGTGGGAAGCCGGCCTCAACACCTACAAGCCCTATGCCTGCGGCATCGTCATCCACCCGACGATCGACGGCTGCCAGCAACTGCGCCGCCAGCTTGGAGCCGAAGTCGAGACCATCCGCTCGGTCGAGTTGCGGACCCATCCGCTGGTGCTCGAACTCACCGGAAAGACCGCGCCGAAGACCGGGCTGGAGGGCAAGTTCAGCGTTTTCCATGCCGCAGCCTTCGCACTTCTGCGCGGCGACGGCTCGCCGAACGCCTTCACCGACGAGGCCGTGCGCGATCCGGCAATCATCGCATTGCGCGACAAGGTCAAGGCGACCAGCGATGCCGGCATCAGCGAGGATGCCGTCCATATCGCCGTCACGCTGGCGGATGGCAGGCGGGTGGACCTTCACGTGCCGCATGCGGTCGGCAGCCTGGAGCGGCCGCTTTCGGACGAGGAGATTACCCGGAAATTCGTCAACCAATCGATCCCGGTGATCGGCGGCAAGGCGGCGGAGGAACTCGCTGCCAAGGCCTGGGCGCTCGAAGCCTCGGCCGATGCCGGCGAGCTCTCGCGCGCCACCGCCACCCGGTCATGATCCCCATAAAAGGACTGTCTTCATGAATACCCATCTCGTGATCGGGATCCTCAATGGCGACGATATCGGCCATGAGATCGTGCCGGCGGCGGTCGACGTCACGCGGGCCGCGGCTGCGCGGACCGGGCTTGAGATCGATTGGCGGCCGCTGCCGATAGGGCGCACCGCGCTCGACACGCACGGCTCGACCTTTCCCGCCGGCACCATGGAAGCCTTGTCGAAGATGGACGGCTTCATCCTGGGGCCGATCGGTCATCAGGCCTATCCGAAGGTTGCAGGCGCGATTAATCCGCATCCGATCATGCGCAAGCAGTTCGGCCTGTTTGCCAATATCCGCCCGACGCGCTCCTATCCGGGCCTCGGCGCCCTGCATGAGGGCGTGGACCTGGTGATCGTGCGCGAGAACAACGAGGGCTTCCAGCCGGACCGCAACGTGGTTGCCGGCTCCGGCGAGTTCCGGCCGACCGAGGATGTGACGATCTCGGTGCGCGTGATCACCCGGGCGGGCTCCGCGCGCGTCGCCCGCGCCGCCTTCGAGATCGCGCAGCACCGGCGCAAGCGGCTAACGGTGGTGCACAAGAACACCGTCTTCAAGCTCGGTTGCGGCATGTTCGTGGAGGAATGCCATCGGGTCGCCCGCGAGTTCCCCGACGTGACGGTGGACGAGGTGATCGTCGACACGATGGCGATGCGGCTGCTGCGCGACCCCGAAAGCTTCGACGTGGTGGTGACGACGAACATGTTCGGCGACATCCTCACC
>JBARWP010000094.1:0-2267 GCA_049646905.1 Pseudaminobacter sp. | reverse complement strand
GCGTTCTTCGGGGTCGGGGCCTACGCCACCGCCTGGTTCACGACCGCCCAGGGCGGCTCTCCGGTCGCCGGCTTGCTGCTCGGCATCGCGGTGACCGGCGGCATCGCGGTCGTCCTCGGCGCGATCTCGCTTCGCCTGTCCGGCCACTATCTGTCGCTCGCCACCTTGGCGTGGGGCATGGGGCTCTACCTCCTGTTCGGCAACCTGCACATGCTGGGCCGGCAGAACGGCATTTCCGGCATCCCACATATCGCCGTCCTCGACATGCGGCTGGACAGCGTGCGCGAGCTTTACTGGCTGATCTGGGCGTTCGTCGGCCTGGCTATAGTGGCGACCTTCAACCTCGCCTGGTCGCGGCAGGGTCGCGGCGTGCGGCTGCTGAAGGAGGGCGTCATTCTCGGCGAGTGCTTCGGCGTCAACTCCTTCACGGTCCGGCTGACCGTGTTCGTCATCGGTGCGGTGTTCGCGTCGGTCGCCGGCTGGCTCTACGCGCACACCTTCCGCTTTGTCAGTCCGGCGCCGTTCGGCCTGATGAACAGCGTCGAGTTCCTGCTGATGGCGGTTCTGGGCGGCACGTCGTCGGCGATCGGGGCGCTGCTGGGCACCAACGCGATGGTGTTCCTGCGCGACCTCGTCCAGGACATCCTGCCTCTGTTCACCAGCTACGGCGCGACCCTCGAAGGCATCGCCTTCGGCATTATCTTCGTGCTGCTCCTCCAGCACGCCAGCGGCGGCCTTGCCGACTATCTTCCCGAGCCGCGGCGGAGCATCAAGGTCGTCGGGCGGCAGGTGCTGCCGAAGCGTGCGATGCCGGAACGGGGCGCGGAGGTGCTGCGCGTCGAGGGGCTGGAGAAGCGTTTCGGCGGCCTGCTCGCCGTCGACAAGGTCGGCTTCACCGTGCGCGGCGGCGAGATCGTCGGCCTGATAGGGCCGAACGGGGCCGGCAAGAGCACCACCTTCAATCTCGTCTCCGGCCTTCTGGAGCCGACGGCCGGCAAGGTGATGCTGCTCGGCCGCGACGTGACCGCCCTGCAGCCGCGCGACCTTTTTCGCCAGGGCGTCGCCCGCACGTTCCAGCATGTCCGTCTCAATCCGACGATGAGCGTGCTGGAGAACACGCTGATCGGCCTCTACGGACGGACGCGCTCGGGGTTCATGAAGGGCGCGCTGAAGCTCGACCGCCGCGAGGAGCGGCAGGCGGTGGAGGAGGCGATGTTCCATCTTCGCCGCGTCGGCCTGGACGACAAGGCGATGGAGCCGGCCGGCAGCCTTTCCCTCGGACAGCAGCGCGTGCTCGAGGTGGCGCGGGCTCTGGCCGCGGACCCGATCCTGCTGATGCTCGACGAGCCGGCCGCCGGCCTGCGGCACCACGAGAAGGTGGCGCTGGCGCAGTTGCTGAGCGAGCTCAGGAGCGAGGGCGTCTCCGTGCTGCTCGTCGAGCACGACATGGGCTTCATGCTCGGGCTGGCGGACCGGGTGGTGGTGCTGAATTTCGGCACCAGGCTGGCGGAAGGGCGGCCGGGCGAGATCCGCACCAACCCGGCGGTGATCGAGGCATATCTGGGAGCGGACGAATGACCGCGCTTCTGCAGGTGGAACGGCTCAGCGCCAGCTATGGCAAGCTGGTGGCGGTGCGCGAGGCAAGCCTGACGCTGGTGCGCGGGCAGATCGTGGCGATCATCGGCCCCAACGGGGCGGGAAAGTCGACGCTGCTCAACGCGATCGTCGGCGCGATGCGCTCGACCGGGGAGGTCCGCTTCGACGGACGCTCCGTCGCCGAATACGATGTCGAGGATCGCGTCGGCATGGGCCTGTGCCTCGTGCCGGAAACGCGCGAACTCTTCGGCGACATGACCGTCGCCGACAACCTCCTGCTGGGCGGCTTCACCAGACGGCGCGATCGCGCCGGCCTGCGCCGCTCGTTCGAGATGGTCTACGGCCTCTTTCCGCGGCTGGCCGAAAGGCAGGGCCAGCTCGCGGCAACGCTCTCGGGAGGAGAACGGCAGATGCTGGCCCTCGGCAGGGCGCTGATGCTGGATCCGAAGGTGCTGATGCTGGACGAGCCCAGCCTCGGGCTCGCGCCGCTCGTCGTGCGCGAGATTCTGTCGTCGGTCGCGGAGCTGCGCGACCTCGGTTCCTCCATTCTGCTCGTCGAGCAGAACGCCCGGGCTGCGCTGAAGATCGCCGACTACGGCTATGTCCTCGAAGGAGGCTCCATTCAACTGGAAGGAACGGGAGATGAATTGCGGGAGAACGAAACCGTAAGC
>JBARWP010000093.1:0-5569 GCA_049646905.1 Pseudaminobacter sp. | reverse complement strand
GTGTAGACGGCTGCAACCTTGAGTGGATCGGCGGCAAACAGGCGCGTCGGCAGCCCCGCGACCGTAGCCAGGGCAGCTCCCGCCCCTGCAGCCTTCAACACTACGCGGCGCGAAAGGCCGGAAAGTTCCGTGGAATTCCCGCTTCTGGACATTGTCACCCACTCCGGCTGAGGGTCCGGACCCCATGCCCAGCCCTATTTTTATCATCCGGTCAAAGCTATTCGAATTTCCAAAACCCGGCAATCGATTGCAGGACGTATCCACCATTGGCTGAACCGGGTCGGCGTCTTCATTTTGGCCTTTTGCAGGCCTAGTCCTATATCAAGTGCTTGCGCAACGCAGAACGAAAGGAGCAGCCGATGGCAAGAAAGCCTAACTACGATCATGAGCGCAGGGAGCGCGAGCGCATCAAGGCTGCCAAGAAGGCCGCAAAAGCCGATGCCAAGGCCAGTAAGACCGAGCGCAAGGACGATAGCGTGGAAAATACGGACGCGACCTAGTGAAGCCGCATGAATTGCAATCTGCCGGCGGGGATATCTGCGACGAATACCAAGGAGTAGGACGATGAAGCTTTTGGCAGCCGAACAGAAAATTGCCAGGACGGATGCGGCAGCCCGGCAGATCCTAAACGCCGAGGCGAATGCACGGCAAAAGAAGACCGCGCGGCTGCGGCAGCTTCGGCTCGAAAGGGAAGAGGCCGAACGCAACGAGGCTGCCCAAAACCCCACGCCCGCCAGACGCACCCGGAAGCAAGCCACAAAGAGCGCGGTGGGCGCGCAACACTAGGTCGGAGGACTTCACCAACCGAAGTGCCCATATCAACCTGTTTCAGGAACGGCAGGCATAGGTCGTGGACTCATAAATATGATCGAAATGGCGCCTGAAACGGCGATGAGATGCCAGGAGAAGCCCGCCGGTCGATGTGGTTCATCGGCCCAGGGCTTCGACGCCGCAGCTCGAAGCCGTTCCGGCGTCCTTCGGATGTGATCCATCTGGCCGGCTACTTCGTCGCGAAGGACTTGAAAATGGTCGACATTTCCTGCGCCTTCGCTCCTCGTATCCAGCCAGATGGCCTCACACCATTTCGACCAGATTTATGAGTTCACGACCTTAGCCGCCAGGCGGCCGTTGCGGCCTCACATCAAGCCTCGGCTTAGTGGCCAACCTTGTCGGTAACCAGGATATCCGCCTCGCGGGCGGCTGCGATGAAGGCGCGGCGCGCCGTCATCGCCGGCTTGTGCCCATTCTGGGCATCATGGCAGGCCTGAAGTGCCGCCCGCTGCTTCGGGGTTTTCTTGCCTGGCCAGTTGTGGAGAAGAAAATCGGAGGCGTCGCGTGCCGTCTTCAATATCCGGGGCTCACCGTCGGGGGCGAGCCTAACGGTAACCGGAGTTTCAAATCGATCATTTTGCATGCCTGCTCTTACGCCCTTGCCTGAAGGAATGCGAGGCCAAGCGTCCTGTTCCTTAGAACGAGGCGAGAGTTGCCTTGGGTATGGGGAACGGGTAATGGCTGGTGGCCCGCCTCCCTGCCGCATTAAGCCAACTCACGAAAATCCCTCATGGAATTCTGGATTCCGATTACGATTGCCGCAGCCTTCCTGCAGAACCTGCGGTCGGTGGTTCAGAAACATCTGAAGAGCGTCATGGGCACGACCGGAGCGACTTTCGTGCGCTTCGGCTTCGGCTTTCCCTTTGCCCTTCTTTTTGTCGCCACCCTGCATTTCGGCCTCGGATACGAGTTGCCCGCGCTCAACTTCACGTTCTTCGCCTGGGCTATCGTGGGCGGCATCGGCCAGATCACGGCGACATTCCTGCTGATTCACCTGTTTTCCTTCCGCAACTTCGCGGTTGGAACGGCCTATTCGCGCACCGAACCGGCACAGGCCGCGCTGTTTGGCCTGATCTTCCTTGGCGAACGCGTAACGGTCGGCGTGATCGCCGCCATCGCCATCAGCGTGTTCGGCGTCATGCTCATTTCGGTTGCGCATATGCATGTGAGCTGGCGCACGATGCTGTCTTCGCTGCTCAGCCGCAACGCCCTGATCGGCCTGACCTCGGGCACTTGCTTCGGCATTTCGGCCGTGGCCTACCGCGCCGCCTCGCTCGCGCTGGGCGGGCCGAACTTCATGATGCAGGCGGCGGTCACGCTCGGCTTTGTCATCGTCTTCCAGACCGTCATCATGTTCGGCTGGATGCTTTGGAAGGATCGTGACGAGATCGGCCGCATCGTAAAGGCTTGGAGACCGGCGCTGTTCACCGGCTTCGTCGGCGCCTCGGCCTCGTTCGGCTGGTTCATGGCCATGACGCTTCAGCAGGCGGCGATCGTCAAATCGCTGGCACAGATCGAGATGCTCTTTACCTTCGCCTCGTCGGTCTTCTTCTTCCGCGAGAAGATCAACCGGCTGGAGATTGCCGGCTGCATCCTCATCGTTGGCGGCATCCTGATGCTGCTTGCGGTCGGCTAGAGCCGTAGCCGCAATGGTCAGATCGTTGCCGGGTCAAGCGGCGGATCGTCCTTGTAGCGGGCAATGAGCGCGGCCAGGTCGGTATTCTGGAACGCATCGCGCAGAGCCTCGAAGGACGGCAGCACGAAATAGGCGCGCTGGAACTTGTCGATCTCGTAGCCGGTACGCATCACCGTCGCGATATCGAACGGCACGTGATGCGCGTCCGGGCTTTCGACGGCGAACTGCAACTCGCTGTAGGAAGACATCAGACCCGCGCCGAAGGCCTTGAGCGGCTGGCCCGGCTCCTGCATCAGGCTGTACTCGGCCGTGTACCAATAGAGCCGCGAGATCATGTCGTGGCCCCCGAGTTCGATCAGGCCGGCGGCCCTTTCGCCATATTGCTGCATGAAATCGGCAAAGGCGGGCTGGGTCAGCGCCGGCACATGACCGAAGAAATCATGGAACATGTCAGGCTCGACGATGTAGTCGAGTTCCTCCTTGCGGCGCAGCCAGTTGGTGACCGGGAAGCGCCGGCTTGTCAGGTGCACGAAAAACGGTTCGGCCGGAATGAGCCCCGGCACGGCAACGAGTTGCCAGCCTGTGAGACTACGCAGCTTCCGGCTCACCTTATCGAAGTCCGGAATCTGCTCGAGCAAGCCCAGCGCCTCGACGCCGTCCAGATAGGACCGATGCGCCAATCTTCGGGTCAGCTTGGTCTGCCGGTCACACAGAATGCGCCACACCTCCTGCTCGTCGTCATTGTAGTCGTAGTCCTGACGGACCGTGAAATCGGGCCTGCAGATAGAATAGTTGCCACGCAATCCCTGCGCGGCGCATTCGCGGGCATAGGCTTCGACGCTGATATTCATGGCAAATCCTCCATCCCGGCAATTCTAGGCCGGATCGGTAGGGATTTTTCCATTTTTGATGTCGCTATAGGCCGGATTTGAGGTAATTTATCTTCTATCTCTGGCATCGGGAGTGAATATGCCTCAATTCGATCAATTCGAGATAAGGATGCTCGACATCCTTCAACGTGATGGACGCAAAGCTGTCTCGGAATTGGCAGAAGAGATCGGCCTGTCCACCACGCCTTGCGCCCGGCGCTTCGACGGACTGCAGAAGGCGGGCGTCATCAAGGGTTTCCGCGCGCTGGTCAGCCGGCGCGCAGTCGGTCTTGCGGTGGAGGTCTTCATCCAGGTACGGCTTACCACCCACAGCGACGAGTCGCCGGAGCGCTTCATCGCAGCGGTCCAGCGCATGGACGAGGTTTCATCCTGCTGGACGATGACCGGTGAGCACGATTTCCTGCTGCATGTGATGGTGCCCTCGGTGGACGACCTCAACGAGTTCGTCATGCACCGGCTGATGCGGCTGGCTGGCGTGCGCGATGTCCACACTCAACTCGTACTGCAGAACATCAAGGGGCCGGGCCACGTGCCGCTGGCCCATTTGCGGGGGTGACAATCAAGAATTCAGGCGGCCACAATCTTCGTTCCCGGTCGGGTCTGGTCGCCGCGACCTGCAAGCAAGCCCTCAACAGCGATGTCTTCGTCCAGTTCTTCCCAGTGCAGGCCACGTGTACTGATAGTCACTTGCTCGCGCTGTTTCGGAGAGGCGCGCAGAAGCTTTGGAAACCAGGCGAGCGGGACGCTAAGTGTCCGCCCATCGGTCAATTCCACCCACAGGCTGTCTTGATCGAAACGGACCTTTGTAACCTTCACCAAAGAACATGCTCTCGCTATGTCGTGACGCCGTTGCTCGATCAGTTCGGCCAGTTCACGCAACGTCTTTGCATCAAACCGTCATTGTACTCTACCAGAACAACTGGCCAGAGCTAAAATTTCGCATCCACCCCATCCTTTATGACGTGGATGTGGGCAGGCTCCTTGGGTCGCCCTCGTTCGAATAAAAGAGAAACCGAAACCCGCGATGACGAAAAACAGTAGGCATTGCGGTGCCCTACGGAACAATCAGCGTTCCCGCACCATGCTCCGTAAACAGTTCGAGCAGCACCGAATGCGGTGTCTTGCCGTTGAGTATGACCACGCCTTCCACGCCGCGCTCGATCGCCTCGATGCAGGTTTCCACCTTGGGGATCATGCCGCCGGAAATGGTGCCGTCGGCGATCAGCGCCCTGGCCTCGGCGACCGTCAATTCGTCGATGAGCTTCCTGTCCTTGTCGAGCACGCCAGGCACGTCGGTCAGAAACAACAGCCGCGAGGCGTTGAGTGCCCCGGCGATAGCGCCCGCAAAGGTGTCGGCGTTGATGTTGTAGGTATGGCCGTCGCGGCCCGGGGCTACGGGCGCGATCACCGGGATCATCTCGGAGCGTGCCAGAAGATCAAGCAGCGTACGATCGACCTCGATGGGCTCGCCGACGAAACCGAGATCGAGCACGCGCTCGATATTGCTGTCGGGATCGATCATGGTCTTTCGTGCCTTCTGGGCAAAGACCATATTGCCGTCCTTGCCGCAGAGCCCGATCGCCCACTCGCCCTCGGCATTGATCAGCGCGACGATTTCCTTGTTGATCGAGCCGGCCAGAACCATCTCGACGATCTCGACCGTCTTCTGGTCGGTCACGCGCAGCCCGCCCTCGAATTTCGATTCAATGCCCATCTTGGTCAGCATGGCGCCGATCTGCGGACCGCCGCCATGCACCACGATCGGGTTGACGCCCGATTGCTTCAGCAGGGCGACGTCACGGGCGAAAGCCTTGCCAAGCTCGGTATCGCCCATGGCATGACCACCATATTTCACCACGACAGTCTTGTTCTCGTAGCGCTGCATATAGGGCAGCGCGGCTGAAAGCAGTCGCGCCTGTTCGGAAGCGGTCGCAGCGATATCCGTCATGGTTGACCCCGTGGAAAAAGGTTTGGCGGCGGCGTTCTAGCGGGAAACCTACCCAGGGGCAAATGGTTCGATAAGCGTGGAAACACAAGCCGTCTCTTCCGATGCCACTTCAAAGGGAGTTGATTGGCATGTGACGCTGGGACGAGCATAGGCTGCCCTTAGAGCATGTTGCAGCCAAGTGGTATCACTTGGCGCCGCATACATGCGGCAAAATCAATTAGATAGACCGTGATGTTGCCCGAAAACCGGCACCCACTTTTCGGC
>JBARWP010000092.1:0-1845 GCA_049646905.1 Pseudaminobacter sp. | reverse complement strand
GTGCCTCGTGCACGACCTTGCGCGTGCTGATCACCTGCCCGCGTCCAGCCACCAAGAGCAATACGACTGCGCCGGCGGCGGCCACCGCACTGATGGGAACACCAAGGGGTTCAAGCGCAAAGAACCCCACCAGTAGCAACGCCAGCACGCCCCATCCCGCCTTGAACGTTCGGGGATCGCGTATGGCCGTAGCGGGGTCGCCAGCCAGAGCGGGTTCGTAACGTTGTGGGATGTTTTTTCGAAATTAGATCAGTAAAACGACTAAGGTGGCCACCACCGAGATTATGTTTACCGGCACCATGACGGCGGCGTAACGGTTAAAGCCAAAATTAAAGAAGTCAACCGACACGATATTCACAAGATTGGACACAACCAGAGGCAAACTGCCCGTGTCGGCAATAAAGCCGGCAGCCATTACGAATGCGAGCGTGGCGGCGGGGCCAAACCCGAGGGCAAGAAGCATAGCCATGACAATAGGCGTAAGAATCAGCGCCGCCCCATCATTGGCGAAAAACGCAGAAACGGTGGCACCCAGCAGGATCAGCAGCACGAATAATGCCCGGCCGCTACCCCTGCCCCAGCGCGCTACATGAAGTGCAGCCCACTTAAAAAAGCCCGCTTCATCAAGAACAAGACTGATGATGATACTGGCGATAAAGGTGGCCGTCGCATTCCAGACTATGCCCCACACCACTGCGATATCGGCAAGGTGAACAACACCCGTAACGAGCGCCAATATGGCACCTGTGCTGGCACTCCAGCCTATGCCCAATCCTTTCGGCTGCCAGATAACGAAGACTAGGGTCAGGATGAATATTGCGGAGGCTAAGAACATGGGGTTGCAGCTGAGTTTAATTTAGCGATGACAAATTGGGAGATGGCACAGTGTTGATTGTGTACCTGAGCGTAGCGCATGCAGTGTACTGCGCTTGGTCTTTTGCCTGCTTACAAAAACACTGACCGAGCATATCATTCGCACCCCCAAGGTCGTCTTTATCGAAGGCCGCGCTTCGACACACCTAATGGCCTTGACGCTGATCGTCATGGCCATAGGTGTGTTTCTGCCCATGGGGCCACTGGCAGAATATTTTAAGCTGCAGGCGCTACCCTGGCCCTATTTTTTCTGGCTTGTTGGCGCGGTGTTCGGATACGTCGTGCTGACATCGCTGATGAATCGCTATTGCATTCGGCGCTTCGGTTGGTAATGAAACCGTCCTAGCCCGCTGTGACTTTTGCATCATCTTTAAGACCGACCACTACGTGGTTTAGCTTTGCTCCGTTTTGCTGACTATAAGTGAGCAAAAAACCTACATGTCAAACCGGGCTATCAACTTGTATAAGGTGAAGCGGCTCGGCGTTCTTCATGGCTTACCTGGCATGTGTAGCAACGTTTGGCAGTTGGATACGCATCCAGCCGCTTGAACCGGATCGGTTCGCCGCAGTTGATGCACAGGCCGTATCGCCCCGCTGCCAAACGCTGTCTCGCTGCAACGATGTCACGCACTTCTTCTACATCGCGTACGACTTCGGCTTCGGTAATGCCGCGCAGCAAGGATTCAGCGGCTGCATCGCCCGGATCGCCCTCCCCGCCTATGAGTTCAACATTGTGCTCGCTTGTGGAGCGTGCCAGCCCCTGCCGGATTTCATCGAGCAAAAGGGCTTTGCGCTTGTCGAACCGTTGTTCGAAGTGGGTAATCTGTTCTTTTGTAAGGGTGTTTTCAGAGTTATTCATGGTTTCTATCCTCGCGTTGTGCATGACTGAACTATTCTTTAACTGAAGACTTTTCTGGCTCGGGCTGTTTGGGTGCAAAATGATTGATCTGCAAGACGCGGGCTTTATGAATG
>JBARWP010000091.1:0-16441 GCA_049646905.1 Pseudaminobacter sp. | reverse complement strand
GTCGTCATCGCCACTGGCGGCCTGCCGCAGACCCCCGAACTCGAGGCAGGCGACGAACTGGTCACCCCGAGCTGGGATATCGTTTCGGGTGCGGCCAAGCCCGCCGAGACGGTTCTGCTTTACGATGACAATGGAGGGCACCAGGGCATGAGCGCGGCCGAGATGATCGCCTCGTCTGGCTCTGCGTTGGAGCTCCTTTCGCCGGAGCGCTTCTTTGCGCCGGAGATGGGTGGCATGAACCATGTGCCCTATATGCGCGCCTTCCACGAGCATGGTGTCAGGGTGACGATCAATACGCGCCTGAAGCAGGTCACGCGCGAGGGCAATAAGCTGGTGGCGACGCTGGCATCGGACTTCGCACCCGGCTGGGGCGAGGAACGGCGTGTTGACCAGATCGTCGTCGAACATGGTACCATGGCCAATGATGAGCTCTATCATGCGCTGAAGCCGCTTTCCATCAATGGCGGGGCGGTGGATTATGAAGCTCTGGTTTCGGGCGGCGACATCTTTCCGCGCCGCCAGGACGATGGCCGCTTCATGCTTCTGCGCGTCGGCGATGCGATTGCCTCGCGAAACATTCATGCCGCGATCTATGACGGCATCCGATATGCCCTGCGCATTTGAACGCGCTTGGCCGAACGTGGGGTTGAAGGCCCAAACACAACAAGACACTGCCAACATAGGGGAGAAAAGCATGGCATTCTTCAAGAGCAACGGCGACCGCGTACCGCAGGTCATCCACCGGATGGCCGACGAGGTGCGAGGCGGTCGCATGGATCGGCGCGAATTCCTGGCGCTTGCCAGCGCCATGGGCGCAACCACGGCATTCGCCTATGGCATGATCGGCCTGGCCGCACCCAGCCGGGCGCTGGCGCAGGAGCCAGCCAAGGGCGGCACGCTCCGGGTCGCTATGGCCGTCAAGGCGCAGAAGGACCCTCGGTCCTATGACTGGGTCGAGCTTGCCAATATCACCCGCACCTTCCTGGAGCCGCTGGTCACCTATACCCGCGACTTCACCTTCGAGCCGGTTTTGCTGGAGAGCTGGGAGGTCAATGACGACGCCACCGAATATGTGCTTCATGTTCGCAAGGGCGTGACCTGGAACAATGGCGATGAGTTCAATGCCGACGATGTGGTCGTCAATTTCAACCGCTGGTGCGACAAGGCCGCGACCGGCAATTCGATGGCCGCGCGTGTCGGCACCCTGATCGACGAGGCGACCGGCAAGGCCAAGGAAGGCGCCATCACCAAGGTCGACGACCACACCGTCAAGCTCAAGCTGAATGCCTCCGACATCTCCATCATCCCCAACCTGACCGACTATCCGGCGCTGGTCGTGCATCGCAATTTCGAGGCCGATGGTGCCGACCCGACCAAGGCGCCGATCGGAACCGGCGCGTTCGAGCTGGTGTCCTACGATGTCGGCTCGCGCGCGGTGGTCAAGCGGCGCGAAAGCGGAGCCTGGTGGGGCGGCGAGGCCTATCTCGACGGCGTGGAGTTCATCGACTACGGCAGCGACCCGTCCGCCATGATGAGCGCCTTCGAGTCGGGTGAGCTCGACGTCAATCTCGAGACGCCGGCCGACTATGTCGACATTCTCGACGGCATGGACCTGGTGAAGTCGGAAGTAGCGACGGCAACCACGCTGGTCGCGCGCACCAATGTCGGACACAAGCCCTATGACGACCA
This sequence comes from Pseudaminobacter sp., assembly GCA_049646905.1. GTDB lineage: Bacteria > Pseudomonadota > Alphaproteobacteria > Rhizobiales > Rhizobiaceae > Pseudaminobacter. The sequence goes on along the minus strand of JBARWP010000091.1, from coordinate 14,752 downwards.
GCGCGTGCGCAACGCCTTGCAGATGGCAGTGGACAACAATGTCGTCCTGCAACTCGGCTATGGCGGCCGTGGCACCGTTGGCGAAAACCACCATGTCAGTCCGATCCACCCTGAATATTACGAGTTGCCGAAGAAGACGCGCGATATCGAGGGTGCGAAGAAGCTTCTGGAGGAAGCCGGCCAGCTCGACTACGAGCATGACCTGATCACGGTCGAGGACGATTGGCAGAAGAATACTGGCGATGCCATCGCCACCCAGTTGCGCGAGGCCGGCATCAAGGTCAAGCGTACCGTCCTGCCCGGCTCGACCTTCTGGAACGACTGGACGAAATATCCGTATTCCATGACGATCTGGTATATGCGCCCGCTCGGCGTCCAGGTGCTGGCGCTCGGCTATCGCACCGGCGAGGCCTGGAATGAAAGTGCTTATTCCAATCCGGAATTCGATGCCAAGCTCGAAGAGGCGCTGGCGATCAGCGATCCGGACAAGCGCCGTGAGGTGATGAAGGACATCGAGCAGATCCTGCAGGATTCCGGCGTCATCATCCAGCCGTTCTGGCAGTCGCTCTACTGCCATATGGTTCCGGCGGTGAAGGATTACGGCGTGCACCAGACCTTCCAGATGGATCTGCAGAAGGTCTGGATGGAGACCGCGTAAGCTTCCGGTTCCATCCGATCAGAACGGCCCCGCTGTCATCAGCGGGGCCGTATCGTTTCGCGCGAAGCGATGATGATTTCTGAACCTGTTTCGCCCGGACCTGTTTCGCATTGTGTCAGAATGTGACTGCGGCCGGCACATCTGTGGGTTGCATTCGCGTTGCCGTCCGGACAATCGTGTGCGCGGAAGGAAACGTCCGTGCAGCAACGATCGACATTGCGGCAGCGTCTGATCGCGATCCTTGTTACCAGTGTCGGTGCGGCTGCCGCCGCGACCGTATCCTTTGCGATAACCATCTATGAAGCGGCGCATCCGCAGGCGGTTCCGCTTGTTCCGGCCGGCGAGGCAATCGACACCGGCCGCTGGTCGATCACCTTTCATTCGGCTAGCAGCGGCCCGGTCCCGCCAACGGGCATCGCGCCATGGGAGCCCAAGAACTTCGTCTTCGTGGAGTTCAACCTCAACAATCGCTCGGCTGCGACCAGTTTCGCCTCGCCGGCCTTGTTCACCGTGGAGCCACCAGTCCCGGACCTGCCGGAGCCTGTATTTTATCTCGCACGCGACAAGTCGATCGCCAGTGGACTCAACCCCGGCATGCCTGAACGAATGATTGCGGGCTGGGCATGGCCGCCGGAACGGCCGCTGCCCGCAACGCTGCGCCTTGCGGTCGCCAGCCAGATCTACAAGCGCCGCGACAACCTCTACGGCGCCTCGGGCTGGTTCGACCGCGAACCGGTGGCGACGGTCGAACTGTCCGTGTCGCAGGACGCAGCCGGGGCGGCTGAATGAGCAGGAGAGTGCTGGAACTTGCAGCGGTCCTGCTTGCGGCGGCAATTCTCTACGGAATGCAGCGCACCACCCCCCTCTACAGCGAAATCACATCGCCGGTTCCGGTTTACGGCGAACCGGGAAAGCGCATCGATGCCCGTGCCTTTGCGCTCGCGGTAGTCAATGTCCACCTTGCACGCATGGTCAGGACCGAGAGCTTCGGCCGAACTCAGGACTTCACCACCTCCGGCATCTGGGTGCTGGTAGAGGGGGCCGCCGAAGCAAAGCAGGAGAGCCTGACGCTCATTACGGCGAATTGGCTTGGCCCGAGTGGCGTCAGCTTTGCGCTCAGCCAGCGCTTTTCGCTTCTGCCCGGCCTGCTGCCGAACCAGGGGCTGGAGCCGGGATTGCCCAAGCCCGTCCTGATGGCCTTCGAGGTGCCTGAAAGGGAGGTCCTGGGTGCTACGATGACGGTTGCCCGCTCCTATCTGACGCCGCTGGATGAAGAGGTTCGGGTGCCGATGACGAGCGTGGATGCGACGAATGTTCGAAACGTGATCACCCTGAAGCGAAGCACCGCCGGCCTTCCCTGGATCCTGGAGGCCGAATGACGGGGGATATCGCACCACGCGAACGGCGCCACTATTGGCTCAGCCTTGCGGCACTGGTGGTCGTGTTGCCGGCTGCGGTCCTGGTCAGTTCCTGGGGCAGCCTGAAGCAATGGCGCACCAACCATTATCGCGTGCCGATTGCCGTCGAGAGACAGGCAATCCAGCGCTATGCGGGTGCGGATTGGAAATTGTCGAGCCTGACGCGGCTTCCCGGTAGCACCGGGGAAAGCTCGGTGATGCTGGTCGAGATCGAGGCGGTGGTGGACGATCCCGCACTTCTGGTGACGAGCCCATGCGAGATCGCGCTGAGCGACGAGCAGGGGCGCATATGGAAACCGGGGTTCCTGACCGAGCCCATCGTGCGCGAATTGCACCCTGAGGCGGCCAACAAGCCTCGCTGCGGTTCTTTGGCCTTCGAAGGGGCGGGCAAGGGCGCCAGGGTCGGCATGGCCGAAACCTTCACCGTTCCAGCCACTGCCGAAGATTTCGCGCTGTCCATCATCATATCCGGCGCCTTGCCGGACTATTTGCTGCTCAAATAGGCGAGGGCACCGGCGAACGTTCGCCGCGTTGCGAGGTGACCGCATATTCCAGAACGGCGGCCAGCAGCGCGATTCGTATGGCATCGAGGAGAATGCCACCATTGAGATCGCCCGGGCTCCCGATGAACACGACGCCGACGGAGAAGATGACCTGCCAGACATCGAGATTGGGCACGTCGAGCGTGCGTGACATCCAGAACCAGAGCCACGCACCGAGCCAGCTTATCAGGCGATAGGCGATCATGAAGCTTAGCAAAGTCGCAAGCCCTGCACTCAATGTCATCTTGAGGCAGACCCAGACGGGCCGGTAGCGCGTGCGATAGCCGCCGAGGAAATGGCTCAAGAAGTCCTGCAGCCATCTTCGCCAGGTCGTGGCGCGGGAGGGCGGTGCGGCGGGTGTGGCCGCCGGCGCTACCGACAGGTCATAGCCATTGATGATTGCCGCCATGACCAGCCAGACCAGCGGCAGCAGCGCATAGAAGAACAGGTTTTGCGCCTGTTCCCAAAATTCCGGCTGGCGGAACTCGGCCGGCGTGAAGCCGTCCGCTGCGAAGGCGGCCATGCTGGGCAAAAGGAGTTCCACGCCCATGCTGAGTTCCTCGATCAGCGCGCCCGCACCGATCCAGGTGATGAACTCGTTCTTCCAGATGCTGAGCGCATAAAGGCCGATGAAGATCCAGCTTGCATCCGCCGCCACGATCAGCAAACGCCAATAGGGCGAGTGGGCACGGCGGTTCATATGTTTGGCAAACCAGCGCACCACCCAGCAGGCGAGGATGGAGAGGATGAGACCACGCGACTGCAGCAGTTCGAAGATTTCGAGCTTTTCGCCAAACGACACGCGGGCCAGCGCAAGCCGGGAATATTCCCGCACCGTGTCGCCGAGGAAGCCCCACGCCGCGTAATAGGCAAAGAAGGGAAGGATCACCGCGGCGGTGATCGTCAGGACATGTTCCGTGCTTTCCTTCCTGGATGCGGTCTGTCTGCTCGTATTTGTACTGGAAGCCGTCTGGCGTAGCGAAGCCAGGGCCGGCAATCCTGGTCGCAAGACAGCAAACATCGCCACGACGACAACGAGCTTCGTCAGCACCACCAGTGACAGGACCAGCATGCCGCCGAGCGGATTTTGAAAGCCCACCGTGACGGCTGCGTCGAGCAGGAGATCACGCGCGATATAGCCGAGGGCGCCAAGCAGCAGAAGTTGCGGCCAGAAACGGAGGAGAAGACGGGCAGTCAGGGCAAGCGGCCGGCCGATGTCCTCTATCATCGTCATGTTGCCTGCTTAGCCGACAGGGCTGCGGGCCTCAACGCAGCCGACGTTCAGATTTCGGCATCTGCTTTCACAAACCGTGTGCTGGAGAGGCATCGTCTTGGCAGGCCGCCGGCTGACGCGATGGGGCGTCCAACTTTGCCGTTACTCAGGCCTGCGTTCTCGTGCTATGTTGACATGCGGGGCTTCCTTTGAAGGGAAAGGCAGATGCTGGCCCTTTCAGCCTGGGTGCGCGGCGGTGCCGTCGCAGCGGTCGTTGGCTATGGCTCGATGCTGCCCGTTACCGTCGTTGCCGATGATGCCGAAGATCTCGTGACCGGGACTCGGCTGGCCGAACTGCTGCGCGCCGGCCGCAATATCGTCTCGAACTACCAGGAACTCATCAACGATCCCGCACTTGGCGACAAGCACCTCACCAGTGAGCGGTTCACCCAGGAAGCGACTGCCCTCTACTCCAAAAGCACCGGCCACGATCCACTTTCCGGCGACCTTTCGGAGCGTGACAAGCGTCTGCTCAATGCCCAGGTCGAAGCGATGCGAGAGGTGCTGGACGAGCAGCAGGCGGATATCAATCGCGAGGGCATCGGTTTCAAGGGGTTCGTGCCGGCGGTATTCGCGCGGCTGGTGAACGAGAAATTCACCGCCAAGGTAGGCGAATTTGCCCGCGTGCGCGTGACCGCGCCGGAGCATCTGGTGCGCAATCGCAAATCGCTTCCGGACAAATGGGAAGCCGGGATCATAGAGGGCGTTTTCTCCGATCCGACGCGACCCAAGGGTGATGTCTATACCGAGGTCACCGAGGCGGATGGCCGCCAGGCATTTCGCATGCTGCTGCCGGAATACTACACCGAATCCTGCCTTTCCTGCCATGGTGCGCCGAAGGGCGAGATCGACGTCACGGGTTATCCCAAGGAGGGCGGCAAGGCGGGTGACCTCGGAGGCGCGATCAGCATCGTCCTGTTCAAATGAGTGTCTCGGGAGCCCAAACCGCCATTGATTCCGCACCCCAGCGGGACACCGGTGCAAAAGCGCCACAGCCTCGTCGCGGGCTGATGCACCGCCTCGCCAATCTGCCGATTTCGGCTCGCGTGGCCGCGCTGACGGCAGCCGGGCTGATCAGCCTTATCGTTTCGTCCATCTTCCTCACCCAGGCGCTTTATCGCAGCGCCGATCGTACGGCGCAGACCAAGGCGCTGTTCGACCATGCGGCAACGGCCGCCGCCGCTCACGTCACCTTCGGCGAGTTGCGATACTGGCTCACGGATCTTTCCGTCAGCCTGCTGATGAACTCGCAGCGCAACGCCGAGCAGGCACGCGAACAGTTGGGCAAGCATCTGGACGGCCTTTCGGCGTCCTCGCCCGAAGTGGTCGCAGCCCTGCGCTCGGAAATCGACGCTTATGTCGAAACGGCGCTCGAGGCCGCAGACAGCTACACGCGGGACAATCGCATCATCGGCAATGCCTTGCTGGCCGAAGCTCGCACGCACAGTTCCAATGTCGATGCCGCACTCAACCAGCTTGTCGACCAGGCGAGTGCGGCAGCCGAAAGCGCCCGTAACGAGGCGGTGGAACAGGCGCAGGACGCCGCCAGGAATGCCGCCATCCTGGTTGCCGCCGTCTTGTTGATCGGCTCGATCCTGACCGCGCTGGTGCTTCGATCGATCATCGGTCCGCTGCGCCGCCTGAACAAGGTTATCGCAGAGTTGACCGCCGGACATTACGACGTCGAGGTTCCCGAAGAGGGTGGCGACGAGCTCGGCTCCATGGCGCGCACGCTACGGCTTTTCCAGTCGAACGCGATAGAGCGGCAACGGCTGGAGGAGGAGGCCGAAGGGCAGAGGCAGGTGATCGCGGCAGCGCTGGAGGCGATCTCCGACGGGTTCGTCCTGTTCGACGCGGAGGATCGGGTTCTCCTGGCCAACAGCAGATATTGCGAGATCTTCCCCGACTATGAGCAGTCGGACCTTCCCGGCCGGAGCATAGAGGAGATCCTGAGACGGCGCCTGGCGAGCGGCAAGGTCAATCTGCGGGGAACGCCTCCCGAGGAATGGATTGCCGACCGGCTGCGCGTCCACAAGAATCCGGCCGGCTCGATCCATGAAGGGCGGTTCGGCAAGCGGTGGGTGCGCATCACCAAGCGAAAGACCCCGAATGGCGGGACGGTCGCCGTCTATACCGACATTACCGAGCTGAAGGAGCGGCAGGTCGAACTCGAACGCGCCAAGAGCCGTGCTGAAACGGCAAATGAAGCCAAGAGCCGCTTCCTCGCCGCCATGAGCCACGAACTGCGCACGCCGCTCAATGCGATCATCGGCTACAGCGAAATGCTGATCGAAGAAAGCGAGGACCAGGACCCCGACGAGTCGGTTGCGGTGCTGGAAAAAATCGCAGCGGCCGGGCGCCATCTGCTGTCGCTCATCAACGACATTCTCGACCTGTCGAAGATCGAGGCCAACAAGATGGAAATCTATCTGGAAACCTTCGATGTCGAGGACCTGCTGCGTGACGTTCAGGCGACGGTTGCGCCGCTTATGTCGAAGAACGGGAACGAATTCGCCGAGGATATCCAGGCCGGGCTCGGCACGATGTATTCCGACCAGACGAAACTGCGCCAGAACCTGTTCAACCTGCTCAGCAACGCCGCCAAATTCACCGAGAACGGTCGCGTCACGCTCTCGGTGCATCGCGACAAGCGCCCGGATGGTGACTGGCTGGTCTTCCAGGTTGCCGATACGGGGATAGGCATGACGCCGCAGCAGCAGGCGCGTCTGTTCAGTGCCTTCACGCAGGCCGATGCCTCGACCACGCGAAATTATGGCGGCACCGGGCTTGGCCTCAGCATCACCCGCAGCTTCTGCCGCATGATCGGCGGTGTCGTGAGCGTCCGCAGCGAACTCGGGCGCGGGTCGACCTTCACCATGGAGGTTCCGGCCGAAGCCACTGCGGAGCCGCCCGTTGCCGAACAACCGGCCGAGATGCCGGCACCGATACCGTCGGAGAAGGCCGTCCTCATAATCGATGACGAACCGGCTGCAAGAAGCATCATTGCCAAGGCGCTTGCCGAAGCAGGGCTTTCGCCGATCGAGGCGGCAAGCGGGGCGGAAGGCATAGCGGCGGCGCGCAGGCATCGGCCGGCGGCAATCATCCTGGATATTATCATGCCGCATCAGGACGGCTGGTCGGTCCTGCGGTCGCTTAAGGGCGACAAGGAATTGTGCGAGATTCCGGTGATCCTGGCCACCATCCTTGCCGATCGCGAACTCGGCCTCTCGCTGGGTGCGGTCGAATACCTCACCAAGCCCATCGATACCGACAAGCTGATCCGCACCATAGAGGCGTGCGGCGGCGGTAATCGCGATGTGCTGGTGATCGACGACGATCCGGCTTCACGCGATTTCCTGCGGCGCATCCTGGTCAAGAAGGACTGGCGGGTGCATGAGGCCAATGACGGTGTCCGTGGCCTGGACCTGATGAAGCGCCTGTTGCCGCGCCTGGTCCTGCTTGACCTCCTGATGCCCGAAATGGATGGGTTTCAGACGCTGAACGAGATGCAGCAGATACCCGAATTGCGCACCATTCCCGTTGTGGTCATCACGTCGAAGGATCTGTCGACGACGGAGTTGAAATGGTTGCGCGACCGGGCGGTGGCCGTCGTGACCAAAGGTGCCAACAGCAGGTCGCAACTGGTCAAGGCGCTGGAGCGCCAGATCGCACCGCGCGAGCCGGCGCAGGCAGGCGCCGCCGGCGATTGAAACGCCACATGACTGGAGGAAGCCCGTATGGTGAGAATCCTTCTGGTGGAAGACAATGAAATGAACCGGGATATGCTTTCGCGGCGGCTGTCACGGCGCGGATTCGAGGTGCTTCTTGCCGAAAACGGCCAGGTCGGGGTGGAACTGACGGCATCCGAAAAGCCCGACCTGATCCTGATGGATATGAGCCTGCCGGTGATGGACGGCTGGGAGGCGACCCGGCGCATCAAGGCTGATCCGTCCACTTCCGGCATACCTGTCATCGCGCTCACCGCGCATGCGATGGCGAGCGACCGGGAGATGGCGCTTCAGGCGGGCTGCGACGACTATGACAGCAAACCGGTGGACCTAGCCCGGCTCATCCAGAAGATCGAGCAGTTGCTCGGCGCCGCCCAGAAGCCACCCGCCGGCCAGCTGGGAACATGACCGCCGAGAACGAATTCCAGCGGCGGGCCCTGGCCGCTCACGTTGCCCAGCAACTTGTGGGCTCGGCGCGGGCAATCCAGGGGTTCCAGGAACTGCTGGTCGAACAGGCGCGAGGGCTTCGCCTGACGCAGGTGATGCCGGATATCGAGCGGGTGGGCATTGCCGCACAGCAGTTGAACGATCTGATCGACGACCTGATTGCCGGCAAGGCCGAGCTTCCCGGACGAGGCGATTTCGGGCTCGAAGTGAAGCTACGCCATGACCTGCGGACCCCGCTCACCGCGATTGTCGGCTATTCCGAAATGATCCTGGATGAGGTGCGGGAATTGGGCGAGCACCAGCTGGAAGTGGACGTGACGACGCTGCTTGCGGCGGCAGCCGAATTGCTCGCGCATGTCGACGCAATCGTGGGTCTCTCTCGTACAGACGACATTGCGGGATTGAACACCCTGCAGGAAATGGCCTTCGATGCCGCAGGTCTCGAACGGGCGCTCAGTAGGGCAGAAGACGAGGCATCTCCCGGCACGGGCGGCAGGATACTGGTCGTGGACGATGTCGCCAGCAACCGCGATCTCCTCTCGCGCCGCCTGCAATATGACGGCCATGAGGTGGTCACCGCCGACTCCGGACCCACGGCGCTTGCCCGCCTTGAGGATAGCGAATTCGATCTGGTCCTGCTGGACATATTGATGCCGGACATGAATGGCGTCGAGGTACTTTCGAGGCTGAAGGCCGAGCCGCGATGGCAACGCATCCCGGTCATCATGATTTCGGGCCTGCGCGAAGTGGATGCGGTCGCCCGTTGCATCGAGGCGGGGGCCGACGACTATCTGCCCAAGCCATTCAACCCGACGCTGCTGCGTGCACGCATCAATTCCACCCTGGAGAAGAAGCGCTGGCTCGACCGGGAGCTTCGCTACCTCCAGCAGATCGAGGCGGAAAAGCAGCGTGCCGATGCGCTGCTCCACGCGGTCCTGCCGGGGCAGATCGTTGCGCGCCTGCAGGGCGGCGAGGCCATCATCGCCGACCGTTTCGACGATGTCACGATCCTCTTTGCCGATATTGTCGGCTTCTCGCCCATAGCCGCCAGGCTGGCGCCGTCGGACCTCATCAAGCGCCTGGACCGGCTGTTCAGCACCTTCGATCTCCTGGCCGAGAGACATCGCGTCGAGAAGATCAAGACCATTGGCGATGCCTATATGGCCGCCTGCGGGATTCCCGAACCTGCGGCCGATCATGCCGACAGGATCGTGGCCCTGGGCAAATCCATGCTGGAGTCGCTGGGCGGGCAGGAGCCGGCAGACGAGGAGTTCCGCATCCGCATAGGCATCCACACCGGGCCGGTCGTTGCGGGGCTGATCGGCAGGCGACGGTTCGTCTATGACGTCTGGGGTGAAACGGTGAACATAGCGAGCCGCCTCGAGTCCCAGGGCATTGCCGGCCGCGTGCAGATTTCGGCTGCCACCAGGCAGGCACTGCATGCAGCCTGGGAATTCGAGCCGCGCAGCGCAGTGGACCTGCGAGGCGTCGGCAGGATGCAGACCTATCTCGTCCATTGACGCGACAGGCTGGAAGATGCCTGATGGCCGTGGTTGGGCTTCTGGTGATGCTGACATGAACACGCCCTCATCCTCTGCGCGCGAACGGGTCGAGCCGGCCCTGCGCGCCATCCGGCCGGGCGATGCGGAGGCGCTTTGCGCAATGGCCAACATGCCCGGCTTTCGCCGTGGTACGCTGCGCATGCCGTTCGAAACGGTCGAATCATGGGGAAAGCGGATCGCCAAGGTGGGCGCCGACGACACCTGGATCGTTGCCGAACTGGAGGGAAAAGTCATCGGCCACGGCAATCTCATGGTGTGCTCCAATCCGCGACGGGCGCATATCGGAGAAATTGCCATGGGGGTTGCTGACGATTTCACCGGTCGCGGGATAGGCACCGCGATCCTGGCGGCGCTGCTCGATGTGGCCGACAATTGGCGCGGGCTAAAGCGGGTCGAACTGACGGTCTATGCCGACAACGAACCGGCCATCCGGCTCTACACGCGATGCGGGTTTGAGGTGGAAGGCCGGCATGTGAAGGCCGGCTTCAGCGACGGAAAGTATCACGACCTGCTGACGATGGCGCGGCTACGGTTCTGATGGATCGGGTTGCTGATTCCCTTAACGGCAGTTGCGCCGCGAGCTTTCGCCATCTCGGGTTTTCACCGATCACAAGAAGATTGCGGGTAACGTCCGCAAGCGTTCGCTGCTGGTAGTGGCGGTGCAATTGCGGCAGAACGTCTGCCGGCGGCAGGCCTGCGATCTGGTCGAGCACGGGCATTGATTCGTCGATGACACGCATGCCCCATCCGTTTTCCACGCGCCTCAGATCGGCCGCCAGTTCCCGTTCTTCTGGTGACTTGTCATCCAATGCAGACAGCAGCACCGATTGGAAGATCGGGACATAGCCGATTTGCCTCAGCCCACCCATGGCTCTCACTCTCGGCAATATCGCCAGCACCAGAAACAGCAGGAACAGATTTGGCACCAGCGCGCCGGCCAGCAACGCCTCGCGCAGATGCTGCCGATCGAGCGGGATCGACAGGCCGTGCGGCCGCCCGATTTCGACCAGTCGATCCTGCTCGACGGTCAGCTTGCGCACGCGGCGGTCACGGATGCCCCAGAAATGCAGGGTTCCATCCGGCAGGAAACCACCGAAGGGGCCGGCCGACGCAAGCTGCAGGGCATGTTCGAGGTGCCGGCGCCGGCTGGGATTGGTGAGCAGCTTCGATGGAATGCTGTCTTTGTCTTCGAGATGACGTGCCAGGACGATCGCGGCAAAGCGGTCGTCGATGAATAGGGGTCGCGTCCCTGGCGAGCGGTCCCATTCGTGCGCCAGGTCGGCATTGATCGCGGCCAATGCATCGGCTGCGCTGGCAAACACCTCGTCGGCTCGCTCGAGCAATACGCCGATCGAAGGAGCGCCCGGAATTTTTTGCGATAAGGCTTCCAGCGCCTCCTTGTTGAGCGAGACGGGCCCGGTTGCGCAGACGCTGCGGCGTGACAGCTTGTGACGCCCCATGCCGAACAAATTGAGCTTGCCGGGGCCGGTGTCCAACCATCCGGGGCCTTCGCGGCCGACCGTCTCCATCGTCATCGTCGTTCCCGAGAAGACGAGGAAGGTGGATAACCGGTTTTCGACGGCGCCCAGCCAACTGAGCACAAAGGCATCGAAGGTCGTCCTGTCGAGCAGAAGCTGGCAGTGAAGCCCCGTCTGGATTGCCGCGGTGTGGTCGAACTCCCTGAGCGCAACCTCGATGTCCTGATGGGGCACGGCTTTGCCGACGTGGCTGCCGAGCGTCTCCCGCAATATGGAACGTGCCTCCTTTCCCATGCGGGAGGCAGGCGCGACGGTCGAACGCCACAAATGGCCGGCATAGCTTGTGACCGGCTGGTTCCAATGCCGTTCGATGTCCTGGGCAACTTCGGGGCAAAGCAGCGACAGCGCTGCCAACAGATGCTGGGGTGGTCTGGCGGCTTCAATTGCCTGATCCATCCACTCGATTCCTTCGCCGGCAGCCGCGCACCCCGCTCCCGCGAAGGTTGAAGCATAACATTGCCGCCGGAGCCGAAAAACACCACCCGGCGATATTTTGGCGTCGGCCGCCCGACGGGTGGCCGGCCGGCATCGCCCTACGCTATTCGGCGCATGATGAAGATTAACTCAGTGCGTATTGGTGCCTTGCATCGGAACCGCGACAGTGATGTAGTTTTCATTCGAGCGTGGTTTCGAAAGGGGAGCGGGGGGAGAAGTCGACGCAATTGGCCCAAAGGGGGGCCAGATAGGTGGTGGTCATGGTGCGGCGGCGCTTCGAACACGCTCGGATCCTGATGTATAGCCACGACACTTTCGGCCTCGGCCATTTGCGCCGATGCCGAACGATCGCGCATTCGCTGGTCGCTGACTATCACGGCCTGCACATCCTGCTCATTTCCGGGGCCCAGATCGCCGGCGCGTTCGATTACCGGGCGCGCGTCGACTTCGTGAAGATTCCCAGCGTCATCAAGCTGCGCAGCGGCGAATACACCTCGCTCGAGCGACACATCGACCTCCGGGAGACCATGAAGATGCGGCAGGCGATCATCCGTCACACCGCCGAGACCTTCCAGCCCGATTTCTTCATCGTCGACAAGGAGCCGCTTGGCCTGCGTGGCGAGATCGAGGAGACGCTGTCCTACCTCAAAACACGCGGCACCACGCTGGTGCTCGGGCTGCGCGAGGTCATGGATGCTCCCGTCCTGCTCGATGCCGAGTGGCGGCAACACGATGTCATGCGCAAGATCGGATTGTTCTACGACATGATCTGGGCCTATGGCCCGCCTGATTTCTACGACCCTCTGGTCGGGCTCGAAGTGCCGCCTGCGATCAGGGCGAAGATGAAATTCGTGGGCTTCCTGCAGCGCAGCCTGTTGCCGGAGGAACTGCCCGGGCACCGGCCGAAGGGCGAATACATACTGGTGACCACCGGGGGTGGCGGCGACGGCGCGGATCTGATCCATGCCGTCATCCATGCCTATCAGCAGAACCCTGAACTGACCCACAAGGCGCTGGTCGTGCTCGGCCCCTACATGCCGGCCAGGAAGCGGCGCAAGCTGATCCGCAAGGCAGCCGACATTCCCTATATCGAGATGATCGAATTCGACAGCCGGATGGAAGACCTCGTTGCAGGTGCCCGGGCGGTGGTCGCCATGGGGGGCTACAATACCTATTGCGAGATCCTTTCCTTCGACAAGCCGGCGCTGATCGTGCCGCGCATACGGCCACGCGAGGAGCAGCTTATCCGTGCCCGCCGCGCCGCCGAATTAAGCTTGGTTGACATGCTGTTGCCGGAAGAGGCCGACGATGCCATGCGCTTTGCGGCGGCACTGAAGGCACTGCCTGACCGGCCACGCCCGTCGCAGAGCAATCCCGATCTGCGGCTCGAAGGGCTGGTCCACATCTCGGAAATCGTCGGCGATTGGCTCGATGAGCGTCATCGCCGCCAGTTTTCCGTGATCGAAAAGTCGAGCTGACCATGGCCAGCCGCAAGGTGGTGGTGGTTCTGAAGGGCTATCCGCGCCTATCGGAGACCTTTATCGCGCAGGAATTGCTTGGGCTGGAACGCGCTGGCCTCGACCTTGTCATCGTCGCGCTCAGGAGGCCAACCGACACCAAGCGCCACCCGGTGCATGCCGAGATCAAGGCCCCCGTCCACTACCTGCCGGAATATCTGCATCAGGAGCCGTTGCGGGTGGTCCGCGCGCTGATTGCCTGTCTGCCACGGCCCGGGTTTCGGAGCACCTTTCGCGCGCTGCTTGCTGATCTGCGCCGGGATCGGACCCGCAACCGTGTCCGCCGTTTTGGCCAGGCGCTGGTGCTGGCAACCGAATGGCCAGAAGGAGCGCAGTGGCTTCACGCGCATTTTGCGCATACGCCCGCTTCGGTCACGCGCTATACCAGCATGCTGCTCGGCCTGCCCTGGACCTGTTCGGCCCATGCGAAGGACATCTGGACATCGCCGGATTGGGATCTGGCCGGCAAGCTTTCCTCGGCGCGCTGGATGGTGACCTGCACGCGCACCGGTTTTGAACATCTGCGCAAGCTGGCCAATGGCAGCTCGTCCGTGCATCTCAGCTATCACGGGCTCGACCTTGCCCGCTTCGGCCGGTTCGAGGCGGTGCGGCCCGAGCGTGATGGCTCGGCCGCTGAAAATCCGGTCACGATCCTCAGCGTCGGGCGTGCCGTTGAGAAGAAAGGCTACGACGTTCTGCTGCGGGCGCTGGCGCTTCTGCCGGCCGGCTTGCAATGGCGCTTCGAGCATATTGGCGGCGGCGAGCAACTTGGACGGCTCAAGACGCTGGCGCAGACATTTGGAATTGCCGAGCGCGTTTCCTGGAAGGGCGCGCTGGCGCAGGAGGAGGTACTGGCCCATTACCGGCGCGCCGACATCTTCGCCCTGGCATGCCGTATTGCCGGCGATGGCGATCGCGACGGCCTGCCCAACGTACTGGTCGAAGCGGCCAGCCAGCGGCTTGCCTGCGTGTCGACGCAGGTCTCGGGCGTGCCTGAACTGCTGACGCATGAGGAAACCGGGTTCGTGCTTCCGCCCGAGGATGCGCCGGCTCTGGCCGAGGCGCTGGAGCGGTTGATCCGCGACCCCACCCTTCGCGCACGCCTGGGCGATGCAGCCGAGCGCCGGGTGCGCGAGCATTTCGATTACCGGTCGAGTGTCGGCCAGTTGAAGACCTTGTTCGAGCAAGAATGGCAGGCAGCAGAATGAGCGGGCCGCGGATCTTCTTCTATGTGCAGCACCTGCTGGGTATCGGCCATCTTGCCCGTGCCAGCCGGGTTGCGGCCGCGCTGGTCGAGGATGGTTTCGATGTCACCGTGGTGACGGGCGGGGCTCCGATTTCCGGGTTTCCTGGCCCGGCTGTCCGATCGGTGGCGCTGCCGCCGGTGGTGGCCGGGGAGGGCTTTTCCGCGCTGGCCGACATGCAGGGCAATGCGATCGACGATGCATTCAGGCACCGACGCGGGGACATGCTGCTTGCAGCGTATAGAGAGGGTCGCCCCGACATCGTCGTGCTGGAGGCCTTCCCTTTCGGCCGCCGCCAGATGCGGTTTGAACTGCTGCCGCTGCTCGAGGAAATCGAGACGACAGTGCCGAAGCCGCTCCTGGTGACGTCCGTACGCGACATCCTGCAGG
>JBARWP010000090.1:0-2530 GCA_049646905.1 Pseudaminobacter sp. | reverse complement strand
AGGTCGGCGCGGTGCCGACCTTGCGCGACATCAGGCCCTGGATGGCCGGCTGGCTCATATAGTCGATGAAGGCATGCGCCTCCTCGACCTTGGTCGAGGCGCGCGACAGCACCCAGTTGCCGGAATCCTGGATGCCGCCCTCCTGCGGGAAGGTCGAGCGCACCGGCTGGCCGTCGGCAGCGGCAAGGCCGGTGACGTCGTGATAATACTGGCCCATCGGGATCTCGCCGGATTTCAAGGCCTGCTCGAACTGCGCCTCGTCGCGGTACCAGAGCCGGACATTGGGCTTCACCTCGGCCAGTTTCTCGAAGGCCTTGAGCTGCCCTTCCTCGGTGTCGAGGGCATTGGTGCCGCCCATGAACGTCTTGGCCGTGACTTCCAGCAGGAAGGAGTTCGAGGCGAGCGCGAGCAGGCCGAGCTTGTCGGCATTGGCGGGGTCCCACAGGGCCGCCCAGGAGGTCGGCGCCTCCTTGTAGACATCCGTGTTGGTGACCAGCGTGATGTACCACGCCACCGCGCCGACGCCGGCAACGCGCCCGTCGGGATATTTGTTGACGAAGCGCTCCAGCAGATCGCCGCCGCTCTGGATCCGGGCAAGGTCGATCGGCGTCCACAATTCGGTCGCCTGGCCTTTCAGGGTGGCGGTCTGCGACATCATCGAAACGTCGGCGGGCGCCTGGTTTGCCCTGGCCGCCTGTTCGAGTTGCACCAGCCAGGCCTCGCCGGTCGGCTCCGCGATGGATTCGACCGCGATGCCGGTCGCCTTGGTGAATTCGGGGAAGATGTGCTCGTCGAAGGACTGCTTGAAATAGCCACCATAGACGCCGATCTTGAGCGACTTGTCCTGCGCCCTCAGCACCGACGGCATGGCAAGCAGCGCGGTACCGGCAGCACCGGCGGCAAGCACGCCGCGACGACTTACCCTGTTGTCCAGAAATGTGGTCATGTTGGTCTCCTCTGTGCGTCGCCGGCTTTCACCGGCATGTTCCCTATTGTTATTACGCCTTTTCGCTCAGGCCGTCCTGTTCCTGATCGCCGGGCTGAACACCATCAGGCTCAAGATCTCGAACAGCACCTGCGCGCCGGCATGGGCGGTGTTGGTGGTGGAATCATATTGCGGCGCCACTTCGACCACATCGCCCCCGACGAGGTTCAGGCCCTTGAGGCCGCGCAGGATCTCCAGCACCTCGCGTGTCGTCAGCCCGCCGACCTCCGGCGTGCCGGTGCCGGGCGCGAAGGCCGGATCGAGGCTGTCGATGTCGAAGGACAGATAGGTCGGGCCGTCGCCGACGATCTGCCGCGCCTTCTCGATCACGGCGGGGATGCCCATGCCGCTCACCTCCTCGGCATGGATCACCGTCATGCCGGATTCATAGGTGAACTCCCACAGATATTCGGCCGAACCGCGGATGCCGATCTGGATGGTGCGCGTCGGGTCGAGAACGCCGTCGAGCACGGCGTTGCGGAAGGGGCCGCCATGGTGGAACTTGGTGAGGTCGTAGGCGCCGCCGGTGTCGCAATGCGCATCGATATGGATCATGCCGACCGGGCGCTTCCTGCCGACGGCCTTGAGGATCGGGTGGCTGATCGAATGGTCGCCACCGACCGACAGCGGCAGCACGCCGGCCTCGACGATCTGGCCGATGCGCCGCTCAATGTCCTCGTGGCTGAGTTCGAGCCGATAGCGGCTCTGGAAGCTGACATCGCCGATATCGGCCACGCGCAGATCCTGCACCGGGGCGCAGTCGAGCACATGGTTGTAGGGGCCGATGCGCTCGATCGTCCGCAAGGCGCGCGGGCCAAAGCGCGAGCCGGGCCGGTTGGTGACGCCGAGGTCCATCGGCACGCCGATCATGGCGACCTGGAGATCGCCGAAATCGGGATTGTCGTTGTCGACCTGCAGATAGGGAGCGGTGAGGAAGGTCGGCACGCCGGAATAGGGCGCCAGGCGCGTGCCGCTCTTGGAGAATATCTTGTCGGCCACCCGCCGGAACTGCGGGTTGAACAGTTCGCCGCCATGGCTCTCGCCATATTTGCGGCGCAGCGCCTCGAGCTTGCCTGCGTCGAAACCCATAGCCTCCTCCTGTGCACTTGGACGTACCCGGCCAGTGGATTCTTGGATAGGCTCATTGAAAAAGCAATTGATATTGTTATAGCCGCTTATGTGAGAATTTCTCACAATATTGCCGGAGATACTGCCAGCCGATGACCAAGCGCCTGCCTCCGCTCAACCCGCTGCGCGCCTTCGAGGCAACGGCGCGGCACGGTTCGCTTTCCAAGGCGGCCGGCGAGCTGCACGTCACCCACGGCGCTGTCAGCCACCAGATCCGCGCGCTGGAACTGTCGCTCGGCGTCAAGCTGTTCGAGCGGGTCGGGCAGCGGCTCAAGCTGACGGCGCAAGGCGCCGAACTGCTGCCGGCCGTATCGAGCGCCTTCGACGGCATTGCGGCTGCGACCGCACGCATGACACGGCCGAGCAGTTCGGGCTCGCTCGTGGTCAGCTGCGTGCCGGCGCTGCTGTCGCTGTGGC
>JBARWP010000089.1:0-6137 GCA_049646905.1 Pseudaminobacter sp. | reverse complement strand
GTTTTCGCCGATCTTCTGGGCATCGGCGACGATGTCGGGCCGCTGCGTCGGTTTCGGCGCCGGCTTCTCGTTCACCGTCGCGGTCTTGTCGCCCTGCTGGATCTGGGTCAGCTCCTCGATCGGAATGATGTCCACCGGCAGCGATTCCACATCCGCCACCTCCAGCGCGCTCGGCGCCGAAAGCGTCAGCAGGCCGAAGCCCAGCAGTGCCGCATGCATTGCAACCGATGTGGTGAGGCCGACCTTCATGGCCTAGAGCGCGTCCTGTTCCTGGAGCGTCACCAGGCCGAGATTGCGGTAGCCGGCGGCCGAAATGCGCGCCATGACCTTCATCACGGTGCCGTAGTCGGCCGTCTTGTCGCCGCGCACATAGATACGCTCCTCATAGCCGGTCTGGGCGATGGCCGCGAGTTTCGGCACGATCTCATCGAGCGGAATCTCGGTTTCCTGCAGGTAGATCTGGCCGCCTTCATTGACCGAGATGGTGATCGGCTGGGTTTCCGAATTCATCGCCTTGGCCTGCGTCTCAGGCAGGTCGATCGGCACGCCGACCGTCAGCAGCGGTGCTGCCACCATGAAGATGATGAGCAGCACCAGCATCACGTCGACGAAGGGCGTGACGTTGATTTCGGAGATCAGGCCGTGATGGCGGCCACGCCGCCTGTGGCCGCGCCCTCCGCGTCCGCCATTGCCGGAGCTTAGAGACATTCCCATGATTGCTTAGACCTTCTGCGCGACTTTTTCATCGATTTGGCGCGAGAGTATGGCGGAAAACTCGTCGGAGAAGCCTTCCATGCGGACGGCGATCTTGCTCGCATCCGATGACAGCTTGTTGTAGGCGATGACCGCCGGGATAGCCGCTAGCAGGCCGATGGCCGTTGCCAGCAGCGCCTCGGCAATGCCCGGGGCAACCACCGCGAGATTGGTCGATTTCGACCCGGCGATCGCCTGGAACGACGTCATGATGCCGACCACCGTGCCGAACAGGCCGATGAAGGGCGCGGCCGAACCGATCGTGGCGAGGAAGCCGAGCCGGCCTTCCAGCCGTTCCATTTCGCGCGTCAGTGCAAGGTCCATGGCCTTGTCGATGCGCGACTGCAGGCCGATCGGAGACCGTGCGCCCTTCTCGAAGCTCTTCTTCCACTCCCGCATCGCGGCCACGAAAATGGCGCCCATGCCGGTGGTCTTGCGGTCCGAAAGCGTGCGGTAGAGTTCCTCAAGCGATTGCCCCGACCAGAACACCTGTTCGAAGCGGTTGAGCGAGGAGCGCATGCGGGCATAGGCGATCAGCTTGTCGACGACGATCGCCCAGGTCCAGATGGAGGCGGCGAGCAGGCCCAGCATCACCAGCTTGACGACCCAGCCGGCCTGCCAGAACAGCGCCCATACCGACAATTGTGCGCTCGGTTCTGCGAGTGCGAGATTTTCCATGATCAAGACAGTCCTTAACAACCCCGGGCGCGGCGCGCTGCCGGCCCCTTGCGCCCCGTTCATGTGGCTTTCGTCCGCCCTGCGTCCGCAAATCGCCCCGAAAACGCGCATTGCCGGCCTTGTCGCGGCCAAATTTGGTAAAAGGAAGGCGTAGGAAATCCGCCGGACTTTCACCGATTTCTTCATGAACCGTTATGGTTAAGGATGGGTTAGGATTCCGGCTTTCCGCCCGGCATGAAAGCGGCGATCCATTCGCGCGGGAAGCGGCGCGGACGGCCGTCCACACCGATGATCGCCGCCTCGACCTTGGCTTCCACCAGCAGGTCTTCGCCGCGCATCAGTTTCTGTGCCATCCAGATGCGTGCGCCTGAAATCCGCTCCGCCCTTGTATCGACGGTCAATATGTCGTCGATGCGGGCGGGGCTGCGGAAATCGATCTCCATGCGCCGCACCACCCACACCAGCCTCTCGCCATGCTTGCCGTCGGCAAGCTCGGTATGGTGCACGCCGGCCAGTCGCAGGAAATCCGACCGGCCGCGCTCGAAGAATTCGAGATAGCGGGCGTGATAGACCACACCGGAAAAATCGGTATCGGCGAAATAGACCCGCGCCATGATGCGATGACCGAACGGCGTGAGTTCGCCGGCAATCCCTGCCGTCAGCCGCTCATATTCACCATGATCGTCCATAGCGCTTTCCTTTTTGTGCCCGACCTGACAGGCATTTCCAGGGCATTTGCATGGGAAAAGGACCGTTGGCACTCCCGATGGCATCATTAGAGCATGTTGCAGCCAGGTGGAATCACTTGGCGTCGCATACATGCGGCAAGATCAATTGGATAGACCATGATGTCGTCCGAAAACCGCTTCACACTTTTCGGCAGCATGGTCTAGCAGCGATGTTCAAGGCTGGCGTTTTCACGCTGGCCCTCCTCGTTCTTGCGCCGATGGCTGCCACCGCCGCCGAGTTTTCCGTCAGGCGCGGCATCAACCTCGATATCTGGACGACCTGGCCCGACGAAAAGCTCTGGGACGATGAAGCCGTCATCCTGCCCTATCCCGAATGGCGCAAATTCCTCACCAGGGCCGATCTCGACCGGCTCAAGCAATCCGGCTTCGACTTCGTGCGCATGCCGGTCGACCCCGCGCCGTTTCTATCCCCCAGGACCTTGGCCTTGCGCGACAGGCTCTACGCTTCGGTGCTGGAGTCGGTCCGGCTGGCCAACGAGGCCGGGCTGAAAGTCGTCGTCGACCTGCATCTCATTCCCTCCGATATCCGCTCGATCGACATGGGCAAGGTCATGAAGGACCCCGATTCCTTCGACGCCTATGTCGAGTTCGTGCGGAAAATGGCCCATACGCTGTCAAAGCAGGACCCTGCCCTGGTCGCCTTCGAGCCGATGAACGAGCCGATCATCGACTGTGAGGCAGGCAGGCGCGAGGCCTGGCCGCAGCACCTGCAAAGGCTGTTCGCGGCGGCCCGTTCCTCTGCCACCAGACTGACGCTGGTGCTGTCGGGCGCCTGCTATTCCAGCGCCGATGGCCTCTCCCGGATCGATCCGGCGATCATCGCCGACGACAACGTCCTCTGGACCTTCCATTCTTACGAGCCGTTCCTGCTCACCCACCAGGGCGCCACCTGGGCCGGCGACTTCATCCGCTATGTCACCGGCCTGCCCTATCCGTTGCATGAAGCGCCCCACGCCGAACTCGATGCCGAGCGGCAAAAGATCCGCGCCCGGATAAAGGCGGACGCGCCCTTTATTCGCCGCCTCGGCATGCTCGCCTATCTCGACGAACAGATTGCCCTGATGGACACACGCGAGGAACTCGACGCGCTCATGGATACGCCGCTGGACAAGGTGGCGGCATGGGCAAAACGCCACGGCATCAGCCCGCACGATATCCTTCTCGGCGAGTTCGGCATGATCCGCCAGGAATATGGCAATCCCCATGTCGTGCCGGCGCCTTACCGCGCCGCCTATGTCGCCGACACGATCGCGCGGGCCGAGAGCCACGGCTTTGCCTGGGCGATATGGTCCTATGGCGGTGCCTTCGGCGTGGTCGACGAGTTCGAGGGCCGCAGGGCCGAGCCGGAAGTGCTGGAGATGGTCCGCCGCCTGAAATGAGGCCTACTTTCGACGACTTCACGCCACAGCCTTCGGACGGTAAGTGAGGACTGCCGCCCGGGAGCATCGAGGACGCGTCCATGAACATCGCATTATGGCTTGAACGTCTCGGCCGCGCCGATCCGCATCGCCTCGCGGTGGCTCATGGCACCCGGCCCCATCTCACCTATGCCCGGCTTGCGGGCCGTGCCGCCGCACTCGCCGGCAGCCTGCGCACCCATTATCGCCTCGAACCCGGCGACCGGGTTGCCATCATCGCCCGCAATACGCCCGAATTCATCGAAATCCTGTACGGCATCTGGATTGCGGGCCTGGCCGCGGTTCCCTGCAATGCCAAGCTCCACGGCGCAGAGATCGGCTATATCCTCGAACATTCCGGCGCCCGCGTCGCCTTCGCCTCGGATACGCTCCTCAGCACGACTGCCTCGCATGCGCCGTCAAGCCTCGAGCACCTGATCGCCATCGGCAGCCCCGACTACGAGCGTGCTGTCGCCGCTGCTCCCATCGCCACGACCCCGCGCAGCCCCGACGATCTCGCCTGGCTCTTCTACACCTCCGGCACCACCGGTCGCCCGAAGGGCGCCATGCTCACCCACCGCAATCTTTCGGTCATGGCCCATGCCTATGTCGCCGAGGTCGATCCCACCGCACCGGGCGATACGATCCTCCATGCGGCACCGATGAGCCACGGTTCCGGGCTTTACATCCTGCCCCACATTATGCGCGGGGCGACCAATGTCGTGCCCGAAAGCGGCAGCTTCGAGCCGGACGAGATCTTCGCGCTCGCCGGCCATTGGCGCTCGATGTCGCTGTTTGCCGCCCCCACCATGGTCAAGCGCATGGTGGCGAGCCTGATCGATTTCGACGCAAGCGCGTTCCGCGCCATCGTCTATGGCGGCGGCCCCATGTATGTGGACGACGCCCGCGCAGCCCTTGAGCGCTTCGGCCCGCGCATCACCCAGATCTTCGGCCAGGGCGAAAGCCCGATGACCATCACCACCCTGTCGCGGCAGGTCATTGCCGACACCGCGCATCCGCGCTGGCTCGACCGCCTCGCCTCGGTCGGTGTGCCCTTCTCCTGCCTGGAAGTGCGCGTCGTGGACGCGCAGGGCGCTCCTGCCGCCACCGGCGAGATCGCCGTGCGCGGCCCCACAGTCATGGCCGGCTATTGGGATAATCCCGAGGCAAGCGCCGACACCATCCGCGACGGCTGGCTGATGACGGGCGACATGGGAAGCTTCGACGAGGAAGGCTATCTGTCCCTCAAGGACCGTTCCAAGGACATGATCATCTCCGGCGGAAGCAACATCTATCCGCGCGAGATCGAGGAAGTGCTTCAGTCGCACGAGGCGGTGCGCGAGGTGTCGGTCATCGGCCGCCCCGATCCGGAATGGGGCGAGATCGTCGTCGCCTATGTCGTCGGCGAGGCCACGCCGGCGGCGCTCGATACGCTGTGCCTGGCCCGCGTCGCCCGTTTCAAGCGGCCCAAGGCCTATGTCTTTGTCGATGCGCTGCCGAAGAACAATTACGGCAAGATCCTGAAGACCGAACTGCGTGCGCGCGACCAGGCGGCTTTATCCGAACAAGGCGAAAGAGACTGAGCCGGCATTAACGCAACCGGCCTGCGGCTCAGGCAAGCGCGGTCTCCGCTCTTTCGCGTATCCACGCTTCGCCACCCTGCCGCACCGCATCATGCACCGCACGCCCGATCGCGGCACCGATATCGGTGTGAAGCCCGGTAAACTGCCGCGCCGCGCCCTCGCAGGGCGCGGCGATCACGATGCAGTCAGTTCCCGTTCCGGTCGCAGTCCTGCCCTGCACGCGCCAGTCGAGGTCGATGATGGCGGCGGTGCGCGCCTCGGCGGCGATCGAGATGGCCTCCACCATCGCCGCCTGCGTCAGTGGCTGGTCGACATGGGCCAGCAGATTGATCGTTCCGGCAATCCTGCCGCCGGTCGGGTCCTCGCCCACCCTTCCGGCATTGCCGAGCCCCACCGTCGCCAGGCAGGTCGCGGTGGCATTGCCGAGCGAAGCCCGTGTCAGATGGTGGCGCTCCACGTCGCGCGACGTCATCAGGTGAACCGCCTCGCCATGGCCGGCTGCCTCCATCCGGTTTTTCAGAAAGACCGCAGGGTCGACGTCGAGCGAAAGATCGTCGTTGCGCACGCCGAGCCAGGCGACACGGCGCGCCACCACGAAGCCGGGCCGCGTCAGCGACCAGCTCAGCATGGTCTGCGGGCGTTCAAATTCCGCAATGAGGAAGGGGCTGCGGCAGGAGATGGCAAAACCGGTCATGCCGCGACTTCTCACATTGTCGAAGCCGGCAGGCAAGGGACCACAAGGACGAGTCACCCAGCGCAGGAACTCGCGACACGCTCAACCGGTGATGGCAAAGCCCTGCGGTGCAGTGTCAGGCTCAACAGCCTCCGACACCACCTCGGCGACCACCGCGCCGCGCGGCCCTTCGCGCAACAGGCCCAGCATTGCCACGATCGCCACGTCCCGGCCAGCGATCAGCGCCCGCACCGAACCGTCATTCTCGTTGCGCACCCAGCCGCGCAGGCCGAGCGCCCGGGCC
>JBARWP010000088.1:0-3770 GCA_049646905.1 Pseudaminobacter sp. | reverse complement strand
TTTCAGGTGTGCTCGCCACAGGCGCGGCAGGCACTGCCTCATCAACCTCATCGCGTGGCCCGGTATCGCTTTCCGCCGTGGCGATCAAAAGATCCTCCAGCGTCAGTTCCAGTTGTTCGATTTCTCGCTCGATCTTTTCCGAGGATTTGCCAAAGACCTGTTTCTTCAGCTTTGCGATGCGCAGCCGCAGGGTCTGGATCAACTGGTCATGCGCCTGCAACGTCACCGACATCTTCGCATTTTCCGCCTGCAAGGCGGCGATCAATACCTTCAGAAGGGCAGGATCGTCCGGAAGGTTTTCGACGGCATTCGACATGCATCTGACTACCATAAGTCAGAAAGATTCTCCATAAAAACAAACAAAATCAGAAGGATAAAATCATCCGACGCGAGCGGGCGGCGAGCCCCAATTGGGCCGCCGCCAATCAATTCCTTCCCAGAGCATGGCCAGTTGCGCCGTCGTCAGGCGGGCTGCGCCGTCGGCGGCGGAAGGCCACGGAAAGCGGCCTTTCTGCAAGACCTTGTACCTCACATGAGAATGCAGCCTCAAGCAGCACAGATCAGCAGTTAGTGCGGGTCACGCATCCGTTTCATCCATTATTCGCACGGCAATTGCCATGTGTCGGCAAGCGATACAACCGTCATGGCGAACGACTTTTGCTGCAGGCTGACGATACCGCTGTTTGGTCTGTCCCGCCTCAATGGACTGATGTCGTGAGCCCGGATCTGGAAGTCGTCATGGGCAATGGGCGAGCGCTTTTGCGGGTCACCGACCTGATGGAGTTGGCCGATCTGGTAGATCGCCTTTCCGGCAAATCGGCGACGCGATCGCGCGACAGATTGTAAAGGCAATTATACCGCTTCTGTAAAGCGGATTACGCCGCAAAAGGATCTAGATGAATCGTATTCCCGGTTATATTAGCTACATTGCGCGCAGAGATGACGGGTATAGGCTTGACATGATCGCAGGATGCGGCGTAATTATACTTACGTTAATGTCGACTCACGCAGTCGGAGCAAACGATGTCTGCGAAGTCCGACAGCCAGCGCTTGAAGGTAGATACCCTCATCGAAGAAGGCACCTTCAATCCAAGCCCCGAGAAGGTGCGCGATCCGAAGTTCCGGGGCAGCGAGTTCTTCGATCCGCACGACGCCGTGCAGGTCAGATACGAGATGCTGCGGCGCGTCTCCATCGACAACGTGTCGGTGACGGTGGTTTCCGACGAGTATGGCGTTTCCAGACCGACCTACTACCAGGCAAGGGCGAGCTTCGACGCAGCCGGGATTGCGGGACTGGTACCAAAGAGGCCGGGCCCCCGCGGCCCCCACAAGATCGACGACGAGGTCCTGGCGTTTCTCCAGGCGCAGTTGGCTCCGGGCGAACCCGTTCGTGCTCGGGAGCTGGCGAAGCTGGTCCGCCGCGAACTCGATATCGGGCTTCATCCCAGGACCATCGAGCGGGTATTAAAAAAAACCGGCAGGTGAACATCGCCGCGATTTCGGCGTGTTCGTCGATCCTGCCGCCGGCCATTGCAGCCCAGTATGAAGTGCTGCGAGGGGCAGCTCTCGGCGAAGCTTTGCCGCTCAGGGCCCGTAGCGGCCTCATGCTCTTTCTGCGCCGAGGCATGTGGGGATGGGCCCAAGCGCTGACCGTAGCAGCAATAAATCCTCTGGAAGAACAAAGCCATCCATCGCCGGCCGCCTGGCAGGCGCACGGTGGACACGCAGCCCTCGTTCACGTCCTTGCGACAATTGCCATGAGTATCCACGATCGGAGATCACCATGAACGCGCACCTCAAAATCCAGCCCCATCATCTCGAACGCAGCGCCTACCTGTACATCCGCCAATCCTCAATGCGGCAAGTCATCGAGAACACCGAGAGTGCTAGGCGGCAATATGCGCTTCGTGGGCGTGCGGTTGCCCTCGGCTGGCGGGACGAGCAGATCATCGTCATCGATAACGATCAGGGAGAATCCGGCGCATCGGCGGCCTGGCGCGAGGGGTTTCAGCGCCTGGTCAGCGACGTCGGCATGGGACGTGCCGGGATCGTAATGGGGCTGGAAGTCTCCCGGCTGGCGCGCAACAATGCGGACTGGCAGCGTCTGCTGGAGATCTGCGCCCTTGCCGACACGCTGATCCTTGATGAAGACGGCGTCTACGACCCGGCGGGTTTCAACGACCGGCTCCTGCTCGGTCTCAAGGGCACCATGAGCGAAGCCGAACTGCATGTGATCAAGGCAAGACTGCGCGGCGGCATCCTCAACAAGGCACGGCGCGGCGAGTTTCGCTGCCCCCTGCCAACCGGCCTGGTCTATGACCATTCCGGCAACGTGGTGCTGGAGCCAGACATGCAAGTCAGAGAGACAATCGTCCATTTCTTCGAGACGTTCACTCGCGCCGGATCCGCCTCCCAGACCGTCAAGGCTTTTCGCGCGGAAAGTCTTTTGTTTCCATCACGCCTGCACAACAGCGAGACGGTGTTTCGGCCGCTGACCGCATCGACCGCGGTGCGTGTCCTGAACAATCCGCGTTACGCCGGCGCCTACACCTATGGCCGACGACAGTTTCGACGCACCATCGACGGCAAGAAGATTGTGCGGGCGCGCAACAACGACGACTGGCTGGCCTGCATTCCCGATGCGCACCCCGGCTATATCAGCTGGGAGCAACACCAGGAGAACCTGAAGATCCTCAAGGCGAACGGCCAAGGGTATGAAGCGGCGCGAGCGTCAATCCCGAGAGAAGGCCCGGCGCTGCTGCAAGGTCGGGCCGTGTGTGGGCAATGCGGCAGGCATTTCCGGGTTCGTTACGCTGCCCGGCGCGGCCGGCAGGAAGCCTGGTACATCTGCGATCGCGCCCATACCTATCGCGGTGAACCCGCGTGCCAGTCGATCGCCGGGCCTCCCGTCGATGAAGCCATTGGGAGACTGATTGCCGAGCAGATGACACCGGCCGCCATCGAACTGGCGCTCGACGTCCGTAAGGAGATCGAAGCCCGGCATGAAGAAGCAGATCGACTGCGCCGCCGCGCGGTCGAACGCGCCCATATCGAGGCCGATCTCGCCCAGCGCCGTTTCATGCTCGTCGATCCCAACAATCGCCTCGTCGCCGACACGCTCGAAGGCGAATGGAACGAGAAGCTCCGCATATTGGCTAACGCCCGCGAAGAGCGCGAGCACGCTCGGGAGCACGATCAATTCATCCTCGATGAAGCTGTCCGCGAACGGCTGGTCGCAATGACGGTGGATTTCAACAAACTCTGGGCGGATACCGATACCCCAAACCGTGAACGCAAGCGGCTGCTTGCCCACATCATCGAGGACGTCACTCTCGTCAAGCTGCCGGCCGAAGGAACCACCAAGGTTCACGTGCGATTCAAAGGCGGCAAGATCCAGACGCTCACCACCCCGAGCCCAAAATCTTCCGCCCAGCAGGTCAAGACGCAGCCTGGCATCGTCGAACTGGTCGATAAATTCCTCGATGACCACATCTATTCCGAGATTGCAGAGTTGCTCAACCAGCAAGGATATCGCCCAGGCGAGGCGGCACGCCGCGATCGCCACAACGCCCGCTTCACGGCCTTGCGCATTGCCTATCTCGTCCACCAATACAAGCTGCGCTCTCGCTATGACCGCCTGCGGGAACGTGGAATGCTGACAAAGCAGGAAGCGGCCGCGCGGCTCAATATCCACGAGCAGACCGTCACCAGATGGGCTAAACATGGCCTTATCATCAGCCATGCCTACAACGGGCACTATTGCCTGTACG
>JBARWP010000087.1:0-2004 GCA_049646905.1 Pseudaminobacter sp. | reverse complement strand
ACTTCCAGCCCTCTGGCCAGAGCCGTGACAAAATGCCGGTCTTCGCTGGCCGGAGATTTTTCTGGACGCTTGCGAAGCGCTGCGTTGGATGGGTCTGCACTCATATTTACTAACCTTTGCGAGATAGCGCCCTGACGTTACAGCTTGCATTGCCAGGCATTTTCTTGATCAACTTCATTTATCTAGGAGTATTCTGCGTATCAGAAATAATATATCAAATGCAGAACTGAATCGTCCCTATTTACCCTTGCTTCCTGACAACCTTATGCAATAGAATGGATTTTAGTTCTGCATAGCAGTTTTTGATAGCCATTTTATTTGGCTACTCCCACGCTTCAGGCCCACCTTATCAAGAGGCATCCCCACATGATTAGCTCCCTCAAACGACATATGCCGGTCAAAACCTTGCTGGCCGCCGCAGCCGGATCTCTACTGATGGCCACCGGCGTTGCCAATGCCGCCTACCCTGATCGCGCAGTTTCGTGGGTCATCCCATTTCCCCCGGGCGGCCCAACCGACGTTTCAACCCGCGTGCTGGCTGAGGCCTTCAGCAAAGAGCTGGATGCCACCTTTGTTGCTGAAAACAAACCCGGTGCATCAGGCACAATCGGCGTACGCAACGTCATGCGCAGCAAGCCTGACGGCTACACCATTGGCATGCTAGCCGCACCTAGCCTTACCGCTCCTTATATGCTGGCCGGCAATCCGTATGATCTCAGCAAAGACATTCAACCCATTGGCGTTGCTTATGTAACTCCATTGATTCTTGTCGTCAACCCCGAGATTATGCCTGACGTTACCGACCTGGCTTCTTTGGCCAAAGCGGGTAAAAACAGTGACTTAAACTACACCTCAGCAGGTACCGGAAGCACAGGCAACCTCACTATGGAACTGCTCAAAACCGAGTTAGGCTTTGGCGCCACCCACATTCCTTATCAGGGCAGCTCACCCGCCGTCGCCGCCGTACTGGCCGGTGACGTACCCGTTATGCTTTCTGACTCAGTCGCCGTCCTGCCCCAGATCAAAGCGGGAAAGCTGCGCGCCATTGCCGTTAACGCAGAAAACTTCAAGGCTCTTCCTGACGTCAAGTCTCTGAAAGAGCAAGGCGTGACAGGCAGCAAGGCTATCTCGTGGGTAGGCGTGTTCGCTCCGCCCAAAACGTCTGATGAGGCACGCACCAAGCTCGCCGAAACCCTCAAGAAGGTATTGCAAGATCCCAAAATTGCCGAGCGCATGATCTCGGTCGGAGCTTATCCGGCTTATGGTAATGCCGACGACATGCAACAACGCATTGTTAGCGATTCCGCCATCTGGGAAAAAGTCATCAACGACAACAAACTCGGTGCGCGTAACTAAAGCCATGCCAAACACCACGCTCTCTTCGCTTCCTCTTGCCGGTGTCCGTGTGCTTGATCTCTCCCGCGTTTTTGCGGGGCCGCTTTGCACCATGGCACTCGGAGACCTGGGCGCAGAAATCATCAAGGTAGAGCATCCAGTGCGTGGTGATGACACGCGCGACTGGGGCAAGCGTGTCGGTCCAACTGGCACCACCTACTTCAACTGTGCCAACCGCAACAAGCGGTCGGTCACACTTGATCTGCAGACTAAAGAAGGTCAGGAAATCGCCCGCAAACTGGCAGCACAATGCGACGTTGTCGTGCAGAACTTCAAATTTGGCGGCGTAGAAAAGCTCAATCTTGGTTACGAGCAACTACGCAAAATTCGTCCTGACTTGATTTACTGTTCTATCTCGGGGTATGACCGCAGCGGGCCTGAAGCGGCCCGCCCGGGCTATGATCTGGTCATGCAGGGCGAAACCGGGCTTATGTACATGAACGGCGAGCCTACCCAGCCACCGCTCAAGTTTGGCACCTCTGTCGTCGACATGTTTACCGGCATGTATGCCACGCAGGCCATACTGGCTGCGCTTTACCAACGACGCGGCACTGGCAAAGGCCAGCACATCGAGATGGCTTTGTTCGACAGCGGCGTCATGGTTTCGGC
>JBARWP010000086.1:0-2776 GCA_049646905.1 Pseudaminobacter sp. | reverse complement strand
CGTCAATTTCGACCCGAGTGAAATGTTCTGATCCGCATTTCGCACAATCGCCACCAAAGAGGCCGAGCTTCATGAAAACATTCCTGAAAACGATCATGCTGGTGAGCGCACTTGCCGCGGGATTCGGCGCAATGGCGACGCTGCCGGCACGTGCGCTGGTCGAGATCGACGTCAACAAGGGCGTTGTCGAGCCGCTGCCGATCGCCATCACCGACTTCCTGTCGGGCGATGCCATCGGAGCGGAGATTTCGGCAATCGTGGCGGCCGACCTGAAACGCTCCGGCCTGTTCGCGCCGATCGACAAGGGTGCCTTCATCGAAAAGATCTCCAATCCGGATGCCGCGCCGCGCTTCGAGGACTGGAAGGTGATCAATGCGCAGGCGCTGGTGACCGGACGCGTCAGCCAGGAGGCCGACGGCAGGCTCAGGGCCGAGTTCCGGCTGTGGGATACTTTCGCCGGCCAGCAACTGACAGGCGAGCAGTTCTTCTCCTCCAAGGCCAATTCGCGCCGCGTGGCCCATATCATCGCCGATGCGATCTATGAGCGGCTGACCGGCGAAAAGGGCTATTTCGATACGCGCGTGGTCTTCATCGACGAATCGGGGGCCAAGAACGAGCGCAAGAAGCGGCTGGCCATCATGGACCAGGACGGTGCCAATGTGCGCTATCTTTCGGACGGGCGCACCATCGCCATGACGCCGCGCTTTTCGCCGACGCGCCAGGAAATCACCTACATGTCCTATGAGAGCGGCGAGCCGAAGGTCTATCTGCTGCAGATCGAGACCGGCCAGCGCGAACTCGTCGGCAATTTCCCCGGCATGACCTTTGCGCCGCGCTTTTCGCCCGATGGCCAGAAAGTCGTCATGAGCCTGCTGCGCGAGGACGGCAACTCCAACATCTTCGCCATGGACCTGCGCAGCCGCTCGACCACGCGCCTGACCAATTCCAACGCGATCGACACCTCGCCATCCTATTCGCCGGACGGCACCAAGGTGGTGTTCACTTCCGACCGTGGTGGCCGGCCTCACATCTATGTGATGAATGCCGACGGCTCGGGCCAGAACCGCATTTCCTTCGGCGACGGCATCTATTCGACGCCGGTCTGGTCGCCGCGCGGCGACCAGATCGCCTTCACCCAGCAGTCGGGCGGGCAGTTCCAGAGCGGTGTGATGCGCACCGACGGTTCGGGCGAGCGCATCCTTTCGACCGGCTTCCAGCAGGAAGGCCCGACCTGGGCGCCGAACGGCCGCGTGCTGATGTTCTTCCGCGACGCGCCCGGAGCGGGCGGGCCCAAGCTCTATTCGATCGACCTGACCGGACGTAACGAACAGCCTATCCCGACGGCGAATTTCGCTTCCGATCCGGCCTGGTCGCCGCTGCTGGAATAGAGGTCCGCCAACGCGGCGGACAAGGGCGGCTATTGTTGGGAATCGCCGCGTTTCCGCCGTATTTTGCCCTACGGTCCATAGTTACAGCGTGGGACTCATTTGCTCGCTGCGGATGACTGTAACCTGATCTTAACCATGTTCCTTGAATGCCGGTTAACCTCGATGTGGTTACTGGTTGATCAACGAAATCACTCGAATGCGAAGGAGAGGCGGGAATGCGCCGCATCGCTAAACTAGCAACGAACCCTGTGGCCATTGCCCTGATGATGTCGCTGACAATCGCCGGCTGCGCCTCGAAGAAGACACCCAACAGCGCGGCCGATCTCGGCCTGGGCGGTGCGGGCGCCGCGACCCCGGGCTCGGCGCAGGACTTCACCGTCAATATCGGCGACCGCATCTTCTTCGACACCGACTCCTCGGCGATCCGCAGCGATGCCCAGCAGACGCTGGCCCGCCAGGCGCAGTGGCTCAACAAATACACCAACTATGCGATCGTGGTCGAAGGCCATGCCGACGAGCGCGGCACGCGTGAATACAACCTTGCGCTCGGCGCACGCCGTGCCGCCGCCACGCGCGACTACCTGGCTGCCCAGGGCGTTGCCGCCAACCGCATGCGCACCATCTCCTACGGCAAGGAAAAGCCGGTCGCCGTCTGCGACGACATCTCCTGCTGGTCGCAGAACCGCCGTGCCGTCACCACGCTCGGCGGTGCCGGAAGCTGATCGCGAGATCCGCGAGTTCCGAAAAGGCGGCCTCGTGCCGCCTTTTTCATGTGCGGTGCAGTAATCGGCTTCACTTTTCGCCGGTCGCTCTGGCACAAACAAAATTTGGCCGAAGTCTCGCGTCCTGATAAAAGGCGGAGCGCAATCGCGCATATCCCGTTTTCTAATGGCGAGAGACATATGTATTTTCGATCGATCCTGAGTGGCACGCTTGCCGTGCTTCTGCTTTCGGGCGCAGCCATCGCTCGCGACGGCGCTCCCGCAATGAACGAAGCGCAGGTCGCAAGGCCCGGCCTTGCGGTGCCCGTACCGATGGTCGGGCTACCCGGCGTGTTCGGCGCCGGCGAGCAGGCCCCAATCCAGATGGCGCAGGCAGGCGACCCGCGCGTGACCGCACTTGAAGAACAGATCCGCTCCCTCAACGGCACGATCGAGGAATTGAACTTCCAGATACTGCAGATGCAGGAGCAGATGCGCAAGATGCAGGAAGACAACGAGTTCCGCTTCCAAGAACTCGAAAAGCGGTCCGACGCCAAGGGCGGCAGGACCGATCGGAGCGTCGCGGAGAATTCCGCGCCGCCTTCGGGGGGCCCGGCGGCCTCGGCCGACAGTGGCCAGACGGCCAGCACCTCGCCGGGCGGCGTGGAGCAGATCATCGAGCAGGAC
>JBARWP010000085.1:0-6708 GCA_049646905.1 Pseudaminobacter sp. | reverse complement strand
GGCCAGAAACAGGCCCACGCCTTCCTGGATGCGTTGCAGATCTTCGGGCTGGGATATTCATGGGGCGGCTATGAAAGCCTTGCCGTGGATGTCTCGCTCGCCGACAGGGTGGTGGCGAAGGGTCCCTATGCGGGACCGCTCATCCGCCTGCAGATCGGGCTGGAGGACGTCGAGGATATCAAGGCCGACATCGCCAGGGGGCTGGCCGCGGCAAGTGCCGCCTGAGCGGCATTTTCCGCCTTGCCAATAGGCTGCGAAGCCACTAGGCACATCCGCAGCGGAGTGTAGCGCAGCCTGGTAGCGCACCTGATTTGGGATCAGGGGGTCGCAGGTTCGAATCCTGCCACTCCGACCACGGTTTACGAGGAAAGCATGTCTGCCCGCATCTTCAGCCCCGCCAAGACTGCAATGCAATCGGGTAAGGCCAAGACCGGCCATTGGGTACTGGAATTCGATCCCGCCATGCCGCGCAAGATCGACCCACTGATGGGCTATACGTCGTCGGGCGACATGAAGAGCCAGATTCGCCTCACCTTCGAGACGAAGGAAGAGGCCGTCGCCTATGCCGAGAGGCACGGGCTGGATTTCCGCGTCCAGGAACCGAAGGAAGCCAAGCGCCGCGCGATTTCCTATGCGGAGAATTTCCGCTATGACCGCAAGATCCCCTGGACGCATTAGCCGTGGCACCCCGGCGGTCGGCTGGTGCGAATCGCGGTCCCGTAGCTCAGTTGGATAGAGCACCGGCCTTCTAAGCCGATGGTCGCAGGTTCGAATCCTGCCGGGATCGCCAATAATTTCAACATTTTATCAGACAACGTTTATGTGGCCTCGCCAAGGGTTCAACCCGGCCGATAGCGACGATCGGTCCTTTGGCGAACTGGCGCTATAGTGGCTGTTTGCGCTGTTGGGTTTCCCGGCGTCGTAGCTCGGCCAATGCATTCACCAGTCCTTCTGATGCATGCTCAGCCAATCTTGGATCTGCGATCCAGTTGAGCCACACATCCTTGCAGTTGTATCTGAAAAGACCCTCCAGAGACGGCCGTACCACTTCCGCAGGCTTGTCATCGAATGTGTCCACCCACTCGCTCGGGGCGTTCCGCAGCGCCGGCACCGCCCATCGCATGGGGCGATTCAGCGTAACGCATGCGGCAGATTGCAGGGTCTTGGCGGAAGACTCGTCCAACCCCAATTCCTGTTTGTGGGCGACGACATCGGCCAGCACCGGGGCTATCCCCAACGGGCGCCTGTTGGAGGCATCCCTTACCGCCTGCTCTTTCAAAGCATTTTGGAACATGGCTTTGATCGCCGGCAGCACATGGTCGTATTCGCCGCGCGTCAGGCGTGCTTGGGCAATATTCGCATAATAGGTGACGTGATCCTCCTCGTCCTTGGTCGACGTCCAACTCTGGAAATATTGTTCGGCAAGCTCGAACTGGCCGGATCTCACCATCTCCCAGACCATCAGAGAGATCGGGCCCCTAAGCCAGCGAGGCTCGACCGGCGTATCCGGCAGGGGAAAGGCGCCCCGAGCGATAACCAGATCTCGCTTTATGGATTTCAGATTATCCAGAAAGCGTTTCGCTTCCTTGGGGTCGGCGTTCCAAGGATCGCCAGGCCCCTGCCCGGGCTCCAGCCGCTGGATTAGGCGACCGACCTCGTTTTCACGCTTGTCGTGTCTCAAAGCCATCCTTACGGAAAGCAGGGCACGCCAATCGGGCGTCTCCGGCGGGTCCATGAGATGGGCCATGATCTCTTCGTACGGGCCG
Source organism: Pseudaminobacter sp. (assembly GCA_049646905.1). Classification (GTDB taxonomy): domain Bacteria; phylum Pseudomonadota; class Alphaproteobacteria; order Rhizobiales; family Rhizobiaceae; genus Pseudaminobacter. The sequence goes on along the minus strand of JBARWP010000085.1, from coordinate 4,942 downwards.
TTCGCGGCATCAATGTCCGATATTTTCGTATAGGCTCGCGCGATGTAGGACAGGGCATCCAGGCGCCGATCAGGGAATTCGATCCGCCTTGCCAGTTCAACGGCCTCAGGCATCAAGTCAGGAATTTCAAGCATCGAGTCGACGATGGAGACGATCTTTTCATCGCGCTCCTTGGATGGCGGTTGCTTCAATGCCAGGGAAGCCGCCTCGCGAAGCACGTTTGTCGCGGCATCCGTTCGGCCGGCATGGGAGAGCGAAAAGCCGCGTGCGTTGATGAACCCCAGCGCCTCGATCGGGTCGGTGGATGCCGCAATTCGAGCCGAAACCTGCGCATCGGCCTTTGCGAAAATCTCCTCATCCTGGTCGCGCAGCGACAGCAGCATGACCCGCCATTTGTGGTTGTCCGTCACCTGCTGGGGAAAATCCGCCGCAAGAAATTCATGTGCCCTGGTGACGCAAAGCGCATCGAGTGTGGGGCAAGCATTCAATTCTGCAGTCCATCTGTGGGAAAAATCCGGCTTTGCCTGGCTCGATGCATCCTGGGCACCAGCAAGGCCACCCGCGCCGAGCCCAAGCAGCACGGCTAACGGAAGGACACGGAAAGGCGCGGAAACTGACGTGATGAATGGCGGAAACCGGACTCTGCGCATTGTCGCTCCCACAGGCGACCTGAAGCGGTCCCCTGCCCCAAGATGCAGTCCACCGGCAGCCTATATTCTCGCCCGGCGGCGCGACAATTCCGATCTTATGGCGTGGGCTCCCTCAAAGGGAGAGGCCTGACGAGCCAAAACACCGCCATTTGGCGGCGCCGATATGCACCGTTATCACTCATTCCGGGCAACACGGCACGAGGCGCGACGAGCAAAATTTCGATACGAATGCGCTCAGGATCCGCACAAGGCACGAGAGCGGCGCAGCGTCATCTACCAACAAGAAGATGCGTTCAACGCTGCCTGGCATGCTGGCGTCCAGGTTCGCCATATTCGACGAACCCGGCCGCTCGGCAGGTCAATAATTGCCGCTGTAATAGCGTTCGTCGCAACGCGCCACATAGATGCGGCCGTCGGGCGCACGGTAGCGGCACATTTCCTCACCGCGCCGCTGCGGGGTTGTGGCCGACCCGACCACCGCTCCCAGCAAGGCACCGCTGGCTGCGCCGATGACAGTGCTTTGGGTGTTGCCGCCGATCGCCTGGCCGACAAGCGCCCCGCCGGCACCGCCAATCAATGCACCGGTACTGGTGCGCTGTTGCTGCTCGGTTTGCGCGCACCCTGCCAATGCAAGGGCAAGCAATGCGGCCGAAGCCGCAACGAGTTTATGCATTTTCATCGGAAGATCCTCTCCTTGGTTGGTGTGGATGCACACTGCGTCGATTATGAAGCGGAACATAGGCGGGCATAACTGCCCATTGCGAAACTCAATTTTTGTTTCCGGTATTTCTTATATCCATAGATGGAAGTTAGGCTTCGGCTCCGTCAGGTCAAATCGGTGCAGCGCGTCGGGCGTTAAAGGTACCAGCGGCGGTGATGCGTCTGCGTGGCCGATTGCCCGACCACCATCCCAAGCATGAAACCGAGCAAGCCAACTGCTCCCAGCACGGCGGTCGTAGTCGCGGGATTTTCGCGCGCCACCTCGGACACCGTATTTGCCTGCGTGCGCAGTTGCTGGGTTGCTTTAGTCGCGCGGTCGGAGGCATCCTCGTAGAACTCCGAGGCTTTCTCCTTTACACCGCTGACCAGACTGGCGCTTCGCTCCGCAATCGTCTCGTTTATCCTCGTAATCTCATCACGCAATTCCGAAATCTGATCCTCGAGGGCTCTCTGCAAATCGTCGGCTTTCGAAGAAGTGGTCTTTGGTTCATTGGCCATGGCTTATTCCCTTGGTTAGACAGGATGAACGGCCATCGTTGATTTTGGTTGCTTGCGCGCCGCCAACTCATGACTCGCGGCATATCGGGACGGCAGAATCGTTACGCCGGCTTCCTATTGGCCCCATAGACCTCCCTTTGCAGAGGTGCTGGCGGCGTGCTACTCGACTCGCCGCCATTCGAGGAGAGGACAAGGCCCTGGCAACGACAAGGAAAGCACGCGATACGATCGCATTCGTCTCCTCCGACGTTCCGGATGCCGAGGAGGCTGCCGCACTCCTTTCGGCGCGCTACGGTAACACCCCGCTCGCCGAAGCCGACGTTATCGTCGCCCTCGGCGGCGACGGCTTTCTGCTGCAGACGCTGCGTGAAACCATGGGCACCGGCAAGCAGGTCTACGGCATGAACCGCGGCACGGTCGGCTTCCTGATGAACGAGTTCCATGAGGACGGATTGCTCGAGCGCCTGCAGGCTGCGGATGCGGAGGTGATCCGGCCGTTGGAGATGCGTGCCACCAGCGCCGACGGCTCTTCCGTCAATGCGCTGGCCATCAACGAGGTCTCGTTGCTGCGCCAATCCTATCAGGCCGCGAAGATCCGAATTACCATCGACGGCAAGGTCAGGCTGGAAGAACTGATCTGTGACGGCGTGATGGTTGCCACGCCCGCCGGCTCGACAGCCTATAATCTTTCCGCCCACGGCCCCATCCTGCCGCTCGATGCCTCGTTGCTCGCCTTGACCCCGGTCAGCCCCTTTCGCCCGCGGCGCTGGCGCGGCGCTCTGCTGCCCAAGCAGTCGGTCGTGCGCTTCGATATATTGGAGCATGAAAAACGGCCGGTGAACGCCGTTGCCGACCATACGGAAGTGAAGTCGGTCACGTCGGTGCTGGTGCAGGAATCGCACGCAGCCACGGCAACCCTGCTGTTCGATGCGGGGCATTCCTGGTCGGAACGGATACTCACGGAGCAATTCCGTTATTGATCTATTGTGAAAACAGCGGCTTGGCGTTAAATTTCGATAAGGCACAAACACAGCATTTATGCCTGTTGTGTTGACAAATCCCGGTGCTGGTCGTACGCGATAAATCTATGTGCAGGCGCGGGGTGCCTGCCGCGTCCTTTGTGATGCGCCATTGAACTAGCCAAAGACAGCCAAAACACTTGTCCTCAGACATCCAGACCGCTCAAGAAGCGTTGACCTTCACAGACCTCGGCCTGTCGCCCAAGGTCCTTTCCGCAGTAAGCGACGCCGGCTACACAATGCCCACGCCCATTCAGGCGGGCGCCATTCCGCACGCCTTGCAGGGCAAGGACGTGCTCGGCATCGCCCAGACCGGCACCGGCAAGACGGCATCCTTCGTGCTGCCGATGCTGACACGCCTCGAAAAGGGCCGTGCCCGCGCGCGCATGCCGCGTACGCTGATCCTGGAGCCGACGCGCGAACTGGCCGCCCAGGTCGAAGAGAACTTCGTCAAATACGGCAAGAACCACCGCCTCAACATGGCCTTGCTGATCGGCGGCGTCTCCTTCGACGAGCAGGAAAAGAAGCTCGAGCGCGGCGCCGATGTGCTGATCGCCACACCCGGCCGCCTGCTCGACCACCACGAGCGCGGAAAGCTGCTTTTGACCGGGGTGGAGATCCTCGTCATCGATGAAGCCGACCGCATGCTGGACATGGGCTTCATCCCGGACATCGAGCGCATCTGCAAGCTCATCCCCTTCACACGCCAGACGCTTTTCTTCTCGGCGACGATGCCGCCGGAAATCACCAAGCTGACCGAGCAGTTCCTGCACGCGCCGGTGCGCATCGAAGTCGCCAAGGCAGCATCGACGGCAATCGGCATAACCCAACGCCTGGTGAAGTCCGGGTCGAAGCCGTGGGACAAGCGGGCAGTGCTGCGCAAGCTGATCGAGGCGGAAGAGGAAGAGCTGAAGAACGCCATCATCTTCTGCAACCGCAAGGTCGACGTATCGGAGCTCTTCCGCTCGCTGACCAAATATGAATTCGATGCCGGCGCCTTGCACGGCGACATGGACCAGCGCGCACGCATGCAGATGCTGTCGAATTTCCGCGAAGGCAAGCTGAAGCTGCTGGTGGCCTCCGATGTGGCGGCTCGCGGCCTCGACATTCCCGATGTCAGCCACGTGTTCAACTTCGACGTGCCGATCCACGCGGAAGACTATGTCCACCGTATCGGCCGCACCGGGCGCGCCGGCCGTTCGGGCAAGTCCTTCACGATCGTCGCCAAGTCGGACATGAAGCATGTCGATGCCATAGAGAAGCTGATCGGCCAGCCGATCGAATGGCTGGACGGCGATCTTTCGACGCTCGTGGTCAATGAAGACGAAGAGGATGCACCGCGCCGCAGGCGCGCCGGGCAACGCGAGCATGGCCGCAAATCACAGCAGGGCCGCCGCAAATCCGAGGAATCCGCTTCCAGCGAGAACACCGATAGCAAGACGGTCGCTGCCGACAACGACGATACCCACAGCCGCAAGGAAGCGATCAAGGCCGGCAATGCCGAAAGGCGCGCGCGTTCCCGTCAGCAGGAGCGCAATGGTCGGCAGCGGCACGACGACAACGACAATACGGTCGGCTTCGGCGACGACATGCCCGCCTTCATGCGCATTGCAGTGAAGGTGTAGCCACTCCCAATCCGACTCAGTTCGTCCACAGATGTCGATGGAAGAAGCGCTTCCTCTATCGACTCAATTTGCGATCGCCCTTGATATTGTTCCTCGGCCCCAAGATATCCTTTTTGGGATATCTTCTGTCATCTGCCTGTCATTGAATGGTTCGATCATCTGCCTGTGACCGACAAATCATGGTCGAGCAGGCATGAAACGCACATTTTTCCTACTCTCGATGGCCATTGCCCATCCTCTTATATCGATCAGTTGTTGCTGGGACTGCCTGACCAAGGACAGCCGCCGATTTTCGCGCTGAGAGATCAGCAGTTTCCCCCTGAATGATGACAGATCACGTGCTGTGAACGCTTGTGCCGGCCTTTTGAAGGCCTGTGTCCCTCAATAGCAGCAGAATTCGCCCTCTAGGCAGATCTCTCGGCCCCTGCAC
>JBARWP010000084.1:0-10379 GCA_049646905.1 Pseudaminobacter sp. | reverse complement strand
CACAGCTCAAACGAGCGGGAAGGAACATTCCAGATCCGCTGTTGAAGCATATCTCGCCGCTGAGTTGGGAGCATATCAACCTGACGGGCATCTACACCTGGGACAGCGAGCAACATCTCCCGGAAGGCTTCAGGTCGCTCCGCCTCCCGGCTGGGCTTCGGCGTGCAGCATAATGTTCCTGTTCCGTTCGACCTTAGCGTACGATTTTGAGCAGTTCTTGTTCCGACCCCTAGCAGGGCTCCTACCCTCATCACACTCGAGTTCGGAGATCGCGCTCCGAACGGCCAGATTAGATCGGGCAACGACCGATCCTCGGTCGAAATGGCCGGCGAAGCGCTTCATACCGCCACGATCGGAAGATGCGCTCGGCATAGTTCGGTGGTCGGCATAAACCGCCAAGCTCAACGACGTCGATCCCCTCGGCTATCTCGCCGACGTGCTCGCCCGCATCGCCGACACGCCGCAGGGCCGCCTGGCCGATCTCCTGCCGTGGAACTGGAAGGCGCAATCTGCAAGACTGGCCGCATGAGCCCGTCCCCGAAGATCGCCGCATCCGACAGCCTCAACGAGATCGCCACGGTCCGCGTCGAACTGCGCGACACCGATCCCCTGATCTGGCGCGAGGTCGAGGTGCCGACCTCGATCACGCTGAAGGTGCTGCACGACATCATCCAGGCCGTGATGGGCTGGTTCGACTACCATCTGTGGGAGTTCACCATCGGCAAGCAGAGATACGGCCTGCCGATGGACGAGGACTGGGGAACGGCGCCGCGCAAGGACGCCGCCAAAGTGCGCCTGCGCGATGTGCTCAAGCCGCGCAGGACGACGATCGACTACCTCTACGACTTCGGCGACAGCTGGGAGCATCGGCTCACCGTGACCGGCGTCAGGGCCGGCGATCCCGAGACCTCCTATCCGCGCTATCTCGGCGGCGAGAGGAACGCCCCACCCGAGGATTGCGGCGGCATTCCAGGCTTCTACGACATGCTCGACGCGCTGGCCGACCCCGACCACCCCAACCATGCCGACGCAACCGAATGGGCCGACGACTACGATCCCGACACCATCGACGAACTCCCGATCAAATACGCGCTCTTGCGCATCGCGAACCGCCGAAACGCAGCCAAGGCGCGATTGATCAACAAAGCCCGGCCGAAACCCGATAACTGATCAGGCCGCCATCACCGCGGTCCTCACCGGCTTTCAATTACCCACATCGTCGGCAGGGGCTATTGCCTCGTATGAATCTGCCGTGATTCTGTCCGTGACGCCGAATCACGGAGGCGTCACGGATGGGAGACAAGGTCAGCAGCGAAGCCGCTTGGCAGGAGGAAGAGCTTTCTGCGGCGGCCCTTCCCGACAAGCGTCTGGCCCGCCGGCTGCGACGGTTGCTGGATCAGATGGCAGCTGCGCCGGGCAAGCCAATCCCGGCGGCCTGCGGCGACTGGGCGGCAACGAAGGCCGCCTACCGCTTCTTTGACAACCCACGTGTGACCGAACATGGCGTTCTCGCCGGCCATTTCGCCGCGACCGCGGCGCGCGTAGTGGCGAGCGAAGGTCCGATCCTCATCCTGCAGGACACGACCGAATTTATCTACAGCCGCGCGCAGCCGGGCAAAATCGGCTTCACCAAGACCATCAACGCCGGGCGCTACAAGGCCGGGCAGCCCAACGTGCAGACCTTGTGCGGAGTGCTGATGCATTCGAGCCTGGCCGTCACACTCACCGGCACACCCCTCGGCCTGACGGCGGTGAAGTTCTGGACACGAACGAAATTCAAGGGAACGCTCGCGCTCAAGCGGCACATCAATCCCACGCGCGTGCCGATCGAGACGAAGGAGAGTTACCGCTGGCTGGAGAACCTGCGCCAGTCCATCGCGCTCGTTGGCGCGCCCGAGCGCTGCGTGCATGTAGGTGATCGGGAAAGCGACATCTACGAACTCTATTGCACCGCGCATGACCTTGGTACCAGCTTCCTCGTGCGGGTGCAGACGAACAGGCTGGCCGAGCCGCCTGCCGATGCCGATCCGAACCGTTCGGATCATCGTGTCTTTGCCCAACTTGCAGCGGCGCCTTGGGCGGGACGTCATCGCATTACAGTCGGTCAGGACGAGACGACTTGGCTGCAGGTGAAGTTCGCCGCCATCAATACCTTGCCGCCCGTAAGCAAGCAGAAGCGCTATAGCCCACAGGTTCTGACCTACATCCATGCTCTCGAAGAGAACCCGCCGCCCGATCGCGAGCCGATCAACTGGAAGCTGGTGACCAACTTGCCGGTCGACGGTCTCTCCGGAGCGGTCGAGAAGCTCGACTGGTACGCCCTGCGCTGGAAGGCGGAGGTGTTCCACAAGGTCATGAAATCCGGCTGCCGTGCCGAGGAGGCGAGGCTCGAAACCGCCGAGAGGCTGGCGAAATTCCTTGCTCTCATCGCGGTGGTCAGCTGGCGCATATTCTTCGTCACCATGTCGGCGCGCGCCAAGCCAGACGCCGCGCCCGATAGCATTCTCACCTTCGCCGAGATCAGTACGCTCGACCAGATCGATGCGTCCCGAACGCGACCCCGCCTCCAACGGCTCACGCTCGCCGCCTATCTGCTGCAAATCGCAATGCTTGGCGGCTATCTCGCCCGCAAACATGATCCGCCTCCCGGCAACATGGTCGTCTGGCGCGGCATGATCCGCTTGCACGACATCGCCTTCGGCATCTCCATTGGATCAAACCGACGATGTGGGTAATTGAAAGCCTCACCGGACGGTTACGGTGACAGACCCGGGAAGGCCGTTTCTCATACGGGCGCCCAGTCGGTCCGCTGCAAACCGCCGTCGACGCGTTATGTGGCCGCGTGCCACTCGGAGACTACGATCGATGCAATGAACTAGCCATTCGTAAGAAATTGTCCCGATCCTCAACGCCTCTTAGCACGTTGTGGATCACAGACCCGAGCTAACCACCATCTGCAAGCGGTGTTTACTCAATAATACAAAGCTTGCCGTTCATGAAAGGACGCCTAGGTCTCAGCGGGATTGGAAATCGGCTTTGCGTTTCTCCCGAAAAGCTGAAACGCCTTCTCGATGATCATCGCTAACCATATTAACGCCCTGTGCCCATGTCTCCGCATCAAGGAATGCTTCGAGGCTCGGAGTGTTGGTAAGCTTGAAGAGTTTCTTCGCCGAAGCGTAGGCAAGGCCAGGTCCCTCGGCCAGATCATGTGCCACTCTCATGGTCTCGGTCTCCAGGTCTTCATCCTTCACGACCCGGTTGACTAGACCTAGCTTTTCCGCCTCCATTACCGGTAACTTGCAGCCGCTATACACCATTTCCTTAGCTCGTAACTCGCCAATAAGCTTCGTAAGGAAGAATATTGACCCCCCATCAGGCGCGAGACCCATGTTTCGAAAGACTTGGGAAAACGTTGCCGTTTCGGAAGCAATGACCATGTCGCTGGCCATCGCCATGCTCCAGCCGGTGCCGGCAACGATCCCTCGCACTGAGGCGATAACAGGTTTTTCAATATTCGAGAGAGAGATGATCAGGCGGTGAACCCGCTTCAAGCGGTCGCGGCCCGACAAAACGTCGAAATCGCCGAGCGTGGCAACATCGCCGCTGGCGCAGAAGCCCTTTCCTGCCGCCGCAAGCACAACAACCCTCGTCGCCCGATCCGAGGCAAGTTCGATAAAGAGGGAACCGAGACGGTCCTTCATGGCCTCCGTAAGCGCGTTAAGCTTTTCTGGTCTATTGAGCATCACAGTTGCAACTGGGCCGTCCTTGATCAATTCCACAGTCATTTACTACCCTCCAGAAACTCTGCGACGTCTTCTCTCGTCATTCGTTGACACTCTTATGCGACCAGCGCACCCAACCAGTCCGTTCTCTTCGCGAATATATCGAATTCCCTAGTCGTGTTTGGAAGAAGGAAATCTCGTGCCGATCGCGATCGACTGCTCGGGACCGTATGATTGCCATCATTACGACCACACGCGACCGGAGTGGATGAAGACACCGTCTATCTCCATGCGCTTCCCGCATATCGCAATTGACTTCCATATATCACCGCGCGCGGAGCGAGACAATGACAACAGCGCAACCTGTCAATGTTATGCTTCACAATCGACTGGCGGTGTTGCCTTTCGGCACGGTCGCACCGACAGGCTCGAGACCCAACTTTGCTCGTCTGCATTCAAAGAGCGTCGATGGCATCATCGTCCGAACGACATCGCTCGAGACGGGCTGCTCGGCGCTGAGCGCGGAGATTCCGTACGACTCCGATTATGCAGAGACGGCGTTGTTTCCGTTGTGGTAGACACCGCGCTTGGAACACCACGTATAGTCAGTGGTTAAGACAATAACATATTCACGCCAGCGTCTTTACCGCGCGAGATCGTCCGCCGCCTTTAAGTACGATTACTGGAGGTGGACGTTTAGTCGATATAGCATCGCTGCGCTTGCGTTGTGTTGCTTCTTATCAATCTTGGCCTCTAGCCACATAAGACTTAGTGGCTAAATCAGAAGCCCTCCGTCCGAGTCACCTGCGCCAGGATGGAGCGGGCACGGATCCTGACTGGCTCGTCGACCATCGCGCCATCCACCGCCGAAGCCCCATCGCCGCCGGCAAGGACCTTTCGCGCCCAGTCTATTTCAGCCTCGTCTGGCTGGAAGCCGGCAATCACCGCCGCCACCTGCCGTGGATGAATGCACAGCTTGCCTCCAAAGCCTAAGGCTCGCGCATGGCGCGAATCATCCGCCACAAGCTCCGAATACTCAATCGAGGTCGTCACCCCATCGAGCGGCTTCGCCTTGCCAGACAGGCGCGACGCCAAGACCAGCGCGGACCGGGCCGGCAACAACACATCCCGGTGATGGGCACAACCTAGATCGGCACAGAAATCTATCGATCCGAACGCCAATCGCATGACGCCTTGCACCGCCGCGATTTCGCGAGCGGCGCTGAGTCCGGCAGCAGTCTCGACCAAGGCGATCAAAGGCAAATTGATGCTTGCAGATATTGCAGCAAGACTTGCGGCCGATTCCGATTTCGGAACCATGACGGCAGACAGAGGCGAGCGTGCAGCAGCCGCAAGATCATCCAAATGCCACGGCGTACCAGTTGCATTGACGCGTACAATCACGGGCAGCGAGGTGAAGTTTGAACTAAGCGATTGCCGTGCAGCGGTTTTGGCATTCGGTGCCACTGCATCTTCAAGATCAAGAATAACCGCATCCGTTCCCGACGAGGCTGCCTTGCCGAAACGGTCTAGCCGGTCGGCAGGAACGAAAAGAGGCGCAATGAAATCCGGGCTCATCACCACGACGCCTCGGCGGTCATCGCGATGGGGCCCCCGTCTCGCGCGGACCAAAGACGAAGCTTATGGCCGTCGTTTTCGGCATGGAGATGGAAATCGGTGTTGTCGAACAAGGGGGACTGATTTCGGAAAGCGAACTGCCGCGGCGCCGAGCCCTTGATTTCCGTCGCCAGGCGGAGCAGCAGGGTGGCTTGCATAGGCCCGTGCACCACGCGTCCTGGATAGCCTTCGATCTCGCGGGCGTAGCGATCGTCGTAGTGGATGCGATGGCTGTTAAAGGTGATCGCCGAATAGCGGAACAGCAGCGTCGGAGTCGGCCGGATTAGCTTGTCATACTGCCCCTGGGGGCATGGCCTAACCTCGACCACCTGGCCTGATGACGTGTCTGCCTCGCGATATACGATGTCCTGGCGCTCAGTGACCATCACTTGGCCATCGACGTCGATGACATGATCCACCGCAACGAAACATAGCGTTCCGGACCGTCCTTCTTTGACCGACAAGTCGGCGACTTTCGACGTTCGGCGGACGAGATCGCCGACGCGCAATTCGCCACTGAATTCCAGTCTTCCGCCCGCCGCCATGCGTCTTGGCAATGGGATCGCAGGCAGAAAGCCGCCGCGCTGGGGGTGACCGTCACCGCCCAGCGATGCTGTTGGCGCAGCAGCATGCCCTAAGCAGAAATGGATGAGGCGGGGGGCAACGGACCCGTCCTCGATACAATTGGAGTCCGCATCGAACGTGGCATTGAACCGCCGCACCAATTCCGGCTCCAACCGTTCCTTGGTGGCCTCCTGTCTGCCGATCCAGCTACGCAGATGATCAACGTCCAACGTTGCCGGGCTCATGCTCGTCCGCCGTTATGCGAACTGTCCGCGCTCTTGCGCTGACCGATAGCCGGGACGCCCCCATAGATGCGGTCCTCGCCAACGACAACCGGAGCGGGGGCGGGGAAGCTGACAGGTCCGCCCGGCGAGTCCACGGTAATGCGGCGCAAGTGCGGATGCGCCGCGAGGGCCGCCATGTCGTTGACCGAGGCAAACGCGATGTCGGCTTTGAGCAGCAATGCTTGGGCGACTTCGGCGTCGACCTTGGCAAACGCGGCGGCGACGAGCTCGTCTGTTGCCTGGCGATTTGCGGCGCGCGCTATGTTGGTCGCAAACAGCGGGTCGGTGGCTGCAGCGGGGTTGCCGAGGAAGATCGCGCTGAACGCGGCCCATTCGCGGTCGCTTTGGATCGAGATGAGGATGGTTTTGCCGTCACCGGTGCGAAAGACGCCATAGGGTGCGATCGAGGGATGCGCTAGGCCTATACGCTTCGGCGCCCTTCCTGCTTCTTGGTGCAGCAAAGGTACGGTCAGCCAGTCCGCCATGACGTCGAACATCGAGATACGAATGTCCGCGCCATCGCCCGTGGCCGAGCGCGCGATCAGCGCCTCGAGGATCGCCGCATGCGCTGTCGCGCCCGTCGCGATGTCGACGAGAGAAATGCCGACGCGGGCCGGCTCGTCAGGACCGCCGGTGATCGAGCAAAGGCCGGATTCGGCTTGGATCAGCAGGTCGTAGGCCTTGCGGTCAGCCATCGGTCCCGTTTCGCCATAGCCACTGATCGAGCAGCAGATGAGTTTGGGGTGTTGGCGGCGGAGCGTTTCCATGCCGAAGCCAAGCCGGTCCAGCGCGCCCGGCTTTAGATTCTGCACAAGGACGTCAGCCTCGGCGATCAGGTCGCTCAACGCCTCCTTGCCCGCGGACGAGGCGATATCGATGGCGATGGACTCCTTGCCACGGTTCAGCCAGACAAAATAGCTGCTTTGCCCGCCGGCAACTACATTGTCATAGCCCCGTGCGAAGTCGCCCTCCGGCCGCTCAACCTTCAAAACGCTGGCGCCTGCATCGGCAAGCCGCGCCGAGCAGAACGGCGCGGCCACCGCCTGCTCTATGGCGATGACGACGATCCCGTCAAGTGGACGGCGGCCGACCATCAGAACGACCTCGGGAGGCCGAGCACATGCTCCGCGACATATGACAGGATCAGATTGGTAGAGATGGGCGCCACTTGGTATAGGCGTGTTTCGCGGAACTTGCGCTCGATGTCGTACTCACAGGCAAACCCGAACCCGCCGTGAAACTGCAAGCAGGCGTTCGCCGCCTCCCACGAAGCCTTGGCGGCCAGATATTTGGCCATGTTGGCTTGCGTGCCGCAGGGCTCGTTCGCATCGTAGCGCTGGCATGCATCGAACCGCATCAGGTTGGCTGCCTCGACCTCGATGAAGCTTTCCGCGATCGGAAACTGTACACCCTGATTTTGCCCAATCGGCCTGCCGAAAACGATGCGTTCCTTGGTATAGGCCGTGACCTTGTCGATAAACCAATAGCCATCGCCGATGCATTCGGCTGCAATCAGCGTCCGCTCGGCGTTGAGCCCGGTCATGATATACTTGAAGCCCTGGCCCTCCTCGCCGATCAGGTTTTCCTCGGGGATTTCCAGATTGTCGAAAAACAGTTCGTTGGTCTCGTGGTTGACCATGTTGAGGATCGGGCTGACCGTCATTCCGTTGCCGATCGCGTCCTTGAGGTCGACGATGAAAATCGACATGCCCTCCGACTTCTTTTTGACCTGGTCGATCGGCGTGGTGCGCGCCAACAGGATCATCAGGTCCGAATGCTGTATGCGGGAGATCCAGACTTTCTGGCCATTGATGACATAGCGGTCACCCTTCTTTACCGCCGTTGTCTTTATCTTTGTCGTATCCGTGCCTGTTGTCGGTTCGGTCACACCCATCGACTGTAGGCGCAGTTCGCCCGTCGCGATCTTGGGAAGATAGCGCTTACGCTGCTCTTCGGAGCCATGACGCACGAGCGTGTTCATGTTGTACATCTGGCCGTGGCAGGCGCCCGAATTGCCGCCCGAACGATTGATCTCCTCCATGATGACCGAAGCCTCGGTCAGGCCGAGCCCCGAGCCGCCATAGTCCTCGGGAATGAGCGCGGCCATCCAGCCTGCCTTGGTCAGCGCGTCGACGAATTCCTCAGGATAACCGCGCCGCTCGTCTACCTTGCGATGATACTCAGCCGGAAACCCCGCGCCGAGCGCGCGTACAGCATCTCGGATACCCTGATAGGGGTCGTCGCCCACAAACTGCATTTCTATTCCTCCCACCCTCTATCGCTCAGCTATGGACTGCCGGCATCGGGCGCACTTGGAAATCCATGTTCCTTCCCTCTTGATAGAGATCAGAGCGCCTAAGATCGAATAAAGACTTTCACAAGCAGCTATGCAGTTTTCGTTATACCTTGAGCAACGGTGGTTGTACCCTGCCGACATGGACATCAAACAGCTAGGCACATTCATCCACGTTGCCAAATCGGGAAGCCTGAGCAAGGCAGCCGGAAAACTGCATGTCGCACAACCTGCCCTCAGCCGGCAGATAAGCATGCTTGAGAACGATCTGCGCATAAGGCTGTTCACGAGGCATGGCCGCGGCATGAAGCTTACGGAAGCAGGCGAACTGTTGCTTGCCCGCGCCCAATCCATTCTTTCGCAAATCGAAGATACCCGTACCGACCTTCTTTCGCTCGAATCCACCGTTCACGGGCAGGTGCGGCTTGGCCTGCCGCCGACGGTAGGCGATGTGCTCGCGGCTCCGCTGATCGAGAAGTTCCGACTGCGATTTCCCGCGGTGACTTTCAAGGTAGTGCCGGCGTTTAGCGGCTACCTCGTGGACTTACTACATCAGGGGGACATCGACCTAGCCATTTTGTACGGTGTAGAGCGTGGCCTGAACCTCGACTTCGTTCCCCTTGTGGAAGAACGTCTGTACCTGGTTGGGCCAGGCAGCGCAGGTTTCTCGCGTCAGGTTTCGGTTTCGCTGGCATGTGTGGCCAGGCACAATCTGGTGCTCCCAAGCGCAGCGCATGGGCTGCGCGTACTGATCGACAATGAAGCCAGGCGTCGAAATATCGCTCTGACGGTTCCAATCGAGGTCGACGCATTGCAGACGCTCAAGGACCTCGTGAAGCGCAATGTCGGCTTCACTATCTTACCGCTAGCCGCCGTACACAGGGAGGTCGCCGAGGGCGTACTCACTGCCGGGCCGATCAGTGATCCAGCGTTGTTGCGTACGCTGGTGCTCGCCAGCCCGTCATGGAATTCCTGGTCCAAGGCGACTCGGATATTCGCCGACATGCTGCTGGCCGAGATATACGAAATGGCTATGGCGCGGATCCTTGATGGGCGAATCCTCGCGACGCGCTTGCGGGCTGAACGTGATCCTTCACGGCTTGGGACGTAGCCTGAACGTAGCAGGCTGTTCGTAACGCCGGGCGCACTGGCTTCATGCCCCTCGGCGCGGGAAGTCGGTCGGCATTAGGGTCAAAGCGCCTTTTCGAGCTCCGGCAGGATGGTGAAGAGGTCGCCGACCAGGCCGTAGTCAGCCACCTGGAAGATCGGTGCCTCCTCGTCCTTGTTGATGGCGACGATGACCTTGGAGTCCTTCATGCCGGCCAGGTGCTGGATGGCGCCGGAGATGCCAACCGCGATGTAGAGCTGCGGCGCGACGACCTTGCCGGTCTGGCCGACCTGCCAGTCGTTGGGCGCATAGCCGGCGTCGACGGCGGCGCGGGAGGCGCCGACGGCCGCACCGAGCTTGTCGGCCACGGGCAGGATGACTTCCTGGAACTTCTCCGCGGAGCCGAGTGCGCGGCCACCCGAGATGATGATCTTGGCCGAGGTTAGTTCCGGGCGATCGCTTTCGGACAGCCGGTTCTCGACGAAGGTCGACAACCCCGGATCGGCTGCCGCCGAGACTAGCTCGACGACAGCCGTGGCGCCTTGGGAGGCTAACTGGAAGGAGGCGGTGCGCACCGTGATCACCTTCTTGGCGTCGCTCGACTGCACGGTCTGGATCGCGTTGCCGGCATAGATCGGACGCTTGAACGTGTCGGCCGAGACGACTTCGATGATCTCCGAGATCTGCGCCACGTCTAGCAGGGCGGCGACGCGCGGCGCGACGTTCTTGCCGGACGCGGTCGCCGGGGCGACGATCGCGTCGTAGTTGCCGGCCATGTCGACGGCCAACGC
>JBARWP010000083.1:0-5043 GCA_049646905.1 Pseudaminobacter sp. | reverse complement strand
GCGCCGGCCCGCGACTGCGACGCAGGCTGGGCAGCGCCAGCATGGCGAGCACGAAAAGGCCCGTGGCAAGCTTGAGATCGGGCGGCGGCATGCCGGCGGCAAGGCACAGCGATACGAGCTGGTAATAGACTATGGCGCCGACGAAAGGCGCCGCTATCTGGCGCAGGACGCTTTGCTTGCCGACGATCGCCTCGCCGATCATCAGGGCAGCGAGGCCATTGATGAGGATGCCGAGACCCATATTGACGTCGGCGAAGCCCTGCGACTGGACCATCACGGCACCGCTCAGCGCCGAAAAGGCGCCGGCCAGCCCGACGCCGCCGATCGTTGCCGCCCAGACGTTGATGCCCTGGGCCTCGGCCATATCCGGGTTGGCCCCGACAGCGCGAACCGCCGTTCCCTTCTCGGTCTTGAAATAGACGTTGAGCAAAAGGAACACGAGCAGGGAAAGCAGCCCCACGGCCGCGATCTTGCTTGCCGGAAAGCCCGGCTGCAGGAAGGGCACCCAGTCGAATATCGTTGGCGACCCGAAGACCGACAGGTTGGATTTGCCCATGATGCGCAGATTGACGCTGTAGAGCATCGTCATCATCAGGATGCCGGCCAGAAGCGTATGGATGCGAAAGCGCAGGTGGATGAAGGCGGTGCAGCAGCCGGCGGCAAAGCCGGCAAGCAGTGCCACCGCGATGGCCGTCAGTGGCGAGGCACCCGCCGCCAACAGCACCCCGCAGACGCATCCGCCGAGGGGAAAAGCGCCTTCGCTGGTGAGGTCTGGAAAGCTCAGCATCCGAAACGGGATCATGATCCCGAGGACGACAAAGCCGAGGATGAGGCTCTGTGCGAGCGTGACTGGTATCAGCGAGATGAAACTCGCCACGGTGGTCTGGATAAAATCCATCGGTCAGCTCGCAAGCAGCATGCGGTCGGTCTTGACCGCGAAATGGCCGATCAGGTCGGGAACGGTGATATTGGCTTTTTCATCCCCGGCAATTTCCAGGCGCACGCGGCCGGCATCCAGCATGATCACACGATGACCGAAATCCACCGCATGCTGCATGTTGTGGGTGACCATCAGCGTGGTGAGCTTCAATTGCTCGACGGCGCGAACGGTCGCCGCCATGACGATATCGGCGGTGCGCGGATCGAGGGCCGCGGTGTGCTCGTCCAGAAGCAAAAGGTCGGGCGACCCGCCGACCGCCATGATCAGCGACAGTGACTGCCGCTGGCCGCCGGAAAGCAATTCGACGCGCGTGTCGAGGCGGTTTTCAAGGCCAAGACCAAGAAGCGAAAGCCGCTCCCTGTAGGAGGCAAGGCGTGGGCCGGTGAGGCCCGGCCGCAAGCTGCGGCGCTTGCTGCGCAGATCTGCCAGTAGCATGTTTTCAGCCACCGTCATGCTGGCGGCGGTACCCTTCATCGGGTCCTGGAACACCCGTGCCAGCCGCATGGCGCGCTTGTGCACCGGCATGTTCGATACATCCTGGCCATTGATCAGGACCTGGCCCGAATCGAGGCTCAGCGCGCCGGAGATGGCGTTGAGCATGCTGCTCTTGCCGGCGCCATTGGAGCCGATGACGACCCCGAACTCACCAGTAGCGAGCTTCAGGTCGAGCCCGTCAAGCGCGACCTTCTCATCTGCCTGACCGCGGTAGAATGTCTTTCGCGCCGAGCGGATTTCCAGCACGGGCACCTCCCTTTAGCGATGCGGCGGCGCAAAAAGGCGCCGCCGCATCTGTTCAGCCCGAAATTACTCGACGAAGCAGTTGCAGCTTTCCATATCCGCCGGAAGCGTCACCCCGAATGCCTCCAGCGTGGCCTTGTTGATCAGCGGCGCATGGTCTTCATAGGCCGGGTTCACCGGGGCGATAGTCTTCGGGTCGGCGCCCTTCAGTATCTGCAGGGCGATCTTGCCGGCATTGATGCCGACCTGCTCGTAGTTGACCGCAAAGCTGGCCGGCACCACGCCCTTGCGGACGGCGTCGTCATCGGAATTGACGATCGGGATGCCGGCCTGGCGGGCAGCCGCGGCGACGGCAGCAATCGCCGGCTGCAGCAGGTTGGAGGCAGGCGTGTAGATCACATCCGCCTTGCCGGCGAAGGATGCGATGCGCTGCTGGATATCGTTGACGTTGTCGACACCGACCGCGACGACCTCGAAGCCGGCACCCGGAGCAGCTTCCTTGACCTTCTCCAGCAAGGCCACGTCATTGGCCTCGCCGGGATTGTAAGGCTGGCCGAAACGCTTCGCCTCAGGCAGGAGCTTGTGCGCAAATTCCATCACAGCCGCGACATCCTGCAAGTCGGTGGCGCCGGTCATGCCCTCATCGCCGGCATCCCAAGACGGAACGAGCTTGGCAGCCACGGGGTCGGTGACGGAGGTGAAGACCACCGGAATTCCCGAGCCCGCCAGCGCTTGCTTGGCAATCTGCGAAACCGGCGTGGTGACGGTGTAGATCATCTTTGGCTGCTCTGCCTGCAGCTTGGCAATCATCTGCGGGACCAGCGAGGCATCGAAATTGGTGTGGCTGACCGAATAGACCACATCCTTGCCTTCGACATAGCCGCCCTCCGTCAATGCCTTCTTGAAGCCTTCGATCGAAGCATTGAGTTGCGGATGCTCGCCGAAGTTGGCGATGCCGATGCGAATTGGCTCCGCAGACGCCGCGCCGATGCCTGCGACGACGAGGCCCGCCGCCATCATACCGCGCAGCCAGCCGGTCTTTGCCTTGTTCATGCTACTCCTCCGAATTGATCAACCAGTTCGCCGCCGGCATTGGCGGCCACGCAGTACCTTGCTGCTGGCCGGAGCATAGCGGAGCCGGCACTTTGGTCAAGATTATATATAATCCTTGCGAGACAATCCCATCATATATAGTTTTCGCAATGCACCTGATGGACGGGCGGATCAATCACGATGCAGGACGGCGAGCACAGCAGTAAAACCGAGAGCGCCTACAAGACGCTGCGGCGCGACATCCTGGAAACACGGCTACAGCCGGGCGCGCCCTTGAAGCTAAGCGCGCTGCGCAACGCCTATGGCATCGGCTGGACTCCCTTGCGCGAGGCCCTGTCGCGACTCGAGGCGGAGCGCCTCGTTACCGCGATCAGCAACCGGGGCTTTGCCGTGGCCTCGGTATCGCGGGAAGAACTCGAGGATCTCACCCGTGCAAGGCTGGTGGTCGAACTGCCGCTGTTCCTGGAATCGATCGAGCAGGGTGGAAGCGACTGGGAAGACGACGTAGTGACTGCCCACTATCGCCTGTCGCGCTGCAAGCTGGCGGTCGACGATCCTTCCGAAGCGGCAGTCAACGAGTGGGACGAAAAACACGTCGCCTTCCACACTGCCCTGCTCAGTGCGGCCAACTCACGTTGGCTTTTGCGGTTCCAGGCCAACATCACCGACCAGTTGCGCCGGCATCATCGCTTCCTGGGGCTCGCACCGACATTGCGCGCCGCTGCCGGATTGAAGGCGGGCTACGAGGTAGCCGTTGCCGCGTTGCGGGAGGCGATGGCGATCGAACACCACACCAGGCTGATGGAAGCGGCACTCGATCGAGACGTCGAGCGCGCGAAGACCCTTATGATCGAGCATATCGGCTATACGCTTCACGTCTATACGCTGTCGGCCAAGGAGGCGCAGACGGGTTAGCCGGAGTTTTTGCGCCACGGGGCAAATTGCTCGGCCTCATGTTGCAGCCATTGGCAAAACAGCACTGATTTGCGGTGCTGGCGTGCACGACGCATCGCTACATAGACCATCCCGTTTTCGATGAAGCCATACGGTGCGACCAGCCGACCGGCATGGATGTCGTCCGCCACCAGCGGCCATGGTGCAATGCACACGCCAAGGCCAGCCATGGCGGCTTCGAGCATGAAATAGAAATGCTCGTATTCGACGCCTGGCTCATCGCTCACGCCGATGCCCGAACGGGAACACCAGTCCGCCCACGCAGCCGGCCTCGTTCGCGTATGGAGCAAGGGGATGCCTGCAAAATTCGGCATGTGCTTTCGTGCGAGCTGTAGCGCCAGGACCGGGCCGACCTGCTCACCGAAGAGCGGGCTGACCTGCGCATCCTGCGGCCATGGTCCCGCGCCAACCCGAATGGCCACGTCGAACCCTTCGCGCGCAAAGTCGATCGGACCATCCGAGGAGGTCAGCCGAACCGAAATTCCCGTATGGGCTGCCTGGAAACGATAGAGCCTCGGAATGAGCCAGCGCATGGTGAATGTGCCGAGGCATGACACGTCAAGCGTGCCATCCTCGGTATCGGCCACGAGCCGGACCGCCTTGTCGATTTGATCGAACGCCGAGACAAGGCCCGGCAAGAGCGTCCGCCCGGCTTCGGTCAGCTCCAATCCATTCTTCGGCCCCTCGAACAGGGCCACGCCAAGCACCTCCTCCAGATGCTTGATCTGCCGGCTGACGGCGCTGTGCGTGACCTTCAATTCGGCGGCAGCCTGAACCATGCGCCCGTGTCGTCCCGCTGCCTCGAAGGCACGAAGCGCGTTAAGTGAGGGCAGACGACGCGTCATGTGAGATTTCCGAACAAACCTTGTTCGAACATATCGCTTTTCCCATTCATCTGCACATTGTTATAAGCCGGCTATGTCAAGGGGGAGACGGAAATCGAACATCGTCAACCTGCAGTTTGTTCCGGCGGTATCAGTCGCGAAAGGTTGGCCGGCGCGCACCGCGACATGTTTCGCCGTTGAAGGCACCGCCTTGGCGACAATCCTCCAAGGGGTACTCCTAGCGAGTTCAAGGACAAAAGATGGAACCGATCGTTTTCATGGCGGTGTTGCTGGCGGCCGCATTTCACGCCGGCTGGAACGCCATCGTAAAGATCGACCTGGACCGCTTTTTGTCGGTCACGCTGATCTCGCTTTCCGCCTGCATCATCGCCTTGCCGATGCTGCCCTTCGTCGCCGTTCCCCACGCGGCAACCTGGCCCTGGCTGCTTGTCTCCATCACCCTGCATACCGGCTACAAGCTGTTCCTCATCCAGGCCTACCGGGCCGGCGACCTCGGCCAGGTCTATCCGATCG
>JBARWP010000082.1:0-2932 GCA_049646905.1 Pseudaminobacter sp. | reverse complement strand
CCTGCGTGGAAAGTGCCGAGGCCGCGGCCGCGATGAAGCCCGATCGCTTCGCGGTCTTCGGTTACGCCCACATTCCTTCCTTCAAGAAGCATCAACGGATGATCGACGAGGCTGTGCTGCCGGACGGGGCCGCCCGCCATGAACAGGCGCTTGCCATTGCCGAAACGCTGGTTGCGGCAGGGTATCGGCAGATCGGCCTTGATCATTTCGCGCTGCCTGAAGACGACATGGCGCAAGCACAGGCAAAGGGAACGCTGAGGCGTAACTTTCAGGGTTACACGACGGATCGATGCGAGACGCTGCTCGGCTTCGGCGCCTCGGCCATTGGTTCTATGGGGCAAGGCTATGTCCAGAACGAAGTCGGGCTTGGGCACTATGCCGATCACATCGGCACCGGCAGACTGGCGACGGCTAAGGGATACAAGCTGACCCTGGAAGACCGTGTACGCGCAAATGTTATCGAGCGTTTGATGTGCGACTTTGAAGTCGATGTGCCTTCGATCGCCGCGCATCACGCGTTCGATCCGTCCTGTCTGTTGGAAGCCAATGAAAAACTCGAGGCGCTGGAACGTGACGAATTATTGGAAAACAAGAACGGATTCATCCGCGTGTCCCAGGATCGCCGCTTCCTGGTTCGAACGGTAGCGGCCGCCTTCGACGCCTATCTCGCCCATTCACCCCGCACCTACAGCAGAGCGGTCTGATATGCGAGCGTGTCATCCGGCGGACCTACCCCATATCGATGGCCGTGCATCTTTGTCACCTGTATCACTGGATGCGCCATGGATACTATTCATGATTGGAGCGCCACGACGGCAAAGGCCTTACGCGGAACCGTAAGATGCGGTTGCGTGGAACAGACGACTGGAGTGACGACATGCGCATTGCCTGGCTAACCCTCGGTCTGGCCAGCCTGGCGTTGGGCGGGCTGGGTGTGGCGCTGCCGCTTCTGCCCACGACACCCTTCGTGCTGCTGGCGGCCTACTGCTTCGCCAGGTCGTCGCGCAAACTGCATGACTGGCTGCTCGACAGCCGCACTTTTGGTAAGGCAATCCGCGACTGGCGTGCACATCGTGCAATCAGCCGCAGGAGCAAGGCGATGAGCGTATTCGCCATGGCGTTATCGCTGGCCGCCTCATTTGTCCTGGCGGTGGATCTCGTTATCATCGGTCTCCAGTCGCTCGTACTGTCCGGCGCGGCGGCCTTTGTCCTGACCCGCGACACCGCACCATAGGTCGTAGTTCTCGCCGGTTCGCTATGATCGAACAGCGGCCAGCAATTCCAGAAAGGAACAAGACATGACAGATACTTGGCTTCCCTCGCTTAAGACCGCGACCGCGCAAGAGGGCTTTGATCTTGCCACCAAACTGGCCCGCGTCGGCGTCAAGGTGACCCAGCCTTCAGCCGAGGTGCGCGACAAGCTGCGCGCGGCCTATGATCACGATTCAAGTCAGTTGATCGCCTCGTCGCAAGTCATTGCTATCCATTTCCAGACGGTAGCAGCCGCGAACAATTACTGGCGCGAGTGACAAGCGCACAGCCGCAGTCCATTACTAATGGAAATACCACCGCTATGGCACCTTTCTCGTAAATCCATCGCGGCGGTGGCCGCTCTTTCTGCAAAAATCCGGAACAGATGGATCGACACAAAATATGACCAAGGGCGCGACCTGTGAGCGCGCGCCACGTGTCGTCGGCCATGCGCGACGTACGCCACTGGTTGCTGTGCGGCGCCTTTCCGAGCTGACCGAGGTCGGGGCCTATGTCCGGCATGAAGATATTTCGCAAACCTCCGCCCCCTTCAAAGAACGGTACTGTCAACAACCCACTTTCGTTAACCAAGGACGCGCGGCACTCAGGATCATCGTCCGGAGCTACCCCGGTGACAGTGGACGGTCACATTTTCAGCGGGAAACGCGCTGATGACCCACGCTATTAGCACAAAAGTGGAGGTCGGACCGAAGCGAAAGAGATGAGCTTTGCGGATTGGCCGTGCGACGCGCTCCCCACATGATCTGATGCCAGGAAAATCTCGCTCGAAGCGGTACCCGGCTAATCTGGCGCGTCCATCGTCGGTGGTGTCGGTTTCGGGCTGAAATTTGGTTCCTCACGGCCTTAGACTGGAGCGGTCTCAGTAAAGGAGGTCGTTATGAGCCTTGACTCAAACATCCATGCTGGTTCAACAGCCACTCGTGTTTCTGCCCTGGTCGAAGCACCTTTCCACCCATCGGTCAATCCGAGCGCACGTGAAGTGGCAAAGTCGCATGGTCGTGACTCGGCATACTGATCTTCAGGAGTCGGATTAACAGCGGCCGCCGCCTGAGACAAACATTTGCCGACGGATGAGGCTTGGCGTTCTCGCAAAGCTGTGTGAAACACGAGAGAAAGAAATGCGTTTCTTCAAAAGCGCGGATATCGCGGCAAGACTGTCGGCGTCAGTCGAGGTCACGCCAAGACAGGCGATAGAGTTTGCTGAGCTACCGGACCTGTTTCCTCCTGGGACGCGCGTCTATATCACCGATATCGGCGGTGAAACCGATATGTTGGTCAGGGCAGCAGCACGCATCGGCGAATTGGATTATGTCGCAGTGCCGCATTTTGCTGCCCGGCGCCTAACGAACAGGACAGCCCTTGCTGATCGCATTAAAGCATTGGCTGAAGAGGCTGGTGTTAGTGACGTACTTGTCGTCGGTGGCGACCGCGACAAACCCATTGGTGATTTTTCATCCTCCATGGAGATACTGGAGACTGGACTTTTCGACACGCACGGCATCAGGGAGATCGCGATCGCCGGTCATCCGGAAGGGAACCCTGACTTCTCGGAAGCAGTCGCGGTCGAAGCCTTGCGGCTGAAGGCGGCCTTCGGCGAGCGCACGGATGCCCAATTGCGCGTCGTTACGCAGTTCGGCTTCGACTCCGAACGCTATATAGG
>JBARWP010000081.1:0-2920 GCA_049646905.1 Pseudaminobacter sp. | reverse complement strand
CCGATGGTCAGATTGACCAATATGCCATAGGCGATGAAGGGGCTGCCGAGCCGCAGCACCAGCAGGAAGGATTCGGCCAAGGCATCGGTCACGTCGATGAGAGCCGCCTGCGGGTTGAAGGTCACGTCGAGCGGCGCGACCTGGTAGGAGGCAACCAGCGCCTTGACGATCTGGTGATGAAAGTCGAACACGAACAGCAACAGCAGCGCCGAGAGCGAGATCAGCGACGATAATCCGGCCTGCGGTTCGTTTTCCTCGATGCTCATCCCACTCATGGCGCTGTGGCCGATCAGCATGGCGATCGCCGCGCCGATGAAGTGCAGCGCCAGCATGAAGAAGCGCGCTATGATGCCGATCAGCGCGCCGATCAGCAGTTCCGAGACGATCATTGGCGCCAGGACCTGCGGACGCGCATCGATGAAGGGCAGGATGCGGTCCCACAGATGGATCAGCAGCGCGCCGGTGGCGGCCAGCGCCAGGAACAGCCTCACCTGCATGGGGATGCGCGCGCTGCCGAAGCCCGGCATGAACATGAAGCAGGCGCCGATGCGGCAAAAGGCGATGAATGCCGCCAGCACGATGGTCTCGACCGGGATGGTCACGAGATGGTTCCGAGCACCCGGATTTCGACGCCCTTGGCGATTTCGACATGGGAGAGCACCGGCAGCGTGGGGAACAACCGCTCGATGATCATGCGGACATAGGGCCTGGAATCCGGCGCGGTGACGATGATGAAACGTTCGCCCGCCTCCAGATGCTCGCGAATGACCTTCGAGGCTTCCTGCCCGAATTCCTCGAGCTGACGCGGATCGATGTCGAATTCGCGCACCTCGCCCTTGGCATCGCGCTTGAGGCTCTGGTGGAAGGCGAGGTCCCAGCGGTTGCCGAGGCGCAGCACCTTGAGCACGCCGCCTTCCGAAAGGTCGCCGCAGATCTGCTGGGCCATGCGCACGCGCACATGCTCCACGATCTGCTCGGTGCGGCGCACATGCGGCGCGATCTCGGCGATGGCCTCGATGATGAGATGCAGGTTGCGGATCGACACACGCTCGGCCAGAAGCAGCTTCAGCACCGCCTGCAGGCCGGGATAGGAAATATGCGAGGTGCAGATTTCGTCGGCGAGCTTGCGATATTCCGGATCCTGGCGTTCCAGCAGCGCCTTCATGTCCTTGTAGGACAGAAGCTGCGGCAGATTGTTGCGGATCACCTCGCTCAGATGGGTCAGCAGCACCGACATGTTGTCGGCCGAGGTGAACTGCTCGCGCTTCAGGTCCTCCGCAAACATCTCCGGCACCGAGAAAGCGCGCATGCCGAATGCCGGCTCGCGCACTTCCTCGCCCGGAATGTCGGGAATGTCGCGATTGCCGAGCAACACCATGATCTCGCCGACGCGCATCTGGTGTTCGGCAACCACGGTGCCATGCACCTTGATCTGGTAGCTCTTGCTGGGAATGCCCAGATCGTCGGTCAGCCGCACCTCCGGCACCACGAAACCGTATTGCTGGGCGAACTTCTTGCGCATCTTGCCCATGCGGAAGGCCAGTTCCTGATGCGAGACCATGAGCTTGGTGGAAAGCTGCTTGCCGATCGAAAGCTCGATCTCGGCCGTCTTCAGCGAAGCCTTGACCGAATCCTTTTCTTCCGCCTCCTTGGCCGCCTGCTTCTGCTTGGCGCTTTCCCGCGCTTCGGCGGCTTCGCGTTCCTGGCGCATCGGGATGACATAGCCGATGGTCGCCATCGCAAGGGCGAGAATCAGGAAGGGAAACAGCGGCAAGCCCGGCGTTAGTCCGAGCACGACAAGCAGCATCGCGGCGACATAAAGCGCGCGCGGATGGGCGCCGAGCTGGCCGAACACCGCCTGGTTGGCCGAGCCGCGTGTGCCGCCCTTGGAAACCAGTAGGCCCGCCGCCAGCGAGACGATCAGCGCCGGTATCTGGGTGACGAGACCGTCGCCGACCGATAGCTTGATGAAGACATCGGAGGCTTCGCTCATGCCCATGTCGTGGCGGAAATAGCCGATCGCGATACCGCCGATGATGTTGATCGCGGTGATGATCAGCCCGGCTATGGCGTCGCCGCGCACGAATTTCGAGGCACCGTCCATGGAGCCGAAGAAGGAGCTTTCCTCCTCCAGTTCGCGCCGGCGCAACTGCGCGGTCTTGTCATCGATGACGCCGGCGGAAAGATCGGCGTCGATCGACATCTGCTTGCCGGGGATGGCGTCGAGCGTGAAGCGCGCGCCGACCTCGGCGATGCGGGTGGCGCCCTTGGTGATGACGATGAAATTGACGATGATCAGGATCAGGAAGACGATCAGGCCGATGACGAAATCGCCGCTCATGACGAGCTGGGAAAAGCCGCTGATGACATAGCCGGCCGCATGGGTGCCGATATTGCCTTCCGACAGGATCATGCGCGTGGTCGCGATGTTGAGCGACAGGCGCAGCATGGTGGCGATCAGCAGGATGGTGGGGAAGGACGAGAAATCGAGCGGCCGCTGGATCCACAGCGCCACCATCAGGATCAGCACCGAAAGCGCGATCGAGAAGGCCAGGCCGATATCGATGAGGAAGGCCGGGATCGGCAGGAACAGCACCGCCAATATGACCACGATGCCGAGCGCGAAGAAGACGTCGCGGCCGCTTTTGGAGCCGCTCGTCGCCGGCATTGTATCGGTAATCGCCATTTCTGCTCCACTGCTTCCTTGCAGCCCACTGCGCGCTCGCACAGTTCGGGCGCCTGGAGACTAGCCGCCCAAGCTTGCGCGAACATGGGAGGGATGGTGGCTGATGGTCGGTGTGGGGAGCGGCGAAGAGTGTGCCCCGGCTCTGAGCTTCACGCGTTCCTTGCAAGTCTTGGGTTCCTCGCCCCTCTGGGGAGAGCTGCCGAGCGCCAGCGAGGCGGTGAGGGGGATGTGACA
>JBARWP010000080.1:0-7692 GCA_049646905.1 Pseudaminobacter sp. | reverse complement strand
TGGCGCGGCAGATCAACGTGGTCGCCTGACGCTCCTGCGTCACCAGGCCGGTCAGGATCAATCGGTGCAGATGATGCGAAAGCGTCGAGGCGGCGATTCCGAGCTTCTCCTGCAGGCTGCCGACCGGCAATCCGCCATCGCCGGCCCGCACGAGCATTCGATAGACCTGAAGCCGCGTCGGATTACCAAGCGCCTCGAGCTGTTTTGCTGCTTGTTCGATATTCATGGAAATAAGCTATCGCGTGTGCGGCGAATGGTCAACGACTATTTCGTCAATCGTCGAAATAGTCGCTGTGTCAGATCGCTGCCAGCTTCACGCGCGCGGACATCTTCTCGGCGGCTTCCTTGCGCTCGCTATAGCGGTCGGTGAGGTAATGGGAGACGTCGCGGGTCAGGAGCGTGAACTTGACCAGTTCCTCCATCACGTCGACCACGCGATCGTAATAGGAGGACGGCTTCATCCGCCCCGCCTCATCGAACTCCTGGTAAGCCTTCGCGACGGACGACTGGTTGGGGATTGTCACCATGCGCATCCAGCGACCAAGCACCCGCAGCTGATTGACCGCATTGAAGCTTTGGGAGCCACCGGAGACCTGCATGACAGCAAGCGTCCGTCCCTGGGTCGGCCGCACCGCGCCGACCGAGAGCGGTATCCAGTCGATTTGCGCCTTCATCACGCCGCTCATCGCGCCATGCCGTTCGGGGCTGGTCCAGACCTGCGCCTCCGACCACAAGGATAGTTCACGCAGTTCTCGCACTTTCGGATGGTCGATCGCGGCGCCGTCCGGTAGCGGCAGGCCGTGCGGATCGAAGATTCGAGTTTCCGCCCCAAAATGCTTTAGCAGACGTTCGGCCTCCAGCGTCAAGAACCGACTGTAAGAGCGTTCACGGAGCGATCCATAGAGCAACAGGATACGCGGCGGATGCGTCGATGGCGTTGCGCGCAGCCGGTCGATGGTCGGCAAATCGAGACTGTCGACAACGACATTGGGAAGGTCGTTCGGCATCACCGGTGCGCCTCGGCTATCGTTGCAACCTTGGCACCGCGCTCGTACCAGCCCTTGGACCGGTTCACGATCCAGACGACGGTGAGCATCACCGGCACCTCGATCAGCACGCCGACGACGGTCGCGAGCGCGGCCCCTGAGTGAAAGCCGAACAGGCTGATGGCGGCAGCAACGGCCAGCTCGAAGAAATTGGAGGCGCCGATCAGCGCCGAGGGACCGGCGACGCAATGCTGCTCGCCCGCGATACGGTTGAGGAGGTAAGCAAGGCCCGCGTTAAAATAGACCTGGATCAGGATCGGAACGGCGAGGAGCCCGATGATGAAGGGCTGCGCGATGATCTGCTCGCCCTGGAAGCCGAACAGCAGCACGAGCGTCGCCAGCAGCGAGACGAGGGAGACCGGACCGAGCCTGGCCAGGAGCCGGTCGAGCGCGACCTGCCCTCCGGTCGCCAGCAGCCGGCGACGGATCAGCTGCGCGATGATCACCGGGATCACGATGTAGAGCACGACCGACAGGACCAGCGTGCCCCATGGCACGGTGATGGCGGAGAGCCCGAGCAGCAGGCCGACGATCGGCGCAAAAGCCACGACCATGATGGCGTCATTGAGCGCCACCTGACTCAGCGTGAAATGGGGCTCGCCCTTGGTCAGGTTCGACCAGACGAACACCATTGCGGTGCAGGGCGCGGCGGCAAGGATAATGAGGCCGGCGATGTAGCCGTCGATCTGGTCGGCCGGCAGGTGCGGCCGGAACAGCCAGCCGATGAAGAGCCAGCCGAGCAATGCCATCGAGAACGGCTTGATCGCCCAGTTGATGAACAGGGTGACGCCGATGCCGCGCCAATGCCGGCCAACCTCGCCGAGCGCTGCGAAGTCGATCTTGAGCAACATCGGGATAACCATCAGCCAGATCAGCACGGCGACAGGCAGGTTGACCTTGGCGATCTCGGCTGCACCGATCGCTTGAAATGCGTCGGGCATGATGTGACCGAGCGCGATGCCGACGACGATGCACAGCGCGACCCACAGAGTGAGATAGCGTTCAAAGGTAGACATGGCTTTTCCTTACGCCGTCGCGACGCGGCGGCCGTGCTCGTCGATGATGCGCTCGCCGTCTTCCTTGATGAACTCGCCTCGCTGTGGCGGCAGCAGATCGAGAACCTCTTCGGACGGTCGACACAGTCTCACGCCCTTCGGGCTGACGACGATCGGGCGATTGATCAGGATCGGATGTGCCTGCATGGCGTCGAGAAGCTGGTCATCCGTCAAGCCGGGATCACTGAGGCCGAGTTCGGCATAGGGCGTACCCTTTTCCCGCAGCAGGTCGCGCGTGGAAATCCCCATCCGCGCGATGAGCTGGAGCAGCATCGTGCGCGACGGCGGTGTCTTGAGATATTCGATGACATGCGGATCGACGCCGGCATTGCGGATCAGCGCCAGCGTATTGCGCGAGGTGCCGCAGTCGGGGTTGTGATAGACGATGATATCCATGCCCGAGCTCACGCCGCGCTGTTTCGGGGAGAGGATGCACCTTCCGATTGCCCGATCTCTGCGAGCTTGGCGCGGAGCGACGACTTGTCGAGGCTGGCCACGGACAGAGCCGTGAAAACGGAAATCCGGTTCTTGAGATACCGGAACGCAGCGACGAAGGCGGCCTCCTTCCGGATATCCGGCCCTTCGACCGCTGCCGGATCTTCGATGCCCCAATGCGCGGTCATCGGTTGGCCGGGCCACACCGGGCATGCTTCACCGGCGGCGTTGTCGCAGACGGTGAACACGAAATCCATCGCCGGCGCGTCGGCGGTCGCGAACTCCTCCCACCCCTTCGAGCGAAAGCCCTCAGTCGGATAGTCGAAGCTCTCCAGCACCTTCAGCGCGAAGGGATTGACGGTCCCCTTCGGCTGACTGCCGGCGGAGAAAGCGCGGAAGCGACCGCCGCCATCCTTATTGAGAATGCTTTCGGCGAGGATCGAGCGTGCCGAATTCCCTGTGCAGAGGAAGAGGACATTATAGGTGCGATCAGTCATGGGCGGCCTCCTTGATGGCTCCATTTTGGGGTGTGCTGCAGGGCGTCAGGTCGGCGATCAGCGGCGCGCAGATCTCGGGCCGGCCACCGCAGCAATCCTTGACGAGGTAACCGGCAAGCTCCCGCACGGCGTCGAGCTTCGCCCGGTAGATGATCGACCGGCTTTGCCGCTCGGCTTCGATCAGCCCGGCGCGCGTCAGGACCGCGAGATGTGTCGACATGGTGTTGTGGGGCACGGCCATGTGACGTGCGATGTCACCGGCCGGCAGTCCTTCGGGCTCGTGTTCGATTAACAGCCGGAAGACGTCGAGCCGGGTCGACTGGGCGAGCGCCGCGAAGGCGAGAATGGCTTGTTCTGATTCCATATGTCGAGACTAATCGACATATGGGCGATTATCAAGTCTCGTTCTGGGGGGCTCGTGGCTGTCGCAGGAACCATGACGGTCAGGGCGTTTGCCCAGTCAACCGATTGCTATGCCTGTGCGGCAGTCAGATGAGGACTATGTCTACGCCATAGCCTTCTAGACTTAGCAATATAGCGCGTGTTAGCCGGTCTCGGGCCCGCTTCGGCTTCAGCTTGTCATTCAAGAAAGCACATCAGATCGGGGATGCGCTGGCGCCTGGGTGGAGTGGCGCACCGGACGCTGTTATCCGCAACAGCTTCCGGCTTTGGCAGGTGCGGCCATGTCCTTGAAGATCACGCAGTCTTGGCCCGGTCCGCCAGAACAGGCTTCATTGCATCGCCGCACGAAGCTCTCAAGCTTGTGCTCCAGCGCGTGAAGTTCAAAAAGCTTCTGACGCACCTCATCCAGATGCAATTGCGCGATGTCGCGAGTCTCGACGCAGTCACGCTCCGAGCTGATTGAGAGGTCCAGCAGCACCCGGACCTGGTCGATGCCGAATCCGAAATCGCGGCACTGCCTGATGAAAGTAAGACGGCTCAGATCGGCGTCGTCGTAGCTGCGTTGCCCGCCTGTCGTGCGGGCGGCAGGCGGCAATAGACCGATCTCCTCATAGTAGCGAATGGTTGGGGTCGAAACGCCGGTCGCTTTGGCGAGCGCTCCGATAGTGAACACGCGGACGTGAACGTTCATCGAAAAATCTCCCTTGAACTTCAAGTTACTTGAAGGAGTAGCGTCCGGCCAGACTGAAAGAACAAAAAAAGGTTGGGCCATGAACACAACCCTGAAATTGGCCGGTGCGGCGACGGCCGCCTGCGCGGCCTGTTGTGCTGTCGGCGTCGTGCCGGCGGTGCTCGCCGGCACAAGCCTGGTCGCGATCGGCGGCGCGACATTCACCTGGGGCCTCTGGATTGCCGCTCTCGCAGTGCCGGTGATCGGGCTCTATTTTCTCTCGCGCCGCGAGGCCGCTCCGAACGCAAATTTCCAGACGCTCATGGCGGTGGAGAGCTGCGGGTGTGGGCCGTCTTGCGATACGGCGGCCAGAGAAGAAAAGCCGATCGCCTGCACACTCGATGCCGGTGACTTCAAGGAGCGGGCAGTGAGCATTCGCGATCTCGCCTGGCGCTCGTTGCGGCATTCATCGCGGACGCCGCTCACCTTGACCCTCACCTATGAGCCCGGGGCACTGGATGAGGTGCGCGACCTCGTCGCCAAGGAAAAAACCTGCTGCGCCTTCCTCAGCTTCGATCTGAAACACAACACGAGCGGCGTGTTCGTCACCGTCACCGCACCGAAGTCGGCTGCCGAAGCCGCGGATGTACTGTTCGATCATTTCGCCCCTGAATTTCGCCTGACAAAATTGAAGGAGACTGTTTGATGCTGCGCCGTACTTTCCTATCTTTCGCCGCCGCCAGCGCATTCGCGGCCTCAGCATTTGCCGCTGCCACGACATCGCTCGCCGACATCGAGTCCACGATCGCATCCGGCAAGCCCGTTTTGATCCATGTGACCGCGCCATGGTGCGGCACGTGCAAGCGGCAGAAGCCCGTGGTCGCGGAATTGCTGGGCAAGCCCGAATTCAGCGAACTCACCAAGATCGACGTCGACTTTGACAGCCAGGGCGACGTGCTCTCCCGTTTCCGCGTGCAGACGCAGGCCACGATGTTGGTGTTCAAAGACGGCAAGGAGGTCGGCCGAGAAGTTGGCGTGACCGATCGGGAAGCGATCGCCGCATTCTTCAAGAGAGCGATATAGGAATGCTGCTCGCATTGCTCGCCGGCATCCTGTCGATCTTATCGCCCTGCGTTTTGCCCTTGGTGCCGGTCGTTCTGGCTGGCGCGGTAGCAGAGCATCGTCTCGCTCCCCTTGGCCT
Source organism: Pseudaminobacter sp. (assembly GCA_049646905.1). Lineage (GTDB taxonomy): Bacteria > Pseudomonadota > Alphaproteobacteria > Rhizobiales > Rhizobiaceae > Pseudaminobacter. The sequence goes on along the minus strand of JBARWP010000080.1, from coordinate 2,386 downwards.
CGCCGCCGGGGTAGCTCTTTCCTTCACGGTCATTGGATTGTTCGTAGCGACGGTCGGCTTCTCGGTCGGTCTCGACATGACGGTCTTTCGATCGGCGGCGGCGATCCTGTTGATCCTGGTTGGAGCGGTGCTGATGGTGCCGCGCATGCAGGCGCAATTCGCAACGGCGGCGGGTCCGGTCAGCAACTGGACGCAAAGCCGTTTCGGCGGCTTCTCCACCTCGGGGGTCTCGGGGCAGTTCGGCGTCGGCATGCTTCTTGGCGCGGTCTGGACCCCCTGCGTTGGCCCGACGCTTGGAGCAGCATCGATCATGGCGGCGCGCGGTGAGAATCTCGGCATGGTCGCACTGACGATGCTGGCTTTTGGCGTCGGCACGTCATTGCCGCTCCTGGCTTTGGCGATGATGTCGCGGGAAGCGCTGATGCGCTGGCGCGGTCGCATGCTCAGCGCGTCCAGCGGCCTCAAGATGGCCCTTGGCGCGTTGCTGATTATAGCTGGCGTGCTGACCATCTCCGGCTTCGATCGCGCTATTCAGACTGCGGTCGAGCAGGCGCTGCCGGATTGGCTGGTGGCCGTCACCACTCGAATTTAGGCGATCCTCATTTACTCGCGGATCGCGTGCTGCGGCCCGCCAAGCTTCGGGATCAATCGCATATAGACCAGTTCGCTGATCAGTTCGACCAGCGTTTGCGTGACTATGATCGCCGGCAGGACCGGGACGGCGCCCGGAACGGCGAAGGCGAGCGGCAGCACTACAAGCGAGTTTCTTGTGGCGGCGCTGAACGCGATAGCGCGCCCGGCAGGCGCATCAAGCCGAAACAGCCGGCCCATCCCCCAACCGATCAGGGGCGCGATGACTGCGAAGGCGACGTAGATCGGGACCACGCGTAGCGCCCCGTCGATCGCAGGCCCGAGCTGTGGCACCACCGCCGCGACGACGACGAACAGAACGAGTGCCGTCGCTGGCACGGGTAACACACCAAGCAGCGTCGCGACCCGTTCTCCGGCCCGGCTTCGGCCAGCCCATATCTGCACGAGCGCCGCGAGCACCAGAGGAACCGCGATCAACCATACAAACGCGTGCACGAATGGCCCGATCTGCACGAGGCCCGCCGCATCGGTTCCGAGAAAAACGCCGAGATAGACCGGCAAGAGCAGCATCTGGACGATCAGGAGTGCGGGGGTCGCCGCCAGTAGAAGGCGTGCATCGGCACGGCCGAGATGGGAGAAGGTCACGACATAGTCGATGCAGGGCGTGAGCAGCACGAACAGAACGCCAAGCCGCACCATCGGGTCGGCCGGCAGGAAAATAATGAGAACCGCAACGAGGACAGGTACCGCCACGAAATTCGTGATGAGCAGTGCGGCGAGAAAGCGGACGCGTGTGACGGCCCGTCCAAGGTCTGCAAGAGGGACCTGCAGGAAGGTCACGAACAGCATCAGGGCGAGCGTGGGATTGACGCCAACCTCAAGCTTAGTCATGCCGGGGATGACCAGACCGGCAATCGCCGCCAGCACGACCGCGCCAAAATAGATTTTTACCTGCTGATTTTCGAGCGCGTCGCGAATTCCGGCCAACTGTCATCCTCAACCTGAGTGCCCATTCGAAGAATGACTATCGCAACGGTAGAATGCCATCGTTCCAATCAGCAACAGCGGACCGATAAAAATTGAGACTACCCAGAAATCCGCGAACACGCAGGGACGCTGTCACCCCGCTGCGTTGGTTGCATGTCCGGCGCCGTTGCCAGTTGAGCGAGCGGCGGACGTACCTTCACTATGGATCGGGCCAGTCCCGCATCATGACAAGCAGGGAAAGCACCTTGGTAGTTGAGATCCCGAAGGATTTCGCCGGTGTAATCCGCTTCCCGAAACTCAGCGATCCGTTCATTCAACTCGAAGGGTTGAAGCCTCGGATCGAAGCTGATTGAGGTGAACAAGGCGTTCGGATCGACCTTCACAAGCCGAAGTTTTCGGGGATGGTTTGTCCCGTTGCCAAGACCGACCGATCAGGAGAAGACGCATTTCCTGCTCGCGGCCGAAATAGCCCCGTTTTCACAAAAGTGACTCGGCGCGCCCCCGTCGGGATTTATGCGTTTTGAGAGATGACATGCCTAGGACAGCTGCGCAAGCCGCGTCGAACAGACCGCCTATTTGGGGTCGGAACAAGAACTGCTCAAAATCGTACGCTAAGGTCGAACGGAGCAGGAACGTTATGCTGCACGCCGTAGCCCAGCCGGGAGCCGGAGCGACCTGAAACCTTCCGGGAGATGTTGCTCGCTGTCCCAGGTGTAGATGCCCGTCAGGTTGATATGCTCCCAACTCAGCGGCGAGATATGCTTCAACAGCGGATCTGGAATGTTCCTTCCCGCTCGTTTGAGCTGTG
>JBARWP010000079.1:0-35208 GCA_049646905.1 Pseudaminobacter sp. | reverse complement strand
GGAGAATCTCGAGCTGGGATGCTACCTGCGCCGTGATTGGAAGCGGATGGCAAGTGACCTGGAGTCGGTCTTCGATCGGTTCCCGGTCCTGGGGGAGCGGCGCAGTCAGTCGGCAGGCACGCTTTCGGGTGGTGAGCAGCAGATGCTCGCAATCGGCCGCGCCTTGATGTCGAGGCCCAAGCTCGTCCTGTTCGATGAACCTTCGCTCGGGCTTGCACCCAATAACGTCCAGAAAACGTTCGAGTATATCATGGAGATCAACCGCCAGGGCACGACCGTGCTGATGGTGGAGCAGAACGCTTATGCCGCCCTGGAGATGTGCGACCGCTCGTTCCTGCTCGAAGCAGGCTCCGTCACACTCGAAGGAAAGGGCGAGGATATGATCCACAACCCGCATATCCAGAACGCCTATCTGGGCATGGAAGCCTGAACAACAACGGATTCCGGCTTCTTCCGAAGATCCTTTCAATAGCACCATTCGGAATAGGCTTGACTCCAATTACTAAGTAAGTAAGTTATTACTTATAACGGAACGTTAGACGAGAGAGAGGCCCGAAAATGACCGTTTTGACTAAGGTTCCCGAGGCTGCCCAAGTGTCCAAGTCAGACTTGGAAGGACTCGGCCCCAAGGAAATTCGCAGCATCATCCGGCAGGGGCGCTGGACCGGTGGAACGGAAGGTTTGGCTCGCGGCTATGCTCAGGCAAACCTCATCATCCTGCCCAAGGAGGTTGCGCTTGAGTTCCTGATCTTCTGTCAGCGCAATCCCAAGCCCTGCCCGATCGTGGAAGTTACCGATCCGGGCAGCCCGATGGTGACTCAGGTTGCCAACGCCGACCTCCGGACGGATCTGCCCCGCTACAGCGTCTACAAGGACGGCAAGCTGATCGACCAGCCGAGCGATATCACGAAGTACTGGCGTGACGAACTTGTCGGGTTCCTTATCGGCTGCAGCTACTCCTTCGAGGAGGCGCTTCTGAATGCCGGCATTCCGCTGCGCCACCAGGAGGAAAACAAGATCGTCTCGGTTTACACGACCGACGTTCCGTGCGTACCTGCCGGGCGTTTTGCGGGTCCGATGGTTGTCAGCATGCGACCGATCAAGAACCACCAGCTGGTGCGAGCCAGCCAGGTGACATCCCGTTTCCCCGCCACCCACGGTGCCCCAGTGCATGTCGGTGATCCGTCACTGATCGGCGTGGACCTCAACAAGACCGATTTCGACACCGGTGTCTTCGAATTGGCCGAGGACGATGTGCCGGTCTTCTGGGGCTGCGGCGGCACCCCTCAGGCGGTGGCCCTGGCTTCGAAGATCGATTTCATGATCACCCATAAGGTCGGCCATTTGTTCGTTACCGACATGCGTTCAGAAGCCATTGCCGCACTCTGACCGTAGATTTGAGATTAGGCAGATATCTTTTTTGAGTGGAGGAATATTGTCGTGAAAGCTGCACTTTATCACGAGTATGGTGGGCCCGAAGTTCTCAAATACGAGGATGTGGATCCGATCCCGCTGGGTCGCACGGATGTCCTGGTCAAGGTCCGTGCCACGTCCGTGAACTGGTTCGACATCATCGGGCGCAAGGGCGACTATCGCCCGAACCTGCGCTTCCCACACATTCCGGGTGGGGACATCGCCGGCGAGGTTGCCGAGATCGGTGAAGAGGTTACGAACGTCAAGGTGGGCGACCCCGTCGTCGTCTACGCTACCGTCGGCTGCGGCCACTGCGAATCCTGCCGCCGTGGCGAGCCCAATGTCTGCCTCAATTACAAATATTACGGCTCCGCACTGTGGGGTGGTTATGCCCAGTACGCCACCGTGCGCGCGCAGAACCTTCTGCCTCTCTACCAGGGGTTGGATTTCGCCGAATGCGCGGCAACCAATATCACCTTCCTGACTGCCTGGCATAAGCTGGCCCGGGCGAATATCCGGGCGGGTGAAGACATTCTCATCCATGCTGTCGGTTCCGGTATCGGTTTGGCAGCACTTCAGATCGCGAAGCTTCATGGTTTGCGCGTTTTCGGTACGGCGAGCTCCGACGAGAAGTGCCAGAAGGGCCTGGAACTCGGCGCCGACTACATGATCAACTACAAGAAGCAGAACTTCCGCGAAGAAATCCGCGCCCTCACCGGCAAGCGTGGTGTGGACGTCGTCTTCGAGCATATCGGCGCCGATGTCTGGGAAGACAGCGTCATGAGCCTGACGCGCTTTGGCCGGTTGGTCACCTGCGGGGCTTCGTCAGGGTATCGCGTCAGCATGAATGCCGCGCATGTGTGGCACAAGCAGCTGTCGATCATCGGCTCCAATCACGGCACGATGAACGAACTGGCGACCATCGTCAAACTGCTGGAAGCCAAGAAGTTGCGGCCGATCATCGGTGCGAAGCTGCCGCTCAAGGAAGCGGCCGAGGCGCATCGTCTTGCCGAAAGCCGCAGTATATTCGGCAAGATCGTGCTCGAGCCGGAGCATGCCGACTAAAGGGCTGTGCCAGCCGATCAAATACAGCATGATGCCCGGCTTCGAGGTCCGGCGGGAGGACAAATGGCTGACAAGCAAATATTCACTGTGAATGGCCGGTTCGAGGCGGAGCTGTTGCTCAACCCTCGCAGGGAGTCGGATGTGAACCGGGCAGCGGCGCTAGGTTGCTATACCCGGGAGCAGGCTGAGGAGGCGATCTCCCGCATCGCCACATGGCCCGACTATGCCGAAACATCGCTCCGGACTTTGTCCGGGGCGGCCGCCGAACTGGGAATCGGCCGCCTCTGGTGCAAGGATGAAGGCCGCAGACTGGGCCTGGCCAGCTTCAAGGCACTCGGCGCGGTTTATGCCAGCGTTTCGGAGGTTTCGAACCTACTTGCCAAACGGTTGGGCCGACAGGTTTCGGATATCGACCTTCTGTCCGGCAAATTCAGTGAGGAACTCAAGGAAAATTTCCTTATTTGCTGCACCGACGGCAATCACGGCTTCTCGGTGGCGAATGCAGCGCGTCGCATGGGGTGCCGTGCCGTGATCTACATTCCCAGCGGCGTTAGCGAGGGCCGCGAAGAAGCGTTGAGGCGCGAAGGTGCGGAGGTGGTTCGCATCAACGGCATTTATGACGAAGCCTATGCAGCCGTCGAGGAAGTGGCAAAGGCCGAACCCGGCGCAATCCTGATTTCGGACTCGGCCACGCCCTACTATCAGGATATCCCCATCCGCTGCATGACCGGCTATTCGGTCATGGCACGTGAAATCCTCGCTCAATTGGAGGACGAGCTGCCCACACATCTTATGCTGCCGGCCGGTTGTGGCGGTATGGCGGCTGCGATGATGACGGCCTTCTATCATCTGCTCGGCGATCGCGTTCCGCGCTTCATCATCGTGGAACCGCTCACGGCCGACTGCGTGTTCGCCAGTGGGCTTGCAGGCGAGCCGACAGTCGTGGAGGGGGATCTGGAAACGATCATGGGAGGCCTGTCCTGTGCCGCGGTTTCGCATGTGGCATGGCCGACGATCTCAGCCGGTGCCAGCGCGTTCTTGCGCATGAACGACAACGCCGCGGTCGAGGCGATGCGGTTATTTGCAAGCCCGCGCAGTGGCGACCCAAGGATTGTAGCGGGTGAAACAGGCGCTGCAGGACTTGGAGGACTTCTGGCCCTGTGCGAAGATCCCGCTGCACGTGCTCTGATTGATCTGGACGAGAATGCGAAAGTCCTCGTAATCAACTGCGAGGGTGCAACCGACCCTGTCGCTTTCCGTCAGCTTACTGGACAGTCACCTGAAACTCCTGTGGCGGCATAATATCCGTGTTTGTGGAGGAGAGACTTGACGGGCAGCCCCAGGTGAAAGGGCAGGGCATCGGCAAACGCCTGCCACGCAAGGAAGACGATCGCTTCATGCGCGGCAGGGGTCTCTATGTCGGTGACATGAAGATGCCCGGCCTGGCCGATGTGGCGTTTGTGCGCAGCCCCTTGGCGCACGCCCGCATCCTGTCCGTCAACATTCCGGCATCCCTTGAAGGGCGGGTCTTTACGGCGTACGACCTCGAAGGCGTGAAGCCGATACGCGCCGTTTCCGGCCTGCCGGGATTCAAGCCTTCGAGCCAGCCGCCACTTGCCGAAGGCAAGGTCCGTTTTACGGGCGAGATGATCGCCATGTGTGTCGGTCCCACTCGCGCCGAGGCTGAGGACATGGCAGCGCTCGTCTCGGCAGATCTGGAGCCGTTACCCGTCCTTGCCGACTTTTCAGCTGCCGAGCAGTCGGAAGAGGTTCGGGTTCATGAGGAGTGGGCTGACAATATCTATCTCGAGACCAGAATAAACAAAGGTGATCGGGCCGCCCTGGACGGAGCGACGATCATTGTCGAACGGGAGATCGCCCTGAGTCGGCAATGCATGGTGCCCTTGGAAGGCAAGGGAACGATTGCATGGTGGGATACGCGCCTGGATCAGCTGGTCGTTTATACCTCGACCCAGCTTCCGCACATGATGCGGACCGGCTTGGCGGAATGTCTGGGGCTCGAGGAGCGCCAGGTCCATGTCGTTGCACCCGATGTCGGCGGGGGCTTCGGGTTCAAATGCATTCTGCAACCGGAAGAAGTTTGCGTGGCCTGGCTGGCACTGACGAAGAAGCGGCCCTTCCGCTGGGTCGAGGATCGGCGGGAGCATCTGGTAGCTGCTGCCAATACACGCGAGCATCACTATCGCATCAAGGCATTCGCCGATGCTGAGGGTCGTCTTCTCGGGGTTGAGGCGGACGTCGCTGTCGATGTCGGTGCCTATTCGGTCTGGCCGTTTTCGGCCTGTCTGGAATCCGCCCAGATCGCCAGCATCCTGCCAGGCCCCTACGAGATGCCATTCTATGCCTGCCGCACGCGCTCGGTGGCCACCAACAAGCCGCCTTTCACGCCCTATCGCGGCGTGGCGCGCACAGGTGTCTGCTTTGCCCTGGAACTGATGATAGATGCCATCGCCCGGGAGGCCGGGCTCGAGCCGGCCGAGGTTCGGTTGAGGAACCTCGTGCGTCCCGAGCAGATGCCGTTCACCAATATCACCGGCAAGCTCTTCGACAGTGGCGATTATCCCGAAAGCGTCCGCCAGGCTGTCGATGCAATTGATCTGTCGGCATTTCGCGAGCGGCAGAAAAATGGGGAGGGGGACGGCCGCCTGCTTGGGCTCGGGTTTGCCACCTATTGCGAGCAGGCCGCGCACGGCACGACGGTCTATGCCGGTTGGGGCATTCCGATGGTCCCCGGCTTCGAGCAGGCCACGGCCCGTGTCACGCCGGATGGGGGGCTTGAATTGCGCATCGGTGTGCATTCGCACGGCCAGGGCATGGAAACGTCCATGGCGCAGGTGGCACACCAGATACTGGGCGTCGATATCGACCAGATCAATGTGGTCCACGGCGATACAGCAATGACGCCCTATTCGACGGGCACCTGGGGTTCACGTTCCATGGTGATGGCCGGCGGAGCCGTGTCGCGGGCATGCGAAATCATGGCCAAACGCGTGATCGCTATCGGCGCACATCTGCTCCAGACCACGCCGGACAAGGTGGTTCTCGAGGAGGGTGAAGTCAGGAGCCATACCGGCAGTATCCGTTTCCAGCAGATCGCCGAGGCCTGGTACAAGACTCCCGAGGTGCTTCCTGCCGACGTGGCGCATGAAGGGCTGGAGGTGACCGCGGGCTATAAGCCGAAGGTCGATAGCGGAACGTTCAGCTATGCCACGCATGCGGCCATCGTCGCGATCGATCCGGAATTCGGGTCCGTCGAGATCCTCGATTATGTCGTGGTCGAGGATGGCGGTACGCTGGTTAACCCGCTGATCGTCGATGGACAGATCATCGGAGGTGTCGCGCAAGGCATTGGCACGGCGCTCTACGAAGAATCTCCCTATAGCGAGGATGGCCAGCCTTTGGCATCCACCTTTGTGGACTACATCATCCCGGGTCCGTGCGAAGTACCCGACATCCGGATATTTCATATGGAGACGCCATCTCCATTTACCGCGCATGGTATCAAGGGCATCGGCGAGGGCGGGGCGATTGCACCACCGGCCGTAATTGCCAATGCCATAAATGATGCTTTGCGCCCGCTTGGAGCAGAAGTCGCTACGACGCCTGTGACACCCCATAGATTGCTCGCAGCGATAGCGGCCGCAACGGAAAGACAGCCAGGCGAGCCATGAAGCCGAGCCAGTTCGGATATGCGCGGCCCGCAAATGTGGAAGAAGCCGTCAGGCTGCTGCAAGAGGCCGATGGAAGCGCCAAGGTCATGGCCGGCGGCCAGTCCTTGGGGCCGTTGCTCAATCTGCGTCTCGCCCAGCCGAGCTTGATCATCGACATAACGGCAATCCGTGAACTCACTCTGGTTCGTGAGGAAAAGGATGCCATCGTCTACGGCGCCTGCGTGACCCATGCGTCCGTGGAAGATCGTCGCGTGCCTGATGCCACCAATGGCTTCCTGCCTTCCGTCGCTGCCGGCATTGCCTATCGTGCGGTGCGCAATCGCGGCACCATGGGCGGCAGTCTGGCGCATGCCGACCCGGCGGCAGACTGGATGACGACGCTGACCGCCCTTGGCGCGGAAATACTGGTGGCAGGTAGCGCCGGCGAGCGAAGGGTTCCGCTCGACCGGTTCATGACGGCGCCGTTCTCGGTTGCGCTTGAAGATGCCGAATTCATCACCGGTATCCGTATACGCCGCTACTCGCAGGCCGCTCGCTTCGGCTATTTCAAATTCTGCCGTAAGCGCGGAGAGTTCGCCGAAGCCATGGGTGCCGTGGTCATAGACCCTGAATTGGGCATCCGGCGCGGCGTCATCGGGGCCACCGATTCCCGGCCTATCCTTGTTCAAGATATGGATGCTTGCCTACGTCCTTCGGGTGAGGGCATCCAGGCGGCAAAGGCGATGATCGCGGCCATGAAGATTGCCGGCGACCCCGTCAGGGACGGCATGCATGCCAACGCCTTTGCGCGCGCGCTGAAACAGGTGGCGCCATGAACGATCTCAGCCTGACCGTAAACGGCGAGAAGGTTTCGTCGCTCGTCGAGCCCCGTACGAGCCTGGCCGACCTGCTACGCGAGCAGATGAATCTCACCGGCACCCATCTCGGATGCGAGCAGGGTGTCTGCGGCGCCTGCACTATCCTGGTAGATGGAGTTCCGGTGCGTTCCTGCATCAGCAACGCCACGGCCTGCGGTGGGTCCGAAGTGCGTACGATCGAGGATTTCGACCGCGACCCGCTGATGATGGAACTGCGCCGGGCTTTCAATGCGCATCACGCTCTGCAATGCGGTTTCTGCACGCCGGGCATGCTGATCATGGCGCGCGATATCGTCATGAGGCTTCACGATGCCGACGAAGCGCGCATTCGCATCGAGCTTGCCGGCAATTTGTGCCGCTGCACCGGCTATGCGGGTATCGTGAAGGCGATACGATCCGTCATTGTGAGCCGCCAGGAGGCCGTGCCCCCCAGCCCACCGGCATCGCTCCCGCTTGGGCCGGCTGGTTCCGGCCATGCCTTGGCAGGCAACGCTCTTGTGCACGCGGCAAAAAATGGGTCGGCAACGACGAATGCACCGGATAAGCCTCTGCAGGTTAAAGCTGCTGCAGCGCCGGCCTCACTCGCCGGCAAGCGTGCGCCGGCCGTCAAGCAGTCCTTCTCCGTTGCCGCACCGCTATCGGTGGTCTGGGAGCGGTTCGGTGATGTTCCGTCGATGATACGTTGCATTCCGGGCGCCAGCTTGGTCTCGCAGGAACCTGACGGGACCTATCAGATCAAGATGCGTGTCAAGATGGGGCCAATCGGCGCCGAATTTGCTGGCGTGGCCCGACAGGAGCGCGATGACGATGCCTTGACGGGCGTCATACATGGATCCGGTCGCGATGCCCGCAGCGCATCCCTTGCCGAAGGACAGCTTACCTACCGGCTTGTGGGCGAGGACGGTGGTGAATCAACGCGTGTCGACATAGAGGTGAGCTATCATTTGTCCGGTGCCTTGGCGCAGTTCGCGCGCGCCGGCATCGTTACCCATTTCATCGGAGCAATTACCACGCAGTTTGCAGAAAATCTCAGCCGCTCGCTTTCCTCCGCCGGCACCGAAGACGAGGTGGAAGATGTGGGTGAACTGCGGATCGCCGGCAGCTTTGTCGGCGCGCTCAAGGCTTGGCTTGCCGACCTTCTGCGAAGTCCATTCCGCAAATAGCGATTTGCTCCATTGGACTGAAAGGCCGCCCCTCATCTGAGGGACGGCCTTCATAAATCGCTACTTGATGAAAAGTCTTTGGGTTGAAATTCGCTTATCGGGTTTGGCCTATTTCAGGTAGATTCTGGTGGGATCCAACTCCCGCAATATCTCCAGTTCCTGGCCCGTGGGCGGCTCGCTTGTCTCCAGGTCGTCCGGAATTTCGGGACGGAACCCCATATTGTCCAGAACCGCATCGATGGTCACGCCGGGGTGCAATGCGCGAACGCAAAGCCGGCGGGTCACTGGGTCGCAATCGAAGACGCACAGATTGGTGATGACCTTCAGCACCCCACCCGAGATGAGCCCGGCATCCTTCCGCGAATTGCCGCCCGCGACATAGCCGGGGCTGGTGATGAAATCGACATTCTCCACGAAACGCTTCTTTTCATGGGGCATGATGACGATGGTTTCGACCAGGCTCGAAATATCGTTGCCGCCGCCGGAACCGGGAAGCCTGGGTGCGGGCTGACGGTAGCTGCCGATATAGGAGCTGTTGACGTTGGCATACTGATCGATCTGTGCACCGCCGATGAAGCCGATGTCCACATAGCCGCGCTGCAGCAAGGCCAGCACGTCAGTGGGATTGAGCAGCATGTTGGCTTTTTCGGCGGTCCGCATCTCGTTGGTCGAGGAGGGCAGGCGGCCAGGTTGGATGAAGGGTCCGATGATCCCACCCTCGAAGAGGATGGTGAGCTTGGATGCATGCAATCGCTGGGCCAGGGTCGCGCCCAGCAGCGGCACGCCGACACCGGCAAAGATGATTGCACCATCCGGCATGACGCGCGAGCACATCACGGACAGCAATTCGGAAGTGGTATAGGTCTGGTTCATCTGGTGTTTGCCCATGCTGGCGCTCCTCAATTTGGAAGCCCGACGCCGAGCTTCTTCAGGAAGCCGGTCCAGTCGCGTGGTTCGAAAATGTGCTCCTGCATATAGTCGAGAGCGCCCGGAACGCCATTCTTGCGCGTGAAATCTGCGTATTCGTCCATGTGTTTGTAGAAGGGCTCGTAGAAGCCCGCGCATTCATGGGGCGCAGCTCCGTAAGGTACCTCCACAACGGCATCGACGGCCATGAACGGTATCTTCGTGTGGTCCGGCGCATTGCGGATGTCGTCGTTGGAGATGATCTTCTCCGTCGTCAGGATGACGCGGTCGGCCGCCATTGCCATGTCGGCATCCATGAAAGGGAGTCCGTCATATTGTGCGTTGCCATATTTGTCGGCGCGCTGGACGTGGATGAGCGCCACATTCGGATTGAGCGCTGGCAGCAGCAGGAGTTCGTCGCCCGAGTAAGGACAGGTCATCGTCTCCAGGCTGGTTACCAATGCTTCGGGCATGTCCGACCCCATCATCACCCGCGTCGGCAGGAAAGGGATGCCGAGCGCCCCGGCCCGGTACATCATGCCGAGGCTCATATGGCTCCATTCCTCGTAGGTCACCTTGCCGTTCTCCACGAAGTCGCGCATGACCCGCGAAAGGCCCCAGAGAATTCCCTGGCTGAACCAACTCGTCATATATTTGTCCACGCACCCGCCGGCGAGAAGGAAATCTCCTTCGGTCGAGGTGATGCTGCGCGATATCGTCAGTTGCTTTTTCTGTTGGCGCACGAGTTCCCAGATGGCGGCAAATGGTGTGCGGGAGAATGTATTGCCTCCGATGGCCACGTGATCGCCATCGGCAATCGTGGCGATTGCCTCCGATAGCGACACCACCTTATCGCGCAGCCCGCGGTCGCGCTTGGCAAGGCGCGCGCGCAGGTCGAGATAGGGAGGCGTGTCAGGAGCGCTCTGAAAGCCGGTTGTCATCGCTGTCCGTCCTGTCAGGTTCCACGCATCAGTCGAGCGTGATGATGATGTTGTGCTTGTCGTCGAGCCGGGCGGTAGCCTCCGGCGGCACGACGCAGGTGGTGTCGTATTCTTCGATGATGCAGGGGCCACGCCGAGGGGTTGTCAGTGCGGCTCGCGGCAGGATTGCTGTTTCCAGCCAGCCATGCTCGCGCCCGAAATAGGCCTTTCGTGGCTGCTGTTCGGCATGCAGGTCGCCGTCATGGCGTTGAGGCTTACCCGGCTTTTGCGTTTGCTTGCGGGCAGCGAGGCCTGCAACCTGGATGCTTATGAGTTGCACGGGTTCATCGAAGGAAGCGCGGTGACCATAGGTTCTTTCGTGCTCGGCGCCGAACGTATCCTCGATCTCCAGAACCCGCTCCGGTGTCAGTGGGCCGTTGGGAATGGGAATGCTGATCTCGAAGGTCTGGCCCTTGTAGCGCATGCTGGCAAAGCGCTGGATTTCGACTTCATCCTCCCCAAAACCGTCTGCCCGGAGCTGTTCGCGGGCCCGATCCTCCAGTGATTGCCAGCCTGTCTGCCAGGCTTGCGGGCTCACATCGCGCAGCAGGTCACGCATGGTTTCGGTGTAGTAGTGCTCGACATCGGCATAGAGCAGTCCGTATGCCGAAAAAAGACCGGCCGATGGCGGCACCATGATCGTCTTGATGCCGAGTTCCTGGGCCATGCCGGCTGCAAACAGGGCGCCGTTGCCGCCGAGTGCAAACAGGGTGAAATTGCGCGGATCGCGCCCGCGTTCCGACGACACCGCCTTGATGGCGCGGATCATGTTGGAAATCGCGATCTGGCGCGCGCCATAGGCGGCAGTGGTGACGTCGATATCGAGGGGCTTTGCCAGCAGTTCTTCATAAAATTGATGGCTGCGCGCGGCATTGAGCTTCAACTCACCACCTACGAGATAGTGGGGGTTGATGTAGCCGAGCAGCACATTGGCATCGGTCACCGTAGGTCGGTCACCGCCCCGGTCGTAGCAAAGCGGGCCCGGATTGGCGCCAGCGCTTTCCGGTCCGATCTGCATGGAGCCGGCCGCATCGATCCACACGATCGAACCGCCACCCGCGCCGACCTCGGCCACGTCGATGGCGGGAACGGCCAGCAGGTAGCCGCCGCCGGTCAGCAGGCGCGACGAGATCATGATGCCGCCGCCAACGGAATATTGCTGGGAAAGCACGAACTTTCCCTCTTCCGCCACCGAGGCCTTGGCGGTGGTTCCGCCCATGTCGAAGCTGATGATGTTGTGGTGTCCGCATTCGACGGCACGACGAACGGCGCCGACCACACCGGCGGCAGGGCCGGATTCGACGATATTCACCGGCTTCTCACTGGCTTCCTGCGCAGTGGTAAGGCCACCGTTGGACTGCATGAGCAGGATGGGCGCCTTCATGCCCTGGCCCTTGAGCGTGTCCCCCAGATTCTTGAGATAGGAGGCGACAATGGGCATGATGTAGGCGTTCACCACGGTCGTCGACGTGCGCTCATATTCCTTCATCTGAGGCAGCACGTCCGAACTCACGCTGATGGGAAGGTCGGGTGCCATCCTGCGGATTGTTTCGGCCACCATCCTTTCATGCACCGGGTTGGCGTAGGAATTGAGCAGGCAGACGGCGATGCCTTCGACCTTTTCCGCCAGCAGCCGCTCGACCGCAGCTTCGATGTCGGCGAGCGCAAGGGGGATCGTGACGTTGCCCGCGGCATCGATCCGTTCGTTGACGCCCAGGCGCAAATAACGCTCCACCAGCGGAGCAGGCTTGTCCCAGCGCAGGTCGTAAAGTTTCGGCATGCGCAGGTTACGGATTTCGAGAATGTCTCGGAAGCCCTTCGTCGTGATTAGGCCGATGCGTGCACCCTTGAGTTCCAGGATCGTATTCGATCCCACCGTCGTTCCGTGCAGGAACTCGGTGATCTGATCGAGGGTCAGCCCGGCCGGATCGAGCACTCCCGCCAGTCCTTCGATGATGGCGCGGGCATAGTTGTCGGCCGTGGACGAGACTTTCTTGGTAAAGGTCTCGCCCTTGGAATTGACGACGACGAGGTCGGTGAAGGTGCCGCCGATATCGATGCCGACGCGGCATCCTCCCTGTTCGGTTCTGTCCAACATTCCTGGTTCTTTCTTCTGTTCAACTGTACGGGAAGGGGCTCAGTCACCCCAGTTGACGAACTCGGCTGCAGGGCTTCGCTGGCTGCGAAGCTGATTGCGCAGCTTTTCCGTGGCGCCCTGATCGATCGCGAATGTCTTTTCCTCGATAACGACGCCGTATTCGTCCCTTGCTGCTGTCGTGCTGATGATCTCGTTGCGGACGTCGCGTGAGACAGCCGCAGGTTCCCTCTCCAGCGGGTCACCCCAGCCGCCGCCGCCCGGCAGGACATAGCGGAACTCGTCGCCCTCATTGACGCGGATGGTTACCTTTGAGCCGATCTTCTGCTTCGTCGTCTTGGGGTTCAGGCAGACCGAGCCCGGCTTCCCGGCCTTGCCGCCATAAAGGCCGTAGGGACGGGTCGTTTGACGGTCGGCCCTGATCTGCAACGTGGCATCCGGCACCTTTATCCGGTAGTCGCGGTAGAAAGGTGCGCCGCCGCGGAACTTGCCGGCGCCGCAACGATCCTGCGCGAATTCGTAAGCCAGGATCTCGACGGGATGCTCCGATTCGATCTGCTCGACCGATTGCGAAGCCATGTTGACGAAGATGTTCGATATGCCGTCGATGCCGTCCGCCCAAGGCCTGCCGCCCCAAGTGCCGCAGGAGAAATCGACATAGACGAAACGGTCGCCCGATGGGGCGAAGCCGGCAATCGTCACGCCGACATTGCCGCCGTCCGAAGCAGCGAACACCCGGTCTGGCACCATCTTGGCCAATGCGCCGAAGGCGCAATCGACCATGCGGAAACCCGTCAGCGCGCGCGCCGCGCAAGCCCCGGGCATTGCCACATTCGCGATCGTGCCTTCCGGTGCAGTTGTGCGGATGATGCGGAAAATACCGTCATTGTTAGGGATGCCGCCGGGCAGGATGGAGCGAAGCGCCGTATAGGAGGCTGCCTCAGTGACCGACAAGGTACAGTTGATGGCACCCCGAACTTGTGGTGCGCTGCCCGTCCAGTCGAACTCGACGCTTTCGCCTTGCTTTCGTACCGTCACGAAAAGGCGGATCGGGCGGCCGATATCCATGCCGTCGTCATCGATCCAGTCTTCGAAGGAAAACTCGCCGTCGGGAAGTTCGCCGACCGCAGCACGCCCCAGGCGTTCGGTATAGTCGATAATTTCGCGCATATGGGCCAGCGATTCCTCGGCGCCATAGCGGTCCACCAGGGCAAGGATCTTGCGCTGGGCTATCTCGCAAGCGGCAAGCTGGGCACGCAGATCGCCCAGAAGCTGGACGGGCAGCCGCACGTTGGTCTTGATCAGCGTCCACAAGGAGTCGTCCTGGCGGCCGGCCGAAACCAGCTTCAGCGGCGGGATGCGCAGACCCTCCTGGAAAATTTCACTGGAGTTTACCGAGTTGGAACCGGGCACATGGCCGCCAACATCGACATGGTGGGCGGTGGTGGCGGCAAATGCAATCAGTGTTCCATCAGCGAAAACGGGCTTCAGGATGAAGATGTCCGGCAGGTGCATCCCGCCTTCGAAAGGATCGTTCAGGATGAAAACGTCGCCATCCTCGATCCGCCCGGCATACTTCTTCATCACCGCTTGAAGCGCTGTGCGGATGGAGCCCAGATGGACGGGCAGGGTCAGCCCTTGCGCGATAAGTCGACCATCCGCATCGGCAATGCCCGTGGAAAAATCCATGTTGTCGCGCAATACGCCCGAGTAGGTCGTGCGGCAGATGGTGACGGCCATTTCATCGGCAATTGAAAACAGCTCATTCTTGAAAAGTTCGAAGTCGATGAAGGTGTCCTCACGCGCCTTCGCGATAGTGGGTTCCGCCATTCGGATTGTTCTCCTCCACGGGTGTCGGTCTTAAGTAAGTATTCTTTTACAACGGATATTGTCAATGCCCGTTGACGCAAATCGACGTCGATTGGTGGAGACTCGGAGGAGCACAAGGGCGGGTGGTGATATGGGTCGCAAACGCCGTGAGGCAGCATATGGCGCTTGACATGACCCATTAGTAAGTGATTAATTACTTCTGCGACGAATGGAACCGTCCAACCCCCGGAGGAGCCCGGTCCAACGAACAATGAGCGATATTGATTGCAAGCGCGGGAGTAGCGTTTGCAATGCCGCGATCGTGTTGCCAACGGCAGGGCCGCCTTCCTCGTTTTTCAATCAGTAAGGGAGGAATTTGCATGAAAAAGACAGGTATCCTGGCTGGCGCGGCACTGGCGCTATCCATGCTGATATCGAATTCGTTAGCGGACACTATCAAGATTGGCGTCAACCAACCGCTGACCGGTCCGGTCGCAGCTTCAGGAAATTACGTAACCAACGGCGCCCGTATCGCTGCCGATCAAATCAATGAAAAGGGCGGCGTTCTCGGCAAGCAGATTGAGCTGATCATAGAGGACAACAAAAGCAATCCTACCGAAGCGGCAGCCGTCGCCGAAAAGCTGATCGTGCGCGATGAGGTTGCGGCAATCATGGGCGCATGGGGATCGACCATGACGCTCGCCGTCATGCCCAAGCTAGAGGAATACGGCGTTCCCATGGTGGTGGAAACCTCGTCTTCCGGCAAGATCACGACCTCGGGCAACCCGTGGGTATTCAGGACGGCTCCCACAAGCGACATGCTGGCCGACTCCTTTGGCCCCTTTGTCGAAAAGTTCGGCATGAAGAAAGCCGCGTTCCTAGCCGTCAACAATGATTGGGGACACAGCAACACCGGTGCCTATTCAAACATGCTGTCAAAACATGGGGTGCCGACGATACTGAAAGAGAGCATGGACGCACACGCGGTCGATCTCTCAGCGCAACTTTCCAAGATCAAGGCATCCGATGCCGACGTGCTGCTGGTGACGACCGAGATCGAGCAATTGACCCTGATCTTCAAGCAGGCATTTTCGCTCAAGCTGCCACAGAAGATTATCGCGACGACGACCTCTTCGACGCCTGATCAGGCGATCGAACATGCCGGCAGCGCTGCGGACAATGAATACTTCACGGTGTTGTTTGCACCGTGGTTCCCCGACATGGCTCCCAATCCTGAAGTGGCGAAATTCTTTGCCGATGAATGGGAGCGTCGCAACTATGAATTCGCTGGCCGTATCGAAGGGCAGCGTGGCTACGATGCGATCCTGAGCATTGCGGCTGCTATCGAAAAGGCTGGAACGGCTGAGCCCGAAGCTATCCGCCAGGCACTCTGGGAGGTCGAGGTCAAGGGCGTCAACAGCAACATCAAGTTCCTCAAGCAGGGGCCTGAAGGTGCTGAAAGTGGCCAGAACACCGCCAACATCTTTGTCGTTCAAGTCAAGGGCGGCAAGGTCGTTCGCCCCGACTTCGCAAGCCAATAATCGACACCCGGCCCGGTGATCCTGTCGCCGGGCCGATTGGTCCCCCAAGCCGGTGTCTACCTCGCTTGCAAATCACCGGACTCCAAAAAATGCAAAGCCAATCACGAAAGTCGGCATTGCCATGTCGCAACCTTCGACCGGATATCGAGCCGCGCATTTGCGCACTATCAGGTGATATCCCAAAGCGGCGACGTGAAGGTCTCCCGGCTGCGATCGGACATGAAGTGCGCAACTGGCGCCTTAAACGCGGCTGGAAGCTGGAGGAACTGGCACGCGCAGCAGGCCTGTCGATGGGCGCGGTCTCCAGGATCGAAAATGGCACCGTATCCCCATCCCTGACCACTTTGCGAACACTGTCCTGGGCGCTGGGCGTACCGATTTCATTGCTGCTGCGCCGTTTCGAGCAGAAATACGAGGCGGCGTTCACGAAGGCGGTTCAGCCTGTCGAACTCCGCAGCCATCCGGCCTCCGCAGAAGCTTTGGGCGATATCGAAGTGCTGAGTTCCGGCATCAAGGTCGAGCCCCGCCTGGTGCGGCTTGTCGAGCAGGCGGCTCGTTTCCCGACCTTCCAGCACAGCGGGATGAAATTCCTCTACATGCTGGAGGGGGCTATCAGATATTCGCACGGCGAGGATCATTACGATCTGCGCCCTGGGGATAGCCTGCTTCTGGAGGCGTCCGTGCTGCACGGGCCGAAGGAACTGTTGCGCGGCCCGGCACTGTATCTGTCGATCGCCTCGGCTCGATCGTAGAATTCCCGCTATCTTTGAACTGGTCCATGGTGACGCGTCAGCGGCCTCATGGCGTTCCCCGGCTGCCTGCGATTAGCTTGGGCGGCGCAATCCCGGTTCCGCAGTATTGATCCCTGCGGGATTGCTTGCGTTCCAGCAAAGCGACATGCTCGTTGGGAATGTAAGTTCTGGCACGAACTTGCACGACATATTCTGCTTGTAGAGTGGAGAGGGATTGCCCGGCGAAACCGCGTCGTCCCCAGGAAGACCCTGCCGGCAACCATCCAAGGCAAGAGTGATCGGAGAGCTGTCGTGACCATACGCAATCTGGAACATGCCGTCCGTCCCAGGTCCCTTGCTGTCTTCGGTGCGTCGGAACGTGAGGGATCGGTCGGCCGCATCGTCATGAAGAATATCGTTGACGGCGGCTTCGAGGGCGATATCTGGCCGGTTAATCCCAAATACAGGGAGGTGGCGGGGTATCGCTGTTACCATGGCGCTGGAGAGCTTCCGGGTATCCCGGATCTTGGCGTCATCATGACACCACCGCAAACGGTGCCGGGCATCGTCACAGCCCTTGCTGAAAAAGGTTGCCGGGCTGCCGTCGTCATCACTGCGGGCCTGACCCGTGAGAACGGCTTGCGCCAGGCAATGCTCGATGCGGCGAAGCCTTATCTTTTCCGCATCATCGGCCCTAATACGGTCGGGGTGATGATCCCGCCGGTCAAGCTGAATGCCGGCTTTGCGCATATGGCCGCAAAGCCCGGCAATGTGGCGCTGCTGTCGCAGTCGGGCGCCATCGCGACGTCGCTGATCGACTGGGCGGCCGAGAACGATGTCGGCTTCTCGCATATCATCTCGCTCGGTGACATGGCCGACGTCGACGTCGGCGACTGGCTGGACATGCTGGCCGGCGATGGCAGGACGCGCGCTATCGTGATGTATCTGGAAACCGTCACCAACCCGCGAAAGTTCATGTCCGCAGCGCGTGCCGCCGCCCGTATCAAGCCGGTCATTGCCGTCAAGGCAGGGCGCCACGAGGCTGCGGCCAAGGCCGCCGCGACCCACACCGGAGCGTTGTCCGGCGCCGACCGCGTTATTGATGCCGCGCTCTCGCGGGCAGGCATCCTGCGTGTCGATGGATTGGCGGAACTGTTCGACGCGGCCGAGATCACGGCGAAATTCCGCCCGCTTGCGAGTGCCAATATCGGCATCGTCACCAATGGCGGCGGAGCCGGTGTTCTGGCGCTCGATCAACTCGCGGAGAGTGGAGGCTCGTTGGCGGAATTGTCGCCGGCCACGATCCAGCAGTTGGACAGGGAATTGCCGCCGACCTGGTCGCATGCCAATCCGGTCGACATCATCGGCGATGCACCCGCCGAACGCTATCGGAAGGCGGTCGAGGCTGTTGCCTCGGATGCCAATGTCGATGCGATGCTGGTGCTGAATTGCCCGACCGGACTTGCTTCGCCGGCTGCTGCGGCGAAGGCCGTGGCTGGCCTCGCGGAGGGTGGGCGTATCGCAGGCAAGCCCCTGCTCACCTGCTGGCTGGGAGAGCATACCGCGCGCGAGGCACGGCACATTCTCCAGAGTTCGGGCATCCCGAGCTTCGAAACACCGGCGCAAACCGCGCGAGCCGTGACCTATCTTGCCGACTGGTCGCGCGCGCAGACAGCGCTGATGCGGGTGCCATCCAGCCGTAGCGAGGATGTCGATGGCGATCGCGATGCTGCTCTTGCTATCTTCCGTGTGGTTGCGGCTGAAGGCCGGCGCATGTTGACCGAGCCGGAGGCGAAGGCCGTTGCTGCGGCCTATGGCATACCGGTGCCACAGACCATCGTCGCAAGATCCCCTGTGCAAGCAAGGCGGGCAGCTGCGAAATTGCTGGAAACCTCGGAAAAGGTGGTCGTGAAGCTGCTTTCCAAGACGATTTCGCACAAGTCGGATGTCGGCGGGGTGGTTCTGGGCATCGATTCTGCGGAAAGGGCCGAGGAAGCGGCTCGCTCGATCAAAGAACGCGTGCGTGACCGAATGCCGGAAGCGGATATCGAAGGCTATGCTGTGCAGCCCATGGTGGTGCGCAAGCAGGCGCAGGAACTGATCCTCGGCATGAGCCGCGATCCGATCTTCGGCCCGATCATCCTTTTCGGTGCCGGCGGCGTGGCCGTGGAAGTGATGAACGATACCGCGGTCGCACTGCCTCCGCTCGATGACGTGCTGGCCGGCGATCTCATCGAGCGCACCCGGATCGGGCGGCTGCTTGCCGGTTTCCGTGACCGGCCGCCGGCCGACCGCAAGGCGATCGCGGCGGCGCTCAACTGTCTGTCGCAGATAATCGTCGACTTTCCCTGTATCGTGTCCGTAGACATCAATCCGTTGCTTGCCGATGCCGACGGCGCGATAGCGCTCGATGCACGCATCGAGATCGATCCGCAGGCGGTCGAAGAAGAGGGACCCAATCCGGCGTTGGCGATCCGCCCCTATCCGGCGGGCTGGGAGAAGGAATTTACCGGTGGTGGCGCCAGCTACCGCATCCGGCCGATCAAGCCGACCGATATCGAGCTCTATCCCGAATTCTTGGCCAAGGTCTCGCCCGACGACATCAGACTGCGCTTTCTTGCGCCGCGGAAGAACTTTCCCGATGAGATGCTCAAGCGTCTCACCCAACTCGATTATGACCGCGACATTGCTTTCGTGGCATTGGAAACGGCCAACGGCGCGCTTGCCGGTGTGGGCCGCCTGTCCTGTGACCCTGACCGGGAGAGGGGCGAATATGCATTGCTGGTCCGCACGGACCTGCAAGGGCATGGGCTCGGCTGGCGGCTTCTCGAGCAGATCGTGGCCTACGCGAAAGCCGAAGGGATAGGCTGGGTCGAAGGTATCATCCTGGAAGAAAACACCGCGATGCTGCGCATGTGCCGCGAGTTCGGCTTTTCGGCTGCACGTCACCCGGACCAACAGGGGGTGATGTTCGTTACCCTCGACCTGGATTAAGGAGACTATGCTGCGTCAGCGTGCAAGGAATACCGGCAGTGGCGGTTCCTCCAGCATCGACCTCGTGACGCCGCCGAAAATCCACTCGTGCAGCCTGGAATGCCCGTAAGCACCCATGACCAGCAGATCGGCGGAGGTGTCGATGGCATGCTGGTGCAGTACAGCCGCCACCGCTCGGCCCTGGCTCGGCAGGCGATCGACCGTTACCTTGGCGCCGTGACGCGCCAGATACATTGCCATGTCCGCGCCCGGTTCTGCGCCGTGCCTGTCTTCGCCCTCGATCGGATCGACCAGGACAAGGCGGACCTCCTCTGCGGCCACCAGCAGGTCCAGTGATTGCGCGACCGCCCTGGAGGCTTCGATGCGCCAGTCCCAGCCCACGATGATCCGCCTCGGGCTCAGTGTCGGCGGCGCACCTTTGGGGATCAGCAGAAGCGGCTTTCCAGAGGAAAACAGCACGCCTTCCGCTACCTTGCTCTTCAGCGTGCCTCGTGACAGCATTTCCGGTCCGAGAACCGTGATGTCCGCATAGCGCGCGCGTCGGCCGATGACCTCGTCCGCCCATGCCGTTTCCGGATACTCGCTGGAAAGGTCGGACGAAATCGGGCTCGCTGCAAGCAGGGCCGAGACCTTCGCCACCCGCTGCTGCAGCTTCTCGATGTCAGCCTGTCTTTCTTCAAGCCAGGGGGCCGACAAGGCGGCCGCATAGGCCCCAACCGGCGGTGGCGCGGCAAGCGCTACGACGAGGACTGCAAGATGGGCTTCGATCTCTTCACACAGCGCTGCGACCAGCTTCAGATCGCTGTCGCCAAGGTCGGGATCGAGCACTGTCAGAATTGTCTTGAAGGCCATGGCACGTCACCTACGGCGGTTATTGAACTTAATCCTGGCTATCATTTGTGCCGGCGCCGGTGCGGGCGCCTTGCGCTGAGTCAAATCCGGTTCGAGGATGCCTGCTACATGTCTTCCCTGGCTTCACGTCCGGAAAGCTCCTCAATCTGAATCCGAAAGAAAACATGATCGGAGTGGCTGGATAAAGGCGGGGTTACAGGCTTGAGGGAACCGGGTTCCCACCAGTCGGTATGTCGGCTGAGCAGGGACCAGGCATGATCCCTTTCCTGTTTATGGCCTATCCGGTCAGGCAGTTCCTCATAGCGCCCGTCGACGATGACGCTTCGCCATTCTCGCCCTTCTCCGTGCTCCTCGACAAGGATCGAGACCTGTGGATTGGCACGCATCCAGTCGATCTTCTTGCCGATCATGGAGAAGGAATAAAGGTGGTTGCGGGTATAGGCGAAATAGATCGGCACGACATAGGGAAAGCCATCCTTGGCACAGGCCAGGCGCCCGAGGCGGCTGGACGTCAGAAGCTTGGTGCATTCGAGAGCACTGAGCGAGCGGACTCTCATATTCAATGTCCCATGTAGTCTCGCGGCCCACAAAGCATGCGGGTGCTATGGATGCCTTGCATTGATCGACATCAAGCGATCACCTGGCTGGATCCCCTTGGTCGCGTGGGGCGACCAGGCTGCCGTCCTCTAGCGTGTCGCCGGGATGGAGCACGACGGCAGCGCCGGCGGCAAGGCCGCCAAGGACCTGCGCGACCTCGTCGTTCATGCGGCCGATATCGACTTCGGTACGTTGCAGTCGATCATTCGCAACGACAAAGACGCTCCAGCGGGCGCCGCTGCGGAAAAGCGCGCCGATCGGCACCTGGAGGCAGCGGTCGCATTCCCACACGGCTATCTCTGCAAACACCCGGTAAGCGTGGCCGAGCCCTTTCTCCGGCTGGTCGAGGTCGAGCACGGCATTCACGCGTTGCTCCTCGATGCCGAGGGCGGAGACCTTGGTGAAGCCGGCCGGATCGACGCGCCTTACGGTAGCCGCAAGAGCTTCTTCTCCTCCCCAATCCTTGATGAGCGCCCGGGTTCCGGGGTGAATTCTCACTGCATCGGCAGACAACAGGTCGACCACGATCTCGAGATCGGAGGTATCGCCGATCTCGGCAATGCGCGTGCCGGCGGAAACGGCCTGCTCGGAACGGACAAGCATCGAGAGCACGGTGCCGTCGACCGGGGCAACGAGGTTGACGCAGCAACTCTCCCCCTTGGGATCGGTGGGCTCGGGCTGCAACAACCGGGCCTCGGCATTCGCCAGTTCCGCCTGGCGGACCCGGATCGTGGCCTTAGCGGCCTCGACCGCCGCCCGGCGAATGTCGACCTCATTGGTGACCTTCTCCAGCGTGCTTTCCGAGATGATGCCGGGGCCATACAGCCTGAGTGCGCGAGCCCGCTCTTCCTCGACCAGCTTGAGGGCAATTTCGGCTCGGCTCAACTCGACCTCGGCCAGGCCGATGGCCGCGTTGGCTGCATCGCGGGCAGTAAGCAGTTCCGCCTCGGTGCGGCGGTCGATCAGCGGCGGGTCGAGCGGGTGGATCGAGGCGACGACGCTCTTGCCGGCTTCGACCCGGTCGCCCTCGTGCAACACGGTGCGAGTGAGGTGCCCGGCAATCGGTGCGGAAACCGTGTAGATGTCGCGCACGCGTGTCACGCCCTCCTCGCGCACGCTGACACGCATCGGTGCCTCTACCACTTCGGCGATGTCGACGAGCGCCGGCTGTTCGCGCAGGGCCCAGGCAAAGCCGGCGATGACCGCAACAGCTAGCCCCCCAAGCCCGGCGCGTTTGATCCATTGGCCTTTCATATCTCATTCCCTCGTCTTGAGGACCCGTACCAGATCCAGCCGATCCACACGGCGGCGAACGATCAGCGCGGAAAATCCGGCGGTGGCCAATACGATCAGGCTGGCGATGGCGAAGGTGGCAGGTTCGACCACGAAGGGGATGCGGAAGAGATCGCTCGCCATCCCTTCCACCATCGCCCATGAAAAGCCATAGCCGAGCATCCAGCCCAGCGGCTGTGCAAGGGCGACGATGACGCCGAGTTCGAGCAGCAGCACGCCCGACACCTCGGCGCGTGTGAAACCCAGGACTCGCAGGCTGGCGAGTTCGCGAGCTCGTTCGGAAAGCTGGATGCGGGCCGAATTGTAGATGACGCCGAAAGTTATGATGAAGGCGAGGCCGACATAGACCATGGTCATCGTCGTGATGTTCTGGGCTATCGTGTCGCGAAAGCGCTCGCGCGATATCCCTTGAAGCGCAATGGATGCGATGGCCGGCGTGTTCTTCACGCTTGTGTAGAGTGATGTCAGCGCGAGGGGGTCGATCGAGACCCGCACGCCGGAAAGACGCGGGCCATCCCCCAGCAACCGGTCAAGTGCTTCGCTGCGCATGTGGACTGACAGGCCCATATAGCTGTGCACGATGCCCGTCACGGGTACCGAAACGATACGTCGGTCCTTCGCCAGAAGCTCGACTTCGACCTTGTCACCGATGCGCAGCTTAAGCAGATCGGCAACATAGTCGGAAACCAGCAGGCCCGCTTCGGAGGGCTGGACCGGGTTGAGTTGCCGATCGAGGCTGCGCGACAGGTCTGCGCCCTGGGGCACCCCGGTGATGGCCAAGCGGCGTTCCCGCAGACCGTTGCGGAGGATCACCGGGGTGGAACGGAACGGTTCGCTACGCAAGATGCCAGGCATCGCTGCTACCGCCTGGAGCGCGGAAGGGGCACGCTCGGTCGCGAAGGTCAGGGTCGCATCCTGCCGTTCGGCATGGAAGAACACCGTGTCGATGAGATAATCGACGGAATCGAAGCTGAACGTGGCGGTGATGAGGAGTGCTACGGAAAGCGAAGTGCCTAATGTGGTCATCAGCGTCCTGACCGGCCAGCGCAGCAGATGGCGAAGTGCCATGATGGTAAGCTGGGAAAATAGCTGGAGATGACGGCCCATGCCCGACAGGATGGAACGGTAGCGGGTGGGTGCCGGCGGCTGCATGGCGACTGCCGGCGGCAACGACACGACACTCCAGATAGCGCGGGTGGCTCCCGCCAGCGCGGCCAGCGCCGTAACCCCGGCGGCAATGGCGTAAAGATCGAAACTCTCCCGGAAGATGAGGAAAGGGAAGGTGTAGAACTCGGCGTAAAGCCGCGTCATCGCCCGGCCCATCCACCTGCCGACGACCGCTCCGATGAAGACGCCGATCGCCGCGATCACCAGTGTCAGCTTGGCGTAGTGCCAGACGATTGCCATGCGGCTGTAGCCGACCGCTTTCAGCAGGCCGATCTGCTCGCGCTCCAGCGTGACGAGCCGCGAAAGGATCATATTGACCAGGAAGGCGGCGACGAAGAGGAAGATCGGCGGGGCGACAGAGGCCATGGCGCGCAGGCTCACTAACTCGGTATCGAGAAAGGCGTGCGAGATCTGGTCAGCGCGGTCATAGGCGCCCGTTCCGCCGTAAGGCTTGAGAAGTGTGTCCACCGCATCGACGACAGTCGCCGTGGCCGCGCCGCGCTGTATGCGCAGCACCACATCATCGAAGGCGCCTTCCATATCGAACGGGCCGGCTATCGCCGAGCGCGGCATGAAAAGGACACCGAAGCGGCGCTGGTCGGGCACGAAGTCGCCGGGGCCGATCGCGTAGACATATTCGGGCGAAAGCACGATGCCGGTGACGGTGAGCGTGTGTTTTTGTCCACTCAGGATTGCATCGAAACGACTGCCCGGTCGCATGCCGTGGGCGTTTGCAAACGGTTCGGTGACAGCCACCTCGCTGGTGCGGCCAGGATCTGGAAATCGGCCGATACGCAGATAGAGCCGGTTGACGGCCGCTTCGCCGCGGTCGGGGATGGAGACGGCGATACCGGTTGCAGGCTCGGCCATGCCGACGATGTCCAGGAGCACCGGCCGCACGACTCTGAGTTCGACTCCACTGACGCCGGGGATTGCCGCGAAGCGTTCCTTCAGATGAAGCGGGGCACGGGTAGCCGACGCGAACACATGGGCAAAGCGATAGCGGTCGTAGAAAGCCGTGCGCGTCTCCTCCAGCGAACGATAGGCGCCGACAGCGATCACGATGGTGGCCACGCCGCAAGCCATGACGAGCGCAATGGCCAGCACTTGCGCCCACAACCGGGCGATATCGCGCATGAGCTTGCGGTCGAGCATGGCCATGCCGTTACCAGCTCACATCGGCGGGCCGCGCCCGGACTTCATTGGTATGCGCTTCCACGATCCGTCCGTCACGGAAGGTGAAGACGCGATGCGCGATCTGCCGGATGCCCGCATTGTGGGTGATTATGGCCATTGTGGTCTTGAGTTCGTCGCTGATGCGCCAAAGCGCCTCCAGCACCAGAATGCCGGTCTTGGAATCCAACGCGCCGGTCGGTTCGTCGCAAAGTAGTACTTCCGGCCGTTTGGCGATGGCACGTGCAATCGCCACGCGCTGTTGTTCTCCGCCGGAGAGTTGCGCCGGAAAATGTGTCATGCGCTCTTGCAGGCCCACCATCTCCAGCGCGGCATCCGGCGTCATGGGATCACGGGCGATCTCCGTGACGAGCGCGACATTCTCCCAGGCCGTAAGGCTGGGGATCAAGTTGTAGAATTGAAAGACGAAGCCGACATGGTCGCGTCGATAGCGCGTGAGCTGACCCTCCGAGCAGGTGGCGAGTTCCTGCTCGCGGAAGCGTACGGTGCCTGACGTGGCCTGGTCGAGCCCGCCCATAATGTTCAGCAGCGTCGACTTGCCCGAACCGGAAGGGCCGAGCAGCACCGCCGTCTCGCCTTCGAACAGTTCGAGGTCGACGCCGCGCAATGCGTGGACCTCCACCTCGCCGGAGCGATAGACCTTCGTCACGTCACGGGCGGCGAATATCGGAATGCTCACCAATTCTACCTCCGAGGAATTGTGCCATCATCCCTTGACGAACTGTACCGGATATTTCCTTGATGCCGGTCAAGAAGGGTGCTGGCGGTGCCGCCTGGGCAGGACAGCAGATAGCGAACGAACGGCCTGCGTCGCTGCGTCGACTTTTATTCCAATCCGGCCGAATGTAGTTTAAGTATCGGTCAACAATGCCCTCCTTTGCGCAGGACCGTGCCGCCGATACACCGCGGCACGCCGGATGCTTTGACATGGCGTTGGCGATGCTGTTTTCCCAGGTGGGGATACTATGCCGGCTCGGGATATACAGGGATTGCAAGGTTGGCTGCTTCAGGCAGTCTTTTCCAAACGGTTTGAAGGCGCGGTTGGCTACCTCCTGGCAGCAGCGGCAGTGGCCGTTGCGTTTGCCATCAGGCTTCCTTTGCAGGGTACACTCGGAAATACGGCGCTCTTCATCCTTTTCGTTCCCGCTATCCTTATCGCGGCTATTCTCGGCGGCATAGGACCGGGCCTTCTCGCGCTAGCCCTTTCGATTGCCGGCTCCTTCCTCATCGCCAGTTCGGACCCGACATTCTGGGTGCAGATAACGGTCTTCGCCCTTGTCGGGCTTGTAATCGCCTGGATGGGCGAGATGCTTCATCATGCCCGCCGGGTACTCGACAGGATCGAAGAGACCTTGAGGGCGAGCGAGGCGCATTTGCGCTCAATCCTCGATACGGTTCCCGATGCGACGATCGTGATCGATGATCGCGGGCAGATCACCTCCTTCAGTGCTGCGGCAGTTCGCCAGTTCGGCTATGCCAAGGACGAGGTGATCGGCAAGAATGTGAGGATGCTGATGCCGGAGCCCTATCAGGGCGAGCATGACGGCTATATCCGGCGCTATCTTACAACGGGAGAAAGGCGGATCATCGGTGTCGATCGTGTCGTTGTCGGGCGCAGGAAGGATGGGTCCACCTTCTCGATGAAGCTTGCGGTTGGCGAGATGCAATCCGCTGGCCATACCTTTTTCACGGGTTTTGTGCGGGATCTGACCGAACGCGAACAGTCCGAGGCGCGTCTGCAGGAGGTTCAGGGCGAATTGGCTCGCCTGGCGCGTCTGAGCGAGCTTGGAGAGATGGCATCCACACTGGCGCACGAGCTCAACCAGCCGCTGGCGGCAATCGCAAACTATTCGCAAGGCTGTGTTCGCCTTCTGAAGGATATTGACGGCATTGCGGCCGAACGTCTCAAGGATGCACTGGAGGAAACCGCCAGCCAGTCCTTGCGTGCAGGTGGCATCATCCGCAACCTGCGGGAGTTTGTCGTGCGTGGCGAGAGCGAGAAATCGTCCCAGGACATACGCAAGCTGATCGAGGAGGCGGGAGCCCTGGCGCTTGTGGGTTCGCGCGAGCAGGGCGTGCGCACGGTCTTCGAGTTTGCTTCCGACGTCAGGGATGTGCTGGTGGACCGGGTCCAGATCCAGCAGGTCTTGATCAATCTGATGCGCAATGCCATGGAGGCCATGCGCGACACTGAGCCGCGCGAACTGATTGTGCGTACGTTGCGCGACAGTGATGGTCTTGTCGTGGTTGAAGTGGTCGATACGGGGCTTGGAATTCCGGAGGATATTGCCGCACGTCTCTTCCAGCCCTTCGTCACCAGCAAGGCGAATGGCATGGGTATCGGCCTTTCGATTTCCCGGCGCATCATAGAGGCCCATGGCGGCACGATCTCGGCCACACGCAATGACGGGGGCGGGACGACCTTCCGCTTCTTGCTGCCTGCGGCAATCAAAGAGGCTGCCCATGCAGATTGATGACTACGTCGTCCATGTCGTGGATGATGAAGAGCCGGTTCGTAAGTCGCTTGCCTTCCTGCTGACCATGATGGGCTTCACCGTGCGCGTTCACGATCGCGCGACGAGCTTTCTGGCCGCCGTTCCGGGCATTGGCAAGGCCTGCCTGGTGACGGATTTGAGGATGCCTGAGATGAACGGCGTCGAATTGCTGGAGAAGCTGAATGAGACCGGGGTGCAGGTTCCTGCTGTGGTCATCACCGGCCATGGCGATGTACCGATGGCGGTGGCTGCGATGAAGGCCGGTGCGGTCGATTTCATCGAAAAGCCGTTCCAGGATGAGGTTCTGGTCGAGGCCATCAAACGTGCCGCGAGCCGCCTGGACAGGATCGAAACCGTTGAGGATGTTGCAGCGGTCCAATCCCGCCTTGCGCAACTGTCTGATCGGGAGCGCCAGGTCCTCACTGCCATCGTCGCGGGCCTCCCCAACAAGTCGATCGCCTATGATCTCAATATCAGCCCGCGAACCGTCGAGGTCCATCGCGCCAACATCATGTCCAAGATGCAGGCGAAAAACCTTCCGGAACTGGTACGCATGTCGCTTGCCGTCAACTTTGCGGACAAACAGATGTAACTTAGCTTCCGACCCGGCAACCACGGCGAATTCCTTACGAAGATTGTCAGACGGCTAACACGGCAAAGCCCCCTTTGCTCCTTGATCTGCCGCAATGCGCAAGCCTTTAAATCGCGTGAAATGACCCGTGTTGATCGAGTCCGGCCGAGACAAGATCCGCGGAGACTCTTAGATGACCAGGTCCGATATGGTGCTTGTCGCCGCAGCAGATGCGGGCCTTAGGCATTCACTTGAATTCGTCCTGAAGAGTGCGGGTTTCAGGGTTGATTCCCATCTCTATACGTTAGACGCCTTTGCCTCCCTTTATGCCCGAAGGGCCATTTGCGCCGTTGTTGACGACAATGCGATCGACAACTGGACGCAGGCCAGTGAACAGTTCAACAATTTTGCCAAGCCGGTCATCCTGCTGGTGAGCCTGTTTCGGCCTGCGCCCGACATGCCTTGCGTTACCCCTTTGATGAAGCCGTTTCTGGGGGAACCGCTCATCGATGCGGTTCGCAAGATCAGTGCGGCACCGCATGACTAAGTAGATTCCCGTACGGACCTAACCGAATTTCGGTCTGGCCGGATTCGCGCCATTGATCATTTACCAGAAGTGGGAGACGATCATGACCAATCCGGAATTTTCGACGGTTTCAAATTATTCACGTAGTGCATTCCTCAATGGACGGGTGGTTCGTACACCATCGGGCGTATCGCTCCCCAGCTTCTTCCCGGCAGGTGCCGAGATCTACGCGCAAGGCGAAAAATGCCGGGGCCTCTACAGGGTCGAATTCGGTGCCGTGCGTGTATATCGCCTCCTCGCCGATGGACGCCGTCAGATTTCTGCCTTTCATCTTGCTGGCGAGATATTCGGCTTCGAAGCGGACGAGCTACACCATTTCTTTGCCGAGGCCATTTGCGCCACCGGTATCCGGCCGCTGCATATGTCGTCCGCCAGCGGTGAACTCGCTGGCGAACTCCTTCCGATGGTGCTTGAGGGCCTGGTGAGGGCACAGGAGCATCTTCTGGTGCTGGGTCGTCAGAACGCCATGGAACGGATTGCAGCTTTCCTGGTGGATATGTCCGAGCGCCAAGGTGGATTGCAGCAGGTCGAACTGCCAATGTCCCGGACGGACATTGCCGACTATCTTGGCCTGACCATCGAGACTGTTTCGCGCGCCTTCTCCAAGCTCAAGCAGAAGGGGGTCATCAGGTTGCCGAGTCTGCGCAGGGTCGAACTGGTGAAGTGGCAGCTGTTGCAAGACATGGCTGCCTGAACGCGATCCGACCGCTATCGAAATTTCGCTACGTCCCCATCGAACTCGGGCTTGCCCGAGTTCGATGTTCCTCTTGCTGAACCGGCGAGCTGATTTGAGTGGATATGGCAAAATCATCCATTCCGCATCGCAGCCCACCATTTCGAATTGGACGGGTTTTGCTCGCCCCAACCCCTGAATGTCTATCGGTTCTAGTTGCTGATCAGTCGGTTGATTGAGCCGTCCTTCAGCAGGCCACGCGTCACGCCGCCGAATATCCATTCGCGCAGCCGGCTGTGGCCATAGCCGCCGGAGACCGTGAGATCCGCGCCGAACTCCACGGCCAGTTCCAGCAGGGTCTCGGTCGTATCGGCCCGCCCCAGATCCGATATATTCGAGTGTGCCTTGACACCGTGCTTCATCAGAAAGCGCACCATATCGGCCGCACTGCTGCGGGCCAGCGTCCTGTCGTCCTCTTCTGTCGCCGCGACGAGAACGCGGCGGGCGCCGGTAAGAAACGGCATTGCGTCGACCACTGCACGACGGGCCTCGCGGGTGTCCTTCCAGGCGACCAGGATGTTTTCTGCGGTCATTGGACGATAGTCTTCATTGGCGAACAGGATCGGCCGGCCGGCGGAAAGTATGAGGTCGCCCGGATCTATCGTGCGCAGGCGGCTCGGGCTTTTGTCGTTACCCGGTCCGGTAATGACCAGGTCGGCAGCACGGGCATGCACTGCCAGGTGCCGGGTAGGGTCACCTACCGTCTCCCGCCAGGACATCTTGTTGTTATCCTGCGCAAAGCTGTCGAATTCGGATTTCAGATCCCTTAGCCGTTCTTCGATCTGTTCGACCTGCTGCCGCACCGCTTCCACCGCAGCACTCCCATCGAGATCGCCAGAGGCGACAAGATGCGGGTCGGCGGCTGAAAAGGCGATGAGATCTGCGTCGAATCGGTTTGCGATATCCCAGGCAAATGCGAGCCGGGGTGTTGCCGGCAGGTCTATATCCAGATGCACCATGATAGTATTGTAGATCATTGCCACGGCCTCCGTTGGGTCAGAGGACAATTCAGCACCCAATGGCCATTTCGGCCTTGATGCCAGTCAAACCATGCGCCGGCTCGTCGTGCCCCGTGCATTCGATCCAGTGGTCGCGCAGTTTGAGGGAGATCAAGGCACCATATAGCCGGCCGCACTATCAAGGAACCACCGATCCTTTCCGGCAGCCGAACTGCCATACCTCTCAAAAGGAGAAATACCTTGAAGCTCCAGGCATTCGTTCCCTTCGTCACCTATCCGGAAGCAAATGCGGATGTATTCGGCGAGCATGCGGTTTTTGTTGCCAATGAGATCGGTGCGACGATCCACGCGGTTGCGATCAATGCCGATATCCCCGATGTATCCAACGCGCTTTCCAGGGTGCTGCTCAACACTCCCGAACTGATCCGCCAGGCTGAAGCAGCCAGCCGGCAGCGTGGGCAGCATCTGCTTGCCACTCTTAAGGAGAAGGCAATTGCAGCAGGTGTGGAAGTCACCACGGAGGCGCTTGCCGTTCCAATTCCTGCACTCGGAGATACCGCAGCACTGCATGCCCGCTATGGCGATCTGAGCCTTGTGGGCTGGGAAGCAGGCAATATGACATCGCGTGCGACCGCCGAAGCCGTCGTCTTTGGCTCCGGAAAGCCGACAATCCTGTTGCCGGAACTGTGGGAGGCTTCTCCCCTGGATCACGTCGCCATTGCCTGGGACGGCAGCCGTGTCGCCGCACGTGCGGTTGCCGACGCCCACCTGTTCCTGGAGCGCGCTACGCGCATATCCGTCCTTACCGTTGTCGACGAGAAGCCGCTGAAGGAGAAGGGCTCAGGCGAGCATCTTGCCATCGCATTGCGTGCGCGTGGCCTGAACGCCGAGGCCGTGGAGATCAAGGCGCAGGATTGCCCGATTGCTGAGACGCTTCAGCAGACGGCCATCGAGAAGGGCGGCCGGCTGCTTGTCATGGGCGGCTATGGACATTCCCGGCTGCGCGATTTCGTGCTGGGCGGGGCAACACAAGGCGTGCTGGCCGACCTGCTGATGCCGGTCCTCCTTTCGCATTGATGTGGATAGACGATTGAACGCTTGAAAGCTTGAAAGCAGAAGTGAAATGATCCTCCCAAACGATACGACCGTGGCCGTCGCGAATGGCCGCAAACTGAGGCTCTTCCGAAACAAGGGCATGGAGCCCAACATAAGGTTGGCGGTGCTGGATGTGCCGGAGATCGAGGCCGGCAATTGGGGCTCGGGCGTGCGCCATAGAAGTACCTCGGCCAATCCCGATGATGCGCGGCTGGAGGAAGATGATTTTGCAGCCGAGGCAGCAGCTTACCTGAACCGGCAGGCGATCGACGGCACAATCGGCTCCCTCTATGTGGTCGCCGATCCACGCACGCTCGGAGAAATGCGCCGCCACTTCCATGATGCCGTCAAGTCGAAGCTGGTCGGCGAACTTCCGAAGGACCTCACCAGGCATTCGCTCGACGCGATCGAGGCTGCCCTTGCCAAGGCATGACCGGCATTCCAAAGCCCATTGGGCCTGGTTCGATACCACCTCCCGGAAGTGGATGACACCGGGCATGCCGTGACCCCGCTGGCCCGCTGTCTCACCGGGGCCGTAGCGCTGGTAGGCAGGTGGAGTTCCTCACCCAGCTCCTGGCTTGCCGCCGTCGTCGGCATGCCGCCGATCCTTATCGGTCTAACGATGGTGGCGGTGTTGAATGGAGATGACGACAGAAACGCTGGATAGCCGCCTACCGGAGACAGGTCCGCCACACAGCCTTTCGGCGGACCGGGTATTGGCTTTGCTCTCCACCGATCCGCGAAGCGGGCTGACGGAAGAAGAAGCGCAACAGCGTCTCGAGCGATATGGGCGCAATGAGTTGCAGGAAGAGGAGCCGGTTCGCGCATGGCGCAGGCTCCTTGCCCAGTTCAACGACGTCCTCGTTCTGCTCCTCATCGTCGCCGCGCTGATCTCCGCCGGCCTATGGTTCATCGAGCGTGATTCCTCGCTACCCTACGAGGCTATGGCGATCCTGGGGATCGTCTTCCTGAACGCCGTCATGGGCTATGTTCAGCAGGCTCGCGCCGAGAACGCGGTCCAGGCGCTGCGCCAGATGTCGGCGCCGCAGGCAACCGTCATGCGTGCCGGAATACAGGGCCGCATCGAGTCCGCCTTCGTCGTCCCCGGCGACATCCTTGTCATGGAGGAAGGGGATACCGTTCCGGCTGATGCTCGTGTGATCGAGGCCAATGCGCTGCAGGCAGCGGAAGCCTCGCTCACCGGCGAAAGCCTCCCTGTTTCCAAGCAGGCTTCCGTTCTCCCTGCCGCAACGATCCTTGGCGATCGCCGCAACATGTTGTTCAGCGGCACCGCGGTGGTCCGAGGACGAGGGCGCGCGGTCGTCACAGCCACCGGCATGCAGACGGAGATGGGCCGCATCGCCGATATGCTGGAGGCGGCGCCGGATGACGGCACGCCCTTGCAAAAGGAACTCGGCCGTGTCGGCAAGCTGCTCGGCTCGGCTGTGGTCGTCATTGCGGCGGTCATGGTCGGCTCGATCATGCTCATATCGGACATCAGCGGGGCTTCCGCACTGTTCGACGTTTTCATCCTCGGCGTGGCCCTCGCCGTCGCTGCGGTACCCGAAGGGCTACCCGCCGTAGTGACAGCGGTGCTTTCGCTGGGCGTCCAGCGCATGGCGAAGCGCAACGCCATCGTGCGGCGGCTTGCCGCCGTCGAGACCCTCGGTTCGGCCGACGTCATCGCATCCGACAAGACGGGTACTCTCACCAGAAACGAAATGATGGTACGCCGGCTCGTGACGGCGAGCGGTCATGTCGATCTCAGCGGATCGGGATACGCGCCTGAGGGAGAAGTGTTCCCGTCCCTTGACGCCACGACAAACAGCGCACTGCGATCAGAGGTCGTGCGTGCACTTGCAGCGGCCGATCGCGCCAACAACGCTGTTCTCCAGAGTCGTGACGGCCAATGGTCCGTACAGGGCGATCCGACAGAGGGTGCCTTGATCGTCGCTGCCCGAAAAACGGGGCTGGAAGCCGAGGCATTGGATGCCCGCTTCGAGCGGGTAGGGGAAATACCGTTTTCCTCCGAGCGCAAGCTGATGAGCACCGTGCATACCGACGAAGAGCGTGCGGATAGCTTGCGCGCATTCACCAAGGGTGCGCCGGACATTCTGCTTGCGCGCTGCTCATACGAACTCGTTGGCGAGGAGGCCAGGCCGCTGACGGCCGAAAGGCGCGCGCAGATCCTGCATGCGAACGAGATCCTGACCCGCGACGCGCTACGCACGCTGGGTGTAGCGTTTCGCTCGCTTCCTGCTCGCGCGGCCGAACACGAGCCATTTGATGGCGAGATCGAGCACGACCTCGTCTTCCTTGGGCTGCTTGGCATGATCGACCCGCCGCGCGAGGAGGCACGGCAGGCCGTGGCGACCGCCAGGGCTGCCGGTATCCGCCCTGTCATGATCACCGGCGATCATCCCGGCACAGCCTCCGTTATCGCCCGGGAGCTTGGCATTGCCGATGATGGCCGTGCGGTTTCTGGAGCGGAACTGGCACAGATGCCGGATGAAGTGCTCGATCGGACGGTGCGCGAGATATCCGTCTATGCGCGCGTCGATCCCGCTCACAAGCTCAGGATCGTGCATGCCCTGCAGCATCAGGGCGCGACCGTCGCGATGACAGGCGATGGGGTCAACGACGCCCCCGCCCTGAAGGTTGCCGATATCGGCATCGCGATGGGGATCACGGGCACGGACGTTGCCAAGGCGGAAGCCGACATGGTGCTGGCGGATGACAATTTCGCCACGATCGTCGCAGCGGTTGAGGAGGGGCGGGGGATCTTTTCCAATATCCGCAAGTTCCTGCGCTACCTGTTGTCCTCCAACGTCGGCGAGGTCATGACCATGTTCCTCGCCGTGCTGCTGGCCGGGCAGATCGGGATATCCATGGGCTCGGAGGGCGGCTTGATGCTGCCGCTCCTGGCCACCCAGATTCTCTGGATCAACCTGGTTACCGATGGTGCGCCGGCGCTTGCCCTGGGCATCGATCCCATTGGCAGCCATACCATGACGCTACCGCCCCGCCCGCGTGATGAAGGGGTCATCACGCGCCGCATGTGGATCGGCATAGGTTTCGTTGGCATCGTGATGGCCGTAGGAACACTTGCGGTATTCGATGCCGCGCTGCCCGGCGGCCTGATCGAAGGGAACGGCAGCATCGACTATGCCCGCACAATGGCCTTCACGACGCTGACGCTGTTCCAACTCTTCAATGTCTTCAATGCCCGCTCTGACAAGCGGAGTGCGTTTTATGGCCTGTTCGCAAACCGCTGGCTGTGGCTGGCCATAGGCTTCTCGCTTTCGCTCCATGCCGCGGTTATCTATGCGCCATTCCTGCAGGCTGCGTTCTCCACGGTGGAACTCAGTCTGCAAGACTGGTTGCTTTGCACGGCTACCGCGAGCTCTGTGCTGTGGTTGAGGGAACTGAGCAAGGTGGTAGACCGGCTTTTCTTCGCGAAAGGGTCCGCTGTCCGCAAAGTCGGCACCGTAGCGTAGAAACGACGCGAAAGCGCCGTGCATCCAGTCAGATGCACGGCGCTCCAATAACTTGAAAAATCGGTCTTTTGTCCGGTCCCGACTATCTGATGACCAGCACGGGAACCGTCGTGTGCGTCAGAACTTCGGACGTCTGGCTGCCAAGCAACATCTTCTGTATGCCGCGCCGGCCATGAGAGGACATCACGATGAGGTCGTGGCCCTTCAGCTTGGCCACCCTGACAATGGCCTCGGCGGGAAATTCGTCCACCTCGTGCAACAGTTCCACAGTAGCGCCGTGACGGGAGGCGCTCTCCTCGATTGCTTGATAGCGTTCCTTCATGGCGTCGTCGATCTGCTGGTCGTAGCGGGCCACCGGATCATCGATGCCACCTTCCAACGCCGCCCGTGCTACGGCCGGCTGCAGGGGTTCGGTGACGCTCAGGACGGTTGCCTTGGCGCCGAGCCTTGCGGCCAGCGCCAGGCCCTGCTCGACGCCTTTTTGCGCCAGTTCCGAACCATCGGTTGCAATCAGAATATGCTTGTACATAGGTCTCTCCTGCTGGGGTTGGCGAGTGGAATTGAATTGTGCGCGATATTGTCTGTCTTCATTACCTTAGCTGCTGCGGACCGACTTTATACCAGCCGGGGGCAGGGCGAGGATTTCGGAAACGATCTCTTCGGGGTAGCGCGCAGCATCGAGCCTGTGCCAGTTGACCATTCCCGGATGCCTTTGCAGTTGCTGTGACAAGACATCCACGGTGGCATCCGATGGGCCGCCGGAACGGTGCTTGACCCGCTGCCACAGCACGTCCGGGCCGGCGGCCAGCCATACACCTTGAAAAGGCACGCCACGTTCAGCGGCAACCTTTTCGATGCGGGCGCGATCGGATGGACGGTCGAATACGGCGTCGGCAACGACCGATCCAGTCTCGGACAGGATG
>JBARWP010000078.1:0-13747 GCA_049646905.1 Pseudaminobacter sp. | reverse complement strand
GAACAAGCCAAAACAGACGCAATAAGCGCCATTTTCGTAAGTTTGGACATGCGGCTTCTCCTCCCTGCAGTCACTAAGTAATAAAACACTTACAAAAAATGGTGTCAATCACCTCCAGAGGCTTCCGGCGATTATATGCGAAACGGATCAGCCGGCAGACGCAACCGAAACCTGCTGATTTAATTGAAATTTCGGCTTCCCCTAGGGCAATCTGCCGCTATGAAAAAAATTCTTACTTATTATGCAATTCGATTGTATCGTGTGCATTGGAATTGGGCCCACCGGGAGAAAAGATGCTGAGCAATGCCTATGGAGACCTGGAACGGTGCGAAGCCAATTATGCGCCGCTCACCCCGGTCTCATTTCTAACCCGGGCTGCAGCGGTCTACCCCGAAAAAACGGCAGTAATCGATGGTGAGAGGCGCTTCAGCTACCGGCAGTTCGACGAGCGTTGCCGCAGGCTGGCCTCCGCGTTGATCAACCGCGGTATTCAACAAGGTGATACCGTCGCAATCATTGCGCCGAACGTGGTGGGAATGCTCGAAGCGCATTACGGAGTGCCGATGGCCGGGGCCGTACTCAATGCGCTCAACACCCGTATGGATGCGGCCACTCTCGGTTTCTGCCTGCGGCATGGCAATGCGAAGATCGTGCTGGTGGATAGCGAATATTTGGCGCTGATCCGTCAGGCGAGGGCAGCCGTGGGACTCTCGGTACCCCTAGTGGTCATCGGGCATGAAGCTGCGCCTTTCGACGATGAAGAGGAGGAATACGAGGCGTTTCTCCAGAAAGCAGAGCCGATAGCGTCCCTGGACAGGATCACGGACGAATGGTCGCCCATCAGCCTCGGCTATACGTCAGGGACGACAGGCGATCCAAAGGGAGTCGTCTGCCACCACCGTGGCGCCTACCTGAACACGCTCGGAAATGTGCTTGCCGCGCATCTCGATGACCAAAGCGTCTACCTCTGGACACTGCCGATGTTCCACTGCAACGGCTGGAGCCATACATGGGCGGTTACGGCGATCGGGGGAACCCATGTCTGCTTGCGCAAGATCGATCCCCAGGCGATCTACGCCATCATCCGTCGGGAAGCAGTGACACATCTGAGTGCAGCGCCGATCGTGCTCAATATGCTGGCTGAAGCCGCCAACGAGGAGAGCCGTTTCGATCATTCTGTAAGGATACTGACCGGTGGATCGGCTCCTCCCACTTCGGTCATGTCGGCGGTGGAGAAACTCGGCTTCCTAGTCATGCATATCTATGGATTGACCGAAACCACCGGCCCCAGCCTGATCTGCGAGTGGCAGGGGGACTGGAACACACTTTCCTACGACACCCAGATGACGAACAAGGCCCGGCAGGGCGTTCGCCTGATCACTATGCAGGAGGCGATCGTCGCCGATCCGGCCTCCGGATTGGAGGTCGAGGCCAACGGCAAAGATATCGGCGAGATCTTGCTGCGCGGCAATACGGTGATGATGGGCTATCTCAAGAACGAAAAGGCGACTGGAGAGGCATTCGCCGGCGGATGGTTCCACACCGGCGACCTAGCGGTGCGCCATCCCGACGGCTACATCGAGATCAAGGACCGGGCCAAGGATGTCATCATCTCGGGTGGCGAGAATATCTCATCGGTCGAGATCGAGGAGATCCTCTTCCGCCATCCGGCCGTACGTGAAGCCGCCGTCGTGGCAAGACCCGACAGCAAGTGGGGCGAGCATCCCTGCGCATTCATCGACATAAAGGAGGGAGCGGACACAGTCAGTGAATCCGACTTGATCGAATTTTGCCGCAGCAATCTGGCACGATTCAAGATACCGAAAACATTCATCTTCGGCCCCTTGCCGAAGACATCTACCGGCAAGGTTCAAAAACACCTGTTGCGTGCGCGAGCCCGTAATATCGTTGCTCAATGATCTGTTGATCCATGAAGAGCGAATGAGCCGATCATCCAGCCGTTGCAGGAGGAACCCAATTGGACAAGCCGACCACTCCGACCACGAAATCCGCCAGAACTGACGAAGGAAAGCAGGCTAAGACGGAAGCCGCCAGGAAGACACGCAAGAAGGCGAGCGGCCAGCGCAAGCACTCCTATGTCCCGAGAGACCCGGTTGCAACGCGCCGGCGTATCCTCGATGCAGCCGTCAGCGAATTCGCCGCCAAAGGCTTCAGTGGTGCCCGGGTTGAAAACATAGCGAAGCAGGCCAACGCGAACATGCGCATGCTCTATCATTATTTCAACGACAAGGAGCAGCTTTACATTGCGGCCATCGAAGAGGTCTATCGGTCCGTTCGTGCCGCCGAACAGGACCTTCATCTCGAGGAGGAGGACCCTCGCCTGGGCTTGGAGCGGCTGGTTGATTTCACGTTCCAGCATTTCGCCAAGAACCCCGATCTCATCAGCATCGTGATGAACGAGAATATCCTGCGGGCACAGTATCTAAAGCAGTCCGAACTGGTGCCGGCAATGACCACGCGATTGTCGAGTTCGGTCAAGGCCATGCTGAAGAAAGGCAGGGAAACCGGAGTATTCGTCCGCAATCCGGACCCCACACAGCTTTGGCTGACCATCTTCTCCCTATGCTGGGTGCATCTTGCCAACAAATATACGATGTCCTGGACCTTACAGACCGATCTGACCGATCCGGATTGGCTGGAGGCACGCCGCAAACACGTGGTGGATGTTGTCTTGAGCTATCTTTGCGGCTCGCCGCAAGAGGCAACGGTAGGGCTGGCATAGCAGCAGGACCAGTCTTCCGCCTGGTCCCTGCCTTACGGCGGGACTGATCCTTCAGAACCCGCCCCGCTCGCTGATCTGGATGCCGGCCGGACCCAGAATGACGGCGAACAGAACCGGCAGGAAAAACAGGATCATCGGCACGGTAAGTTTCGGGGGAAGTGCTGCCGCTTTTTTCTCCGCGGCATTCATGCGCATTTCCCGGCTCTCATTGGCCAGCACGCGCAGCGCCTGAGCGACCGGCGTGCCGTAGCGTTCAGCCTGAACCAGAGCCTGCGCAACGGCCTTGACGGATTCCAACCCGGTACGGCTCGCCAGATTGTCATAGGCCTGCTTGCGCTCCTGCAGATACGACAACTCGGCATTGGCAAGGACGAGTTCCTCGGCAAGGTCGACAGACTGCGAGCCGATCTCGTCGGCGACCTTGCGCAACGCAGCTTCCACGGACATGCCGGATTCGACGCAGATCAGCATCAAGTCGAGCGCATCGGGCCACGCCATCTGGATCGATTGCTTGCGCTTGGTGGCGCGGTTGCTGACATAGATATTCGGGGCATAGAAGCCGGCGTAAGCGGCGATGATGCAGACGAATACCTTCATCAGCATCGGCCGGTCGGGAAGGCCATCCAGCACGAACACATAAAAGGCGGCCAGGGCAAGGCCGACAAACGGTAGGACCAGACGGAAGAAAAGGAACCTTGTGAGCGGGTTCTGGCCGCGAAAGCCGGCGACCTTCAGCTTGTTCAGCGTGTTTTCATCCGCCAGCGCCCGCCGCAGATCGAGACGGTCGACGATGTTGCGCATGCTGGTGGACTGGACCTCCCGCAGTCCGCCCTTGCGCCGCCGTTCCGCCTCGGCGGCCAGCCGGGCCCGCTGCTTGGCGCGCAATTCATCGCGCTCCAGCGCAACCGTTTTCATGCGCGCCTTCAGCGGATCGCCTGTCAGCGCGGGCATGACCGTAAAGACCGTGGCAAAAAC
The DNA here is from genome assembly GCA_049646905.1 of Pseudaminobacter sp. Classification (GTDB taxonomy): domain Bacteria; phylum Pseudomonadota; class Alphaproteobacteria; order Rhizobiales; family Rhizobiaceae; genus Pseudaminobacter. Next base: position 10,029 of record JBARWP010000078.1, on the reverse strand, counting down.
CGCGATGGCCACCAGGAGCGCAATGAGGAAAGCCGGGTCGGTAAGCGACTTGACGATCTGGTCTGTCATCTCAGCCTACACCTCGAAGTTCATCATCTTGCGCATCACGAAGATGCCGATCGACATCCAGATCCCGGCAATGCCGAGAATTAGATTGCCGGTGCTCGTGGTGAAAAGCGGCATGATGTAGTTGGGGCTCGACAGGTAGACCAGCAAGGCCACGATGAATGGCAGCGCGCCGATGATGACCGCCGACGCCTTCGCCTCCATCGACAGGGCCTGGACTTTGGCCTTCATCTTCTTGCGGTCGCGCAGGACGCGGGACAGATTGCCGAGTGCTTCGGAAAGATTACCGCCCGCCTGGCTTTGGATCTGGATGACGATGCCGAAAAAGCCGGCTTCCGCGCAAGGCATGGTCTCGGACATGCGCATGGCCGCATCGGGAATGGCAAGGCCGAGTTGCTGCCCCTCGACGATCCTGCGGAACTCAGTCCTGACCGGCTCGGGCGCCTCATTGGCGATCAGCCTTATGCCGTCATTGAGCGGCAGGCCGGATTTGACCGCACGCACGATGATATCCAGTGCGTTGGGGAACTCATCCAGGAATTTCTTGACCCGGCGCGCACGTAAAAAGGACACCACCCAGCGCGGAATACCGAACACACCGGCAACGAAGGCACCCGGCAGCGCAAGCGTTGGCGCCCCCAGCAGGAAAGCGACGAAGGTCAGTGCCAGACCGCAGAGGGCGGAATAGATGTAGAAACGCTCTATGCTCAGTTGAAGGCCCGCTTGGCGCATCTGGACCCGCAGGGGCGGTTTCTTCAGGTGCCTGTTTCTGGCCTTCTGCTTCTCATCCAATTCCTTCAAGGAATCCTGCACCGACTTGCGGCGCTTGGCGGCTTCATTCACACGGTCGCGGGCCGCCTTGACGACCGAGTGGTCGGTTTCGGCATACTTGATGGTCTCGAGCCGCTTGCCAGCCTTCTTTTCGTTTTCGATGGATTTGACAAGGAAAGCATAGGCCACTGCACCGGCGCTGAGGCCGGCAAGCAGGATGAACATCAGCACCGTATTGTCAAACCCGAACATCGGAACCAATCCTTCAGTTCGCCTGCTTTTCCATGGCTTCCAGCGCCAGCGCCAGACGCTGCTCCTCGCCGTAATAGCGGGCACGATCCCAGAAATGCGGCCTGCCGATGCCGGTCGACACATGTTCGCCAAGCAACCGTCCCGACGCATCCTCGCCCTTGATGTTGTAGACGACGAGGTCCTGGGTGATGATGACGTCACCCTCCATGCCGATCACTTCGGTGATGTGGGTGATGCGGCGCGACCCGTCACGCAGGCGCGCGGCCTGGATGATGACGTCGACCGAGCCGACGATGATCTCGCGCACCGTCTTCTGCGGCAGGCTGTACCCGCCCATGGCGATCATCGACTCGATACGGTTGAGGCATTCGCGCGGGCTGTTGGAGTGGATAGTGCCCATCGAGCCGTCATGGCCGGTATTCATCGCCTGCAGCAGATCGAAGACCTCGGGTCCGCGCACCTCGCCGACGATGATGCGCTCAGGCCGCATGCGCAGGCAGTTCTTCACCAGATCGCGCATCGTCACCTCGCCCTCGCCTTCCAGGTTGGGCGGACGCGTTTCCAGGCGCACGACATGCGGCTGCTGCAACTGGAGCTCGGCCGAATCCTCGCAGGTGATGACACGCTCGTCGCGGTCGACATAGTTGGTCAGGCAGTTCAGCAGCGTCGTCTTGCCCGAGCCCGTGCCACCCGAGATGATGACATTGCAGCGAACGCGCCCGATGATCTTGAGGACCTCCGCACCCGGAGGTGAGATGGCCCCGAACTTCACCAGTTGATCGAGCGTAAGCTTGTCCTTCTTGAATTTGCGGATGGTGAGAGCGGTCCCATCGATCGCAAGCGGCGGCGCAATCACGTTGACGCGCGAACCGTCCGGAAGGCGCGCATCGCAGATCGGCGAGGATTCGTCCACGCGCCGGCCCACCTGGCTGACGATGCGCTGGCAGACATTGAGCAATTGCTGGTTGTCACGAAACCGGATCGAGGTCTCCTCGACCTTGCCGTTGACTTCGATGAAGATCTGCTTGGCACCATTGACCATGATGTCAGCGATGTCGTCACGCGCCAGCAGCGGCTCCAACGGCCCATAGCCGAGGACATCATTGCAGATATCCTCTAGCAGTTCCTCCTGCTCGGAGATCGACATCGCGAAGTTCTTGATCGCGATGATGTCGTTGACGATATCGCGGATCTCCTCGCGCGCCCCGTCGGGGTCGAGCTTAGCAAGCTGCGACAGATCGATCGTGTCGATCAGCGCCGAAAAGACCTGAGACTTGGTATCGTAGTAGCTCTCGCCACGTTCCCGTGAGGATCGGCGTGGCTCGGGCGCGAGCGGCGGCGCCTCGACAGGCCGGCGAGGTGCGGCAGGAGCAGCCGCTGCCGAGCGCGGCTCAAGGATCGGCTGGGACGGCTGGGCTACCTCTGCCTTCTCCGGTTGCGTGAGCACGGGAGCCGGCGCACGAAATTCCGGTGTTGCCCGGCGTCCATCGTCATTGCCTCGTCTGCCAAACATGATGAGCTACCAATCCCGCCGTCCGACGATCACTTCTTCTTCGGCTTCAGCTTGCCGAGGATGCCGCCAAGCCCGATTTTCTTCTTTGCCTTGATCTCGCTTCGGCCGGTCAGGACGTGCGACATCTCATTGATGATCTGAACGATGGGGCTCTTGGCATCCATCTCGCCGAGCATGCGTCCGTTGTTTGCGGCATTGCCGAACAGTTGCGGCTCAAAAGGAATGACCGCCAGTGGCGTGATGCCCAGCGGCTCGGCAAAATCTTCAGCCGAAATCTCGGGCCGCTTGGCGACACCCACCTGATTGATGACCAGCTTGGGTGGGCCGTCATTGGGCCTCAACTTCCTCAGCATATCTATCATGTTCTTGGCATTGCGCAGATTGGCCAGTTCCGGCGTGGCGGTGATGACGATGTCATCAGCTTTCATCAGCGTGCTCTTAGACCATCCGCTCCAGATATGCGGAACGTCGAGCACAAGGATCGGCGCTGTGCGCTGTGCGGTGTCGATGATCTGCGAAAAGGCCTCCGGATCGAAATCATAGACCCGATCGAGCGTCGATGGCGCGGCAAGCAGCGACAGCCGCTCCGCGCATTGGGCCAGCAGGCGATCGAGATAGACCTCGTCGATCCGCTCGGGCGAAAATACGGCCTCGGCAATGCCCTGCGCAGGATCCTGGTCGAAATTAATGTTGGCCGTTCCGAAAGCGAGATCGAGATCCGCGACCACCACTTCCGATTTGAACAGGTTGGACATGCTCCAGGCGACATTGTGGGCCACGGTCGAAGACCCGACACCGCCCTTGGCACCGATAAAGGCAATTGACCGACCGATCGGATCGGCGTCCGGATCCACAAAGATGGAAGAGATCAGGCTGACGACATCGGCCATGGAGATCGGCGCCACGACATATTCCGAGATACCGGCCCGGATCAGTTCCCGGTACAGGCCGACATCATTGTAGTGCCCGATGATCACCACCTTCGAACTCGGGTCGCAAACCTCCGAAAGCTCCCGAAGGGAGTCCAGCAGCGCCTTGGGCTCGCTGCGCGATTCCAGGATGATCAGATTGGGCGTGGGCGCGCTTTGATAGAATTCGAGCGCCGTCGCCACACCACCCATATGGACCTTCAGATGCGCCTTCGCCATGCGCCGGTCCTCGCCCGCCCGCTCGATCGGGCCGGCGATACTCTCGGTTTCGCAAAATGCCTGTATCGAAATGCGAGGCACGGGCCGCAACGCGCTCATGGCAGCTATGTCCTGCTGCGGCGTCTCATTGCCTTCAAGGGCCGAGTCATAGGCGAGATTGCTCATATCATTCTCTCCGTGACCTTCGCTTAGCCTAGTAGTTCACTTCGGACTGGCGGATGAAATCGGGTGTCATCAGCCGGTCGCGATAGTCATCAATAACCCTGCCGCGGTTCTCGGCATCGATCGTCGTCTGCTGGCGCGGACCAAGCAGATCAGCCGGATTGGCGATCTGCGCAGCCAGGTTGTTTTGGTAGGAGCAGCCGAAATTGGCGTAATGCTTGTTTTCCGACGTCTGGGCGAGGTCTTCCGGCCAGCGGCCACATTGCCCCGTTTGCGCCTTCATGGCGGCATAGGTGACCCGGATCGGCGCAGAAACTTCCAGCGTCACGGGCTGGTAGGAAGAAATGTGCACCCGTCCTGCCGGAACGCCTTTCGCCCTTGCCAGGCGCGCAAAGTCGCGCCCTGCTTCGCCGGCGGCCACCGCATTGGGCGTCCCCGCGGGAACAAGGATGGTCAGCACCGGCGCTGCACTGCGGTCATAGTCGGCCAGGAAGCCTTGCAGCGCCACCTGCTGCATCTTCGTCATGCCGCGATCGCTGGCGCCGACCGGCAGGTCCAGCACCTGGTCCTTTTCGGCGATAACGATCGGATGATTGGTGCGATAGTCGTCCGGAATGGCGCCAACGGTGATGCTGTCGCTGCGGTTGGCGCAGCCGGCAAGAAGGGCGACAGCAGCAACCGCCAGCAATGGCCCGGCCCACCGATGCGGCTTTCCACATGCACCGGCTGGGCCGGCCTCAAACGTTGCCTTGAACATGGCCCGTCCCCCAATCACTTGTAGATGTAACCGACGACGCCGTGATAACGGCCGTTCGGTCTGCTGGTCTGCATGGTGCCGTAGACGCGATTGACCTTGCCGAGGAACATCCCCGCGCCATCGCTGGCGGCATTGAAATTGTCGTCGGGCTTGGCCAGCGCAGCGCGTGCCACCGGCTTCGACAGATAGGGCGTCACGATGATGACGAGCTCGGTTTCGTTGCGGACGAAATCGCGACTGCGAAACAGCGTACCGAGCACCGGAACCTTGGACAGGCCAGGCAGGCCGCCCATGACCTGCTTGACCTCGTCGCGCACGAGGCCGGCGATCATCATCGACCCGCCGGAGGGCAGTTCCACGGTCGTGTCAGCAAGGCGCTTGCGTAGGGACGGCAGGGAAGGGCCGCTTTCGCTTGTTCCCATGGCTTCGCTTGTCGGTTCCGACACCTGCGTCCTGATCTTGAGGCTGATGCGGCCGGGTGACAGCACGACGGGTAGGAACTCGAGGCCGATGCCGTAATCGACACGCTCGTACTCGAGCCCGCCTGGATCGGTCACGCCGTCCTTGTCGCGCTTGGGTGCCTTTACCTCGCGCAGCATGTTGTATTCGCCGCCGACGAGGAAGGTCGCCTTCTCTCCGGAGACCGCCGTAAGGGTCGGTTCCGCCAGCGTCTTCATGACGCCTGCCTGCTCCATCGCGCGAAGCTGCATCTCGAGCGAGCGAGTGGCGAGATTAAAACCGGCGCCTGCAATTGGGGAACCGAGGCCGCCGGGGATGGTACTGATCGCGCCCCAGGTGATCCCATCCGCATTGCCGCCGGCGAACATGTTGACGCCGAGCTGCTTCATGACGTTGCGGCTGACCTCGGCAACGGTGACCTTCAGCGTCACCTGATCCTCGCCGATGATCTGCAGCATGTTGACGATGCTGCTCACCCGCCGCTCGGAGTCCGGGTTGTTGATGTCCACGCCACCATCGGAAGAACCACCGGAGGCAGTCTGCGAATATTGCCCGGTCGTCGCTTCACCGCCGCTGACGAAGATCGTTGCCAATTGTTCTGCGCGCTTGGCGTCGAGCGGCGTTTCGACCGTGCCGGTGAGCACGACGTTGTCGTTGATCAGTTCGATCTTGACGTCCGAGTTCGGGATGAAGCGCTTGATATAGTCTTCCAGGCCGGCCACGTCGCGCTCGACCGCCAATTCGAGGCTGACGATCTGTTCGCCGTTCGGGCCGAAGACGAAGATATTCGTCTCGCCCACTGCCTTGCCGAACAGATAGATGCGCCGCGCGGTCCTCGTTACGGCGTCTGCGACCGCCGGATTAGCAACGAGAATATCATAGGCGTCGGCAGGCAGATCGATGACGATCGACTTGTTCAGGCCAAGCTTGATGCGTTGGCCCTGCTTGGCAGATTGCCCCAGAGCCGCCTTGCCCGCCTGAGCGTCGACAAATCCCGGAAAACCAGATTCGGCCACCAACATGGCGCAAGCGGCGACGGTCAGTGTGAATGCCCTCGCGGCGCGCCGAATAGCGCCTGGAGCAACGGCGCACATTGCCCTGTTCGATGTCATTTCCTTGCCCCCACTTCGGAAACTTCCCCAGACTTGATCATGCGCACGGTGCCGCGCCGACCATTGCCCGATACGAGATAGTCGGCCTCTTCCTGCGCCACCTGTTGGGTGTCAGCTATGGATCGCAACGACAAGGTCAGGCGATCGGCCATCTGCTGGGCAACCGTGATGATTTCGGCCTGCTGCGGCGTCAGCTCCAGCGTCGCGGTCTCGCCAACCTTCACCCGGCGCCCTTCCTCGTCTTCCTGTATGGCCTGGTCGATTGCCAGCACCTTGATGTTCTTCAGGATCGTTTCGGTGATGTAGCCGCTACCGCCCGCCACTTCGGCATCGGCGCGCCGCGTCATGACCACGTCGACAAAGTCGTTGGGCAGGATGAAGCCGCCAGCAGAGGTATCTGCGGCGATGCGGGTAGCGATCGCGCGCTTTCCGGAAGGCAGGATAGAAGACATCAGGCTCTGGCCTTCGCCGACCAGCTTGGAGCGCCGCAGCGGCTCGCCGCCATACATCGCCACCCTGGCAAGGGAGCCCTTGAGCTTGTTCACGGCATCCGGTTCGGCCGTGCGGGTGATGAAATTGGCGTTGACGCCATCCACCGGCCAGGCCTGCCAGCTCAGCCGGCCATCGAGCGGGGCACCTATCGGCACGTCCGCGGACAGGACCAGCACATCAGCAAGCTGGATTGCGGGCTCCCCTTCGGTATCAGTCGCGATTTCCTGCGGCGCCACCGCCGCCATGTTTTTCGCCACATATCCAGCACCGCCCGCCGCAGCCACCGCCACGCCCAGAATAATCAATCGGGATGCAACCATTTTGCCGAACCTCGCCCAGGCAAACCCTCAAAGCCAGGACGGAGGTTGCACCGCAATCGTCAAATTAAGGTTAATGCAGTCCTTACGATCGTGATTAATTTTAGGTTACCACAAACTACCACTGTCAGTTTTGCTGTAATGAAGCCGGCAAGACTTGGTCGGTGGGCGTAAGAGCAAGTTCAAACGCGCCTATTGTGCCGCCAATCGCTCCAACGCCCAGACCATCAGAGGCGACTCGGGAAAGGCCAGGAGCCCACCGGCGCCAAGCGCGATACCGTAGGGCACGCCATTGGCTCCCTCGGCGAAATTGCGCAGGAATATGTTGCGGCTGGTGAATACAGCCATTGCCGATCTGCGATAGCTCAGGATCGCAAGCGTAAGCACTCCGCCCAGCACTGCGGAAACGACGACATATTTGACCAGCGGAACCCCCATACCCATCCAGACAGCGGTTGCTGCAAGAAGTTTGGCGTCGCCTCCGCCCATACCTCCCAGGGCGAATACCGCGAAGGTAGCGAGAAGGACTGTGGCCCCGGCAGCAAAATGGAGGCCATATTCGGCCAAGCCCATTCCGGTCATCGGGGCCACCACGGCGAAAACCGCCACCAGCAGGATAGGCACGCGATTGGCAATCGTCATCGATAGCGTATCGGAGATCGCTGCAAAGAGCATGCAGAACGGGAAGACCACGAAGATCAGCGCTTCAAGCATCGACATCACACGTGCACAAGAACAATTAACGGGTAAAGCCTGATCACATTTCGATTAAGGATTGATGAGTCCTCCTGCCCAATTTGGACCTTGGCGAAAAACAAGCTTCATACATGAACAGTTCTTGCCGATGCCGCCGATGCGCCGCATGAATCGCCCTTAACGCTTGGTTCACCAATATCATTCATTTTTGTTTCGATACTTCTTTTGCCGGAGCGCCGTCATGGCCGAGCTGAAAACAACTTTCCGTCTTGCCGGTGCGCTTGCCGTCATCATCACAGCCTGCACGCTTCCGGTACCGTCAATGGCGGGCGCCGGCATCGACGTGGTGATGAACCAGGCGAAAATCGTCCGGCTGTCGCGGGCCGCCGATACGATCGTCATCGGCAATCCAGCCATTGCCGACGCTGCCGTCCAGGACGCGACGACCATCGTGCTTACCGGCAAGGGTTTTGGCGTTACCAATCTGGTCGTTCTCGACCGCGACGGTAGCCCGATCGTGGACGAGCAGGTCACGGTCGGGCGCGACGAGGCGTCGTCCGTTCGCATCTATCGGCGTGCGGAAGTCCAGACGATGTCCTGCACCCCCTATTGCGAAAGCTCGTACAAGAGCGAGGCGGAACGCATTTCAGAAGCCGAAATGAGCGCGGGCCGCTAACGGCCTTACGGGACCAGGTTGCTTAGCAGCCGGTAAACAGGCCCGCCGAAACTTTACCGACCATCCAAACCGGACCGCAACGGATTTGCTCTAGTGTCTCGCCGATACCAAACCAGGATCGGCGGGCACCGAGATGAGCATGGCTCCCAGGACGGAACGCAAGGCCTCAGGGCAACAGGGCCTTCTGTCTAGATTTTTCCAAAACAGAAGCGGGGCCACCGCAATCGAGTTTTCGTTGCTTGCACTGCCTTTCGCGGCGTTGACCTTCGCTATACTGGAAAGTTGCATTTCCTTTGCAGGCCAGCAGGTGCTCACCAACGCAACCGACGACGTCGCCAGACAGTTCCGCACCGGCCAGCTTCGCCAAGATCCGTTGCTGACCGAAGACGTCCTGAAAACCATGATCTGTGATCGGATCAGCTTCATGGTCAGCGATGGCTGCCCAGGTCTCGAGGTCGACCTGCGGACATACACTTCATTCGCCGATGCGGCGGCAACAGGCTTCCGCATCGTCGACAAACGAGTCGAGCTGACAAAGAACGGCCAACCGGATCCCGACGACTACAAGGTGGATCCCGGAGCGGCACAGTCCATCAACATGCTGCGGGTCTTCTATGCCTGGCCGGTCATCACCGATTTCATGAGGGCTGCAATGTCCAATCTGGAAGGCGGCAAGACGCTGCATTACGCCGCTACGACCTGGCAGAACGAACCCTTTGACTGAGGAATATCGTCCATAGCAGGCAGCGGGCAAAACCAAGGGGCAACGGGAATGTTTCTTCGTGCGGGGGCACAATCGGCGACAACCGGCCTGTTGAAGCAGGCTTCTCGCCTCTTTCGTGATCGGCGTGGCATAGCGGCAGTGGAATTTGCATTCATCGCGCCACTGTTGCTGTCGATGTATTTCGTGACAATGGAAGTGTCGCAAGGCATCGAGGCCAACAAGAAGGTGGGGCGCATCGGCAGCATGGTGGCCGACCTCGTCACACAGCAATCAAGCGTGAAATTGGATGATGTGAAGGCGATCATGGACATCGGCCAGTCGATCCTCCAGCCCTATGGCAGGTCGAGGCCAAAGATCACCATTACCGCAATCAATGTCAGTTACGCCCCCTCCCCGGAAGCAAAAGTTGCATGGTCCGTGAGGATGGAGGCGAACGGGACATATTCGAAGCCCTTTAACGCCGGTGATTCCGTCACGATCCCCGATGAACTCATGTTCGACCAGGATACGATCGAAAAGACGTTCCTGATCCGTGTCGAAAGCGAACTGGCATATAGGCCCGTCATCACCTGGTCTGCCTCCGGCAAGCCTGCGCTTGGCCTGGCCGCCGCTTTTGACGGTATCGCCATGGGTGAAACCTATTACATGCGGCCGCGCATGAGCAAAGAAATAGGCTGCAGCAATTGCTGAACGCCGATCGAGGAGCGATCTGCACCGAGTAGAGGCCCAGAAGAAGTAAGGCCTTGTCGCCTAAGCGTTTGGAATTGCCAATACGCGCGCCAAATCCTATGTCTGGTCTCCGATCCCGGCAAACTGAGCCAGAAACTCCCGATGGCGCGTGCTTTCCTCTTCGTTCTCGATTCATTCGGCGTCGGCGGCGCTGC
>JBARWP010000077.1:0-1600 GCA_049646905.1 Pseudaminobacter sp. | reverse complement strand
CTTCTTGCCAACTGCATCGGCGCAGAACTCGGGGATGACCTCGCCGGGGTTGAAAACGTCGTAATCCAGTGCTGCGAGGAAGGGCAGGACGACCGCCGTCTTGACCGCCTCCTCGGTGAGCATCGCGCTCGAATGGGTCTTGATCTTGTCCGACAATACCCTGAGCTTTTCCTCCACACTCATGATCCCCTCCGCTCCTTCGGCACCCCTGCCGATTTCAATCCGGAGAGGGCGTCTCTCTCACCCTCTCCACTGGAACCAAGCTACAACACGACCGTAGACTCGGACTTCCTCGCGCAAAAGCTCGTAATCACTATACCGTGGATTGTCCGCCATCACCTTGATCTTGTCGGTGCGCGGCACGAGCTGAAGCCGCTTGATCGTCAGACCATCGCCGTAATCGCAGGCGTAGATGTCTTCTGGCGTTGGAACGGTATGCGTCATGTCCACGAAGACGTAAGAGCCGGATGTGAGGGTCGGCTCCATCGAATCACCTTCGACCGGGATCGAATAGACCTGCGGCATGTTCCGCCACCCTGCCTTCACCGCCGGCGGGAATGACCAGAAGCCGTTGACATGATCGGCATAGACCTGATTCGGGTCGGCCATCTTCTCGCCCGGCTCCGAAGGGATGCCGTCAGGACTTCCAAGGCCAAGCCCGCCTCGTAGATTGAGATTGGCAACATCGCCCTCCAGTCCGGCGCGTGTCGATCGGCCGGCCGGCGCGCCGAGTTCTGGCTCGGGGATGTCGAGCATTTCTGAAAGGCGAGACCGGAGCTCTTCTGGAAGTTTCTGTGGAACGCCCCGCTCCAGGTATTGCTGGATATAGGCATGGTTCCTGCCGAGCTCTAGCGAGACGGCCTTGTAGTCGAGCCCTCGCTCCTTGATAGCGCGGGCGATTCTCTTCCGAACAGCATCCATACGCAATTCTTTGTCACCCCGCTTGACACCCGTCCAATAGGAAGTTACCTATCAAAACAGGAATAGGCCTATGGATAGGAACGATGCCGCTGGACCAGTTCAAATCGGCCATTGAGGATTTCCTCTTGCAAACGGGAATGACGCCAACGGCTTTTGGTAGGCGATTTGCCGGCGACCCGCTGTTTGTCTTCCAGTTGCGTGATGGGCGCGAGCCGCGTGAGGCAACCCGCGAGAAGGTTCTGGCGGCGATGTCCAATGTCGATACGACAGCAGGCGAAGCAGCATGAGCATCCAGTTCGCCAGCGAAGCACCTGCCGCTGCCACTCCCAAGAAATCCAAATCGGAGAAACCCGTGAACGTCATGACCACGACGACGGATATTGGCGAGGTCGCCACCGTCGAGCAGCAGATCGAACAGCACGCGCAGAACATAGAGCGCATCCAGCGTGACGCGGTGTTCGATATTGGCCGGGAACTCGACGCGGCTCAGGAGTTGCATCGCTACAAGGAAGGCGACGACGGGTTCGTCAAATGGATGGCGCGCCGCCTTCCGCACATCCCGCAACGTTCTGCCTATCAGGCCATAGAAATCTATCGTGGGCTCGGCGAGGAATTGTTTGCAAATTTTGCAAACATGAAACCGTCGGCGCTTGCCGAAACCGCCAAAGCAGAACCAGAC
>JBARWP010000076.1:0-2776 GCA_049646905.1 Pseudaminobacter sp. | reverse complement strand
CAGATATTCCTGATGGAACATCTTCGCGATCAGCGGCGCGACGTCATAGGGGGAGTGCCCGACAAGGTGGTTGCCCAGGCGCCCCAGGATCGCCGCCGTCCCTGTCTGGTCCGGTGCCACCGTGCATTCGCCGATACCCACGGCACCGTGGTCCGTATGGACCTCGATCAGGTTGACCGCAAAGGATTCGCGGATGCCGTAGGACCAATGGTAGGGCTGCCTGAGCGGCAGCACCAGGGGACGGACACGAACTTCAGTTATCTTCACCATTGGCGGATTCCTTGACCGGTGAGCATAAGTTTGGGAGCCCGGAGCCCGCATGCGGGCCCCGGAAGAGGCGTCTTACATGCCGATGGACGTAAGATAGTCCGCTGCGACGGCTTCGACCGTCTTCTTGTTGACATCGACCTCGCTGTTGAGGCGCTGCATGGTGGCGTCGTCCAGTTTCGTCGAAACAGCCTCGAGCGTTTCCTTGAGATCGGGATGCTGCTCCAGCACTTCCTTGCGCACAACCGGCGTCAGCGCATAGTTGGGGAAGAAGTTCTTGTCGTCTTCCAGCACGCGCAGTTTCAGCGCGGCGATCTGGCCGTCGGTCGCCTGGGCGGAGATGGTATCGAGGTCGCCATTGGCCAGCGCCGGATAGGTCAGGCCGAGATCCATCGGGCGCACATTGGCGCGGCCGGCTTCGAAATCATAGGCTTTTTCCAGCCCGATCAATCCATCCGGACGCTTGGGGAACTCGGCAGTCGTGCCCATCCTGATGTCGACACCGTCCCTGTAGGCCGCCGCCATATCCGAGATGGTCTTCAGATTATCGGTCTTGGGGTTGTCGGCGCGAACCACGAAGGCGTAGGTGTTGTTGGCCTTGGATGGCGCCAGCCAGACCAATCCCTTTTCGCCGTCCAGTTGCTTGACGCGTTCATAGGTCTCCTCGGGAGACAGGCGATCGGTGACCTTGTTGAAGGTGATCAGCGAGGTGCCGGTATATTCCCAGTAAAGATCGACCTCGCCATTTTCCAATGCCGCGCGCACGATCTTGGTGCCCATGCCGTCCTTCTTGTCGACGCTATAGCCTTTCTTCTCGAGGAGTTGTTTCGTCATCTCGGCGATGATCAACTGCTCCGTGAAGCCTTTGCCGCCAACGGTGACCTTGTCGGCGGCCCAGCCGGGCGTGACAATCGCCAAGGCCAGAGCTGCCGACAACAGGCCCTTCGTCAGTTTGGACATAACACTCATTTCTTCTCCTCCTTCTGCTTTGGTTGTCATTTCAACGGGTTGATGCCACGGGGAATGAGGTGGTACTGGGCCTGGCCCAGTAGGAAATCGACGCCGACTGCGAGCAATGCGGTGGGGATCGCGCCGGCCAGCATCATCGGCAATTCATCCAGCGCGATGCCGGTGAAGATCAGTTCGCCGAGCCCTCCTGCCCCGATCAGGAAGACCAGTGGTGCAGAACCGATGCAGACCGCCAGCGCCGTGCGGATGCCGCCGAAGATCACGTAAAGGGCGTTGGGCAGTTCGACGCGCCAGAGCACCTGAAGCGGCGTCATCCCCATGCCGGTCGCAGCCTCGATCAGATGCGGCGGCACGGCTTTCAGGCCCGAATAGGTATTGTGTACGATGGGCAGCAACGTCGCCGCCCACAGGCCGAAGATCGCCGGCAGCGTCCCGATGCCGAGCATGGACATGGAGAGCGCCAGTATGGCGAGCGTCGGCACGGTGCTGCCGACGTTGAAAATCTGCATCGCCGCATCCGCCACATGGCGCAGCGAGGGCCGTGACAGCAGAACGCCGACCGGCACGGCGACCAGTATCGCGAATGCACCTGCCCATGCGACCAGTTCAAGATGCTGCACGCTCAGATAGGCGATGTCGCTTTCGTAGACCATGATCTCCTCGGCCATGCCCGAGGACCAGAGCCAATAGGCGACCACCAGCACGATGACCCCGACAATGACCGGAGCGATGCGGGTGGCGCCGGCCGCGCGCGCGTTTTCCGCCGCGCTCATTGCTCCGCCTCCGATCCGGTGCCGCGCAGGGTCGCGACGATGGAGCGATAGGTCAGCACGCCGACGACCTTGTCCTCGCCATCCACGCAGGCGAGCGCCGGCAGGTCATGCGTCAGCATCAGCGACACCGCGATGCGCAAATCCGCCTCGACAGGGACGCCGGTGGAGTCAGGCCGGTAAGCCTGCGAAACCGCGCCGTCGTAAAGCTCGGCATCCTCGCCTTTCAGAACGCCAAGCAGCTTGCCTGCATCGTCCAGTACGATCGCAGCCGGATCGCCATGCACCTCCATGCGAAGCCGCGCCTCGCTCAGCGGAGTATCCGGGCGGACGCCGGCGAAATCCCGCACCATCGCCTCGCCGCTTTTGATGAGGCGCAGGCGTTTCAGGGCCCGGTCGCCGCCAAGAAAGCTCTCGACGAAGGCATTGCAGGGCTTCGCCAGCAGTTCGTTGGGCGTGGCGAACTGCTCCAGCCTGCCGCCGCGGAAAATGGCGATCTTGTCGGCCATCTTCACGGCTTCATCCAGATCGTGCGACACGAAGATGATCGTCTTGCGCAGCGCCTGCTGCATCTTCAGGAATTCGTCCTGGATCACCTCGCGGTTGATCGGATCGATGGCCCCGAACGGCTCGTCCATGAGCATGAGCGGCGGGTCGGCGGCCAGAGCCCTCAACACGCCGACACGCTGCTGCTGGCCACCCGAAAGCTCCTTCGGATAGCGCTTGAGAAACAGGTCGGGTTGCAGCCCCACCATGTCCAGAAGCTCGCG
>JBARWP010000075.1:0-19094 GCA_049646905.1 Pseudaminobacter sp. | reverse complement strand
GAAGAGGGCAGGCGCCCGATTCCGCCTGCACTATTGCGTACCCCAGCGAGCCGACATGGCGTTTGCCGACGAACTGCTACAGCTTTGCGGGCCTGACGCGCTTGTCCTGCATGAGAGCCGCAAGCCCGGCGGCCGGCTCGACATCGCCACGACGCTTGCCGAAGCCCCCGCCGGCACGCATGTCTATTGCTGCGGCCCGCAGCGGCTGATGGATGCGGTGACGGTGGGCGCGCGCGATGCCGGATTTGCCGACGAAGCGATCCATGTCGAGCGTTTCGAGGGTGTGCCGGCCGACCAGCGCAAGCGCGGGGAGCCTTTCCGGATCGAGATCAAGTCCACTGGCCAGGTGCTCGACGTGCCCGAAAACAAGAGCGCCCTGGACGTGCTGCGCGATAACGGCATCGCCGTCGACGCCGTTTGCGAGGGCGGCGTCTGCGGCTCCTGCCGGGTCAAGTATGTCGAGGGTGAGCCGGTCCACCGCGATCTCGCCCTGCGCGTCGAGGAGCGTGCCGACACCCTGTTGGTCTGCGTTTCGAGAGCGACCGGGAAACTTGTGCTCGCGCTGTGATGCCGCGACTGTGATCGTCACACCAGGCTGCGCAAGATCAAGGCATCCCACTTCCTGAAGGGCATTGCCCGACCAGGCGCTGAATGCGGTGTTGTTGCAGCGCGATACGGTGCTGCTCATCTCAGCTATGAGCTTTGCTTCATGGCTCCGCCGTTCCGCAGCTCTCATACTGATCCCGATTTGAAGAAGTGTGGTCGATTGTCTTGCCGCACGCTGGTTCAGGGAGAAGCTGATGAATGGGGAACTGAGACCCAAGGAATATTTTGACGATCGCGCGACGCGCGAGATGAGCCAGCACCTCAAGGGCGCGAAACGCAGCGACAAGGAAACGCTCGCCTACGCTTGCAAGATCCTCGCGATGACCGGCCAGGAAGCGGGCCTTGCCGGACAGATCAGCCTGCGCTCCGAACGCCCCGACGCCTATTGGACGTTGCGTTTCGGCCTCGGCTTCGACGAGGCGACGCCGGATGATTTCATCGAGGTCGATCGCGATCTCAATACGCTGACCGGCGAAGGCATGGCCAACCCGGCGACACGGTTCCACCTGTGGGTCTATGACGCGCGGCCCGATGTCATGTCGATGATCCACACCCATTCGCCCTGGGCCTCGGCGCTCGCGGCGGCGCGTCAGCCACTTGTGATCGCCCAGATGGACATGACGCCGCTGCACAATGACTGTGCCTTCCTTGGCGAATGGCCGGGTGTGCCGATCGCCGATCAGGAAGGCGTCCTCATCTCGCACGCGCTCGGCGACAAGCGAGCGATCATCCTCGCCCATCACGGCTACCTTACCGCAGGCAACTCGGTCGAGGAGGCCGCCTATCTGTCGGTCTACCTCGAGCGCGCCGCCAGAATGCAGATCCGCGCGCAGGCGTTCGGGCCGCTGACCCCGGTGGACGATGCGCTTGCCAAGGAGGCGCACGACTATCTGCTCAAGCCGTCCATCGTCAAAGCGACGTTCGACTACTGGTGCAGGCAAACGCACGCCGCCATTCCAACGCCGCTCGTCCGCTAGA
The DNA here is from genome assembly GCA_049646905.1 of Pseudaminobacter sp. GTDB lineage: Bacteria > Pseudomonadota > Alphaproteobacteria > Rhizobiales > Rhizobiaceae > Pseudaminobacter. The sequence continues at coordinate 17,510 of JBARWP010000075.1, read as the reverse complement.
CCAGGCCAAGAACGCAAAGCCGGCGCAGGCCGGCCATCACCGGAGGAAATGTCGGCCTGATCCCGCCGGGGTCGGGCTGGCGTAACGACAATACGCAATCACAATTATTGGGAGGAGAACGTTATGACTTCAGCCAAAGAGGGGGCTGTCGAGGCCCCTGCGCGCCGGCAATATGTCGTCGCAGGCCTCGCGAGCATGGTAGGAACCACGATCGAGTGGTATGATTTCTTTCTGTACGGCACCGCGGCCGCCTTGATCTTCAACAAGATCTTTTTCCCGAGCTTCGATCCCATCACCGGGACGCTCGCAGCTTTCGCGACCTATTCGGTCGGCTTCTTCGCCCGGCCGCTGGGCGGCATCGTGTTCGGCCACTTCGGCGATCGCGTGGGGCGGAAATCGATGCTGCTCATCACGCTCCTGCTGATGGGCATTCCCACCATGCTGATCGGCCTCATTCCTTCCTATGAGACCATCGGTTACTGGGGTGCGGTGCTCCTCGTCATGATGCGCTTCCTGCAGGGCGTCGCCGTTGGCGGCGAGTGGGGGGGTGCCGTGCTTATGGCCGTTGAACATGCGCCCGAGGGCAAGAAGGGTTTGTTCGGCAGCCTGCCGCAGGCAGGCGTGGGGCCGGGACTGCTCCTGTCGTCGCTGGCGATGAGCCTGGTCGCGACATTGCCCGAAGCGGACATGCTGGCCTGGGGCTGGCGGCTACCGTTCCTGGCGAGCGTCGTGCTCCTGGGGATTGGCTGGTTCATCCGTGTCAAGGTCGCCGAGTCACCGGATTTCCAGTCGATGGAGAACAAGGGCGAGAAGGTGAAAATGCCCGTTGTGGAAGTGTTCCGTCGTTATCCGCGTGAAGTGCTCACTGTGATCGGCGCCCGTCTCGGCGAGGTAACATGGTTCTACACCGTGGCGAGCTTCTCGCTGGCATACGCTTCCGGCACGCTTGCCATTCCGCGGACAGTGATCCTCGACGCCACCATCTGGGGCGCCAGCATCCTGCTGTTCACCGTGCCGATGTTCGGCATCCTCGGTGACAGGCTCCGCCATAAATGGGTATTCATGGCCGGCGCCGTCGGCGTGGTGGTTTGTGCGCCGATCTTCTTCAACCTGCTGGCCACCAAGGATGTGTTCTGGATCAATGTCGCCATGATCGTGGCTATCAGCGTCGTCTATAGCTGCCTCTATGGTCCGCAAGGTTCGTTGTTCTCGAGCCAGTTCCCGCCCGAGGTCCGCTACACCGGCATCTCGATCGGCGTCCAGGTGTCGGGCGCGCTCGGCGGCGGGCTTGCCCCGATTGTCGCCACCTGGCTGCTCGCCCGTAATGATGGCGATCCACAATATGTCGTCTGGTATCTCAGCGCGCTCGCCGTGATAGCCTTCTTCAGCGCGTGGAGCATGCATGCGACATCTAGGTATTCCGCCTCGACCAAGGTAGTGGCTGCGGCATGATGCAGATCGACTACTATTTCTGGATGAATTCCGACTGGGCCTATCTGGGTGCGGATAGGCTCGAAGGAATTGCCCGGAAACGCGGTGCCCGCATTCGCTATATGCCGGTCGACCTCCCCGACGTCTATGCACGGACGGGGGGTCAACTGCTCGGCAACCGCTCAGCCGAGCGACAAGCCTATCGGGTGACCGAGCTGAAGCGCTGGTGCAAGGCGCTCGGCATCCATGTCAACGCCACGCCGAAATATATGTGCCCCAACGCCGATACGGCATCCCGCATCGTGATTGCGGCGGACCGAAAGGGCATGACGGTCGTGCCGTTATACAAGGCGATCCTGCACGCCGAATGGTGCGAGGACAGGGACATATCCGATATCGGCGAACTGCGGAGGATCGTTTCCGCGCTTGGCCACGACGCGGATAAACTGCTGGCCGCAGCACAGGCGCCGGAGATCGAGGCCCTCTACCGGCGCTATACCGACGAAGCGGTAAAGGCCGGCGTGTTCGGCTCGCCATCATACGTCTTCGACGGCGAAGTGTTCTGGGGGCAGGACCGGTTGCCAATGCTCGACGCGGCGATCGCGGAACACCTGGAGTCAACTGCCTAAACCCACGGTGCCTCGCCTCGATGAGAGGGCACAAGACAACATGGTTGAAACCCATGGGGCTGCAGCCATGTTGCCTTGGAGAATCCGATATCTTCTTTGCCGTAGCCTAAACTTGGAGCAATTTGATGCTCGGGATATCGCTCATATGCAGGGTATGCAGATGGGAGGCGCTGCAGTGCTGCCGCGCGTGACCAGTGTGGCAGGAATTTCGACCGCATCGGGTATGAAGCTCTTGTCTTCGACCGACTTCAGGAGAAGCTCGGCGGAAATGCGGCCGATCCCTTCCGTTGGGACCCTTATCGTGGTCAAGGGAGGATTGAGGTGAGCCGCAAACTCTAGGTCGTTGAAGCCTGCAATCGATATGTCGGCAGGCACGTCCAGACCCTGTTTGGAAGCCTCGATCATCGAGCCGAATGCAATCTGGTCGTTGCCGCAGATCAATGCGGTCGGTCGGGCGGACTTGGCGAGAAGCGACTGCATGGCTTCACGGATATCCGGAATATTGTAAGGACGGCCGATGAGGTATTCCTCAGGCGGGGGCAGGCCATGGTGAGCCAGGCATTCCCGAACGCCTCGCACGCGAAGCCCGGCGCGGTCGTTTCCGGCAATGCGTCCCATTATCAGTGCGATGCGTTCGTGGCCTAGCGACACCAGATAGTCGGTGAGTGTCCGCGCCGCGCCGACATTGTCCAGTCCCACGCAAGGCCGGCCGGCAGTCAGGGTCCACGTTTCGATGTAGGGAACCTGATGATGGGTGATCAAGGAGATCAAGTCCGGATGATGATCTCCGCCAACCAGCATCAGCCCGTCGACGCCGCGGGAGAGCAAGGTGCGTGCTTCCTGAAACTCCGCCTCCTCGTCGTAGTTCGAACTCGTCAGCAGCATCGTGTAGCCGGCGTGCTTCAGGGTTCGCTGAAAGGCAGCTACCGCCGCAGCGATACCGGCGTTCTCGATTGCCGGTACGATCGCCCCGATCGTCATGGTCTTGTTCGCGGCGAGAGCGCGCGCTACGCCATTGGGCACATAGCCAAGCTCCTGGCACGCGAGTTCCACGCGTTGCCTGACCTCCTCGCTGACATTGGCAGACTTGTTAAGCACGCGAGAGACGCTTGCGGTCGAAACATTCGCCCGCAGTGCAACCTCGCCCAAGCTTACGCCAACCCCAAACTTGCCGCGAGATCTTCTACGACGATCAATCACTGTCATGATGGCGATTTATATATACGCTCCACAAAGCAAAGCAACGGCTGCAGAGGGGTGGCTCACAATAGCAGCCTGCACGCCGAGGGTTTGTCTTGACAGACGCCATGCCTGCATTGTAAGCGCTTACTAGCTGATCAATGGTAGCGTTCGAGCATGACCGACAGGCCTAATATTCTTATCACTGGTGCAGCGGGCGCTATCGGCCGGGTGATCCGGCCGGCGCTTTCGCCACTTAGCAAGTTATTGCGATCGGCGGACGTCTCGAACCTCGAGTCCGAAAGCGACAACGAGGAATGTCTTGTATTCGACCTTCGTGACTTCACCTCGACACGAAACGCAATGAAGGACATCGACATTGTCTTTCATTTCGGGGGGCTTTCACTTGAAGCCGATTGGGCTTCCATCCGCGATGTCAATATCGACGGTACCTACAATGTGTTTGAAGCAGCGAGACTGGCCGGTGTGCGCCGTGTCGTCTTTGCGAGTTCAAATCACGTCGCCGGCTTTTATCCACGGGATTTCCGGATCGGCCCCGAGGTATTGGCCCGGCCGGATTCGCGCTATGGCGTCAGCAAGGTGTTCGGGGAGGCTCTTGGGCAACTATACGCCGACAAGCACGGCTTGGAGGTGATTTCGCTCAGGATCGGACAGTTCCGACCAAAGCCGACGAACCTTCGCATGCTGAGCCTTTGGCTGAGCCCCGCAGACATGGCGCAGCTCGCCAGGCGTTGCGTGACCGCTGCGCAGGTCGATTTCGAGATCGTCTACGGCATATCGGCAAATACGCGCGCCTGGTACGACAATCCCGGTGCTGCGCGCATCGGTTTTGTGCCGCAAGACAATGCCGAGGACTATGCGGACTCCCTGTGGGCCGAGGGGTTTTGCGAAACGCCGGTCGAGGCAACTTTCCAAGGTGGGCCGTTCTGTTCTGCCGAGTTTGATTCCAGGCGCGATGTTGTACGCCCCGGCAGATAGCAGATCCGGCACCATGCCTTTCCATTCTCAAATTTGACGTGACATGACATGTTTGCGCCTCCGGCCACGATCGAACCTGAAGTATTTGCCGTACTGCCCGACCATTTCCGCCGGAAGCCACACAACAATCGATGGCTGAACGAGAATTTGCGTGGTGCGGACCGAGGTTCCCTGCTGGAAGGACCGTCTTTCGACCGCGATGGGAACCTGTATCTCGTGGATGTCCCCTATGGCCGTGTGTTCAGGGTGGATACGGCCGGGCGCTTTACGTTGATATCGGAATATGACGGTGAGCCCAATGGCCTGAAGATCCATCGCGACGGGCGAATATTCATCACCGATTTTCGGCGCGGTCTTGTCCGGCTCGACCCCGATACGGGCTCGATTTATCCGGTTTGCCCGCAAGCGCCCGATGGACCGTTCCATGGGCTGAACGATCTTGTCTTCGCAGCCAATGGAGATCTCTATTTCACGGACCAGGGCCAGAGCGGCCTCCATGACCCATGCGGGCGCCTTTTCAGGTTCACGGCTGACGGGCAGCTTCAATTCGTCTTGCAGGGGATCCCGAGCCCGAACGGTGTCGTCCTCAATCTTGATGAGAGTGCGATCTATGTCGCGGTGACGCGTGACAATGCGGTCTGGCGTGTCCCCATGACACTTGATGGAAACGCAGCCAAGGTCGGCGCATTCATCCGCCTCTCCGGCGGCATAGGCCCCGATGGGCTCGCCCTTGACGAGCAAGGCGGTCTGGCCGTCGCCCATATCGGGCTCGGCTGCGTCTGGATATTCGATGTATTCGGCCAACCCCGACTGCGGATCAACGCGCCGCGAGGTCGCTCCGTAACGAATCTGGCCTATGGTGGGGGGGACTTGAAGGATCTGTACTTCATCGAGGCGGAAACAGGAGCGATACTGAAAGCGCGCGTCGATGTTGCCGGCCAGCCGCTGTTTGCACATGCAGACCCGAATGCGGGCTACGGATCGTGACCAGTCTTCCCACCAATACTGCCTTGTCCAGCCCGGTCAGCAAGCCGCACGATATCGGCTCCGTGCCGGCGCCACGCAAGTTGAAATCAATTCTCGCGCTTGACGACTTCGAAGTTCCTGCACGCAGACTGCTGCCGCGGATGGTCTATAGCTACATAGCCGGAGCGGTTGAAACAGGTGCGGGGTATCGCAAGGCCGCCAGGGCATTCGACGAATATTCGTTCATCCCCCGCGTGCTCCGCGACGTTTCCGGGCGTGAGCAGACCAAAAAGATCTTCGGCAAGACATATGCTTCGCCGGTCGGGATTGCGCCGCTGGGTGGAGCAGCCATCTCGGCGTACCGAGGCGACCTGGTGCTGGCGGATGCGGCCAGCCGCATGAGGCAGCCAATGATCATGAGCGCGTCCTCCCTGATCAAGTTGGAGGACGTCCATCGGGTCTATCCCGGTGCCTGGTTCCAGGCCTATCTGGCAGGCGACGAAAGACGGATCGATCCGATGATCGACCGGGTGGGTGCGGCAGGTTTCGACACGCTTGTCATCACCGTTGATACACCTGTTCCGGGAAACCGCGAAAACAACGTCCGAAATGGCTATAGCATGCCTATCCGCATGACGCCGCGCGTCGCGCTGGATTGCTTCCTGCATCCTCGCTGGACCCTTTTGACGTTGGGGCAGACGTTCCTGCGTCACGGAATGCCTCACTTCGAGAACATGGATGCCACTCGTGGCCCGCCAATGATGTCGCGAAACCTCGTGCGCAACCTGGGAGACCGCGATCAGTTCGACTGGCGGCATCTGGAGATCATCCGCAAGCGGTGGCCGGGCAAGCTGGTGGTCAAGGGTGTCCTTGCGTTGGACGACGCGCGTCGATGCCGCGAAGTCGGCGTCGACGGGATCATCCTGTCCAATCACGGCGGGCGTCAGCTTGATCATTCGATCTCGCCGCTGCGCGTCCTGCCCGAAATCAGGGCTGAAATGGGCGAACTGACGCTCATGATCGACGGTTCGATGCGACGAGGCGCAGACGTCATCAAGGCATTGGCGCTGGGGGCCGATTTTGCATTCATCGGGCGGCCCTTCATGTTCGCTGCTGCCTTGGCCGGCAGCCGGGGTGTCATGCATGCCATGGAGCTGCTCAGGGCGGAAATCGATCGCAACATGGCGATGCTCGGGGTGGAGCGTTTGGACGAGCTGAACCCGGGATTCCTTCGATATGTGGGGCCAGCGGGTTCAAGTGCCTGCGAGCAGGCCGATGATGGCTGGGCGAGGTGAGCAGATGACGACGATTTCCATTATGAGCGGCATTGCTCTGCGCGGTGCATTCGAAACCGCGGTCCTGCCGGCTTTCACCCAGGTTTCGGGATTTGAAACGCAGGTGTGCTGGGGGCCGACCACGGCCCTCATGGATGATATCGTCAGTGGCGAACGTGCCGATGTCGCGGTGCTCACCGATGTCGCTATCCGCCAGCTTACGCAAGACGAGATATTGGACGCCGACAACCAGGTCACCGTCGCCCAGGCAGTGCTGGGCCTCGCCGCCCGGCAAGGCGACGCACGACCGGATATCTCGACGAAGGAAGCGTTCATCGATGCCCTCCTGAGCGCTCGCTCCATTGCCTTCTCGCGAGGTGGGGCCAGCGGCATTTATTTCAACAAGCTGATCGACAGCCTCGGCATCGGTGAGCGTATCCGGGCGCGCGCGACCATCATTCCCGGTGGGTTCACCGCCGAGAAACTAGTCGATGGCGAAGCCGATATCGCTGTCCAGCAGATCAGCGAACTCATCGTGGTTCCCGGTGTCGAAGTCGTCGGGCGGTTCCCGGACGAGTTCCAGTCGGCCACGACTTTTCGGGCCGGTGTATTCAAACATGCGAGACACCCGTCGGGCGTAGCGCAACTCATCCAGGCCCTCGTCACCGAGGAAGCCAGGAGCGCCTATCGGGCGGCGGGACTGATCCCCGATGAATCACCGTTATAGTGAGGTTTGGATTTGAGCGACGCCCGTCCCCGCATCGTCCTTCTACATGCCACACCGGTCGCCATGCAGCCGATACAACAGGCTTTCTCGGCCGGTTGGTCGCAGGCCGAGATCGTCAATCTCCTTGATGACGGACTTACCATCGACCGGGCGCGCGAAAGCCGGTTGAGCGAGGAACTGACGGATCGTTTCGTTGCCCTCGGACGCTACGGCCACAGGATCGGCGCCGACGGCATATTGGTGACCTGCTCCGCCTTCGGACCGGCAATCGAACGGTTGGCCGATCTCCTGCCCGTTCCCGTTGTCAAGCCGAACGAGTCCATGTTCGAGGCGGCGTTACGGCATGGGCCGCGCATTGGCATGCTGGCAACCTTCCTGCCATCGATCGCGACGATGGAGGAGGAGTTCAGCGAGGTGGCAAGAAAGAGTAGCCTCGAAGCCCGCCTTACCCCCCTTGTAGCTGAAGGTGCGATTGACAGCCTGCGGGCGGGTGACGTCGAGACACATAACCGGCTGGTGGCGGAATGCGCTCCTGAGCTTGAAGGGATGGATGCGGTGATGCTCGCCCATTTCTCGACCTCGGTCGCTGCTTCCGCGGTCAGGGCAAGGATCAAGGTCCCGGTATTGACCGCGCCGGACTCGGCCGTCGCGCATATGCGCAGGCTGGTGGAGGGGGTAGGTCCCACCTCGGCCGCAGGGATGTTGTGACATGCGGATCGGCGTCATTGCGGACGACTTTACCGGAGCAAGCGACATCGCCAACATGCTAGCGAACGGTATTCCCGGCAGGGGCGGCCTGGCCACGTCGCAATATCTCGGCGTTCCAACTGGACCTGGCAACCATGGCGACGAAGCCGGCGTGATTGCCCTGAAGAGTAGGTCCATTCCGGCCCACGATGCCGTGATGCAATCGCTCAAGGCGCTGGACTGGCTGCGCGCGCAGGGATGTACCCAGTTCGTATTCAAATATTGCTCGACCTTTGATTCGACTCCTGCGGGCAATATCGGTCCCGTGGGGGAAGCGCTGGCGCAGGTTCTGGGGGTAAGGGGCGTCGTGGCATGCCCGGCGTTTCCGCAACTGGAACGCACGGTCTACCAGGGTCATTTGTTCGTTCACGACCGGCTGCTTGATGAATCGGGACTGCAGAACCATCCGCTCAACCCGATGACGGATCCGGACCTGCGTCGCTGGCTGAAACAGCAGACGCAGACGCCGGTGGGATGGGTTGCCCATACGACTGTCCGGGAAGGCGCCCCGGCGATCCGCTCCGCGCTGACTGCGGCTTCCGGGCGGGGGGAGACGCTGGTCATTGTCGATGCGCTGAGCGATGCCGATCTGATCGAGATCGGCCGGGCTTGCCGTGATGCGCCGCTGGTGACGGGCGGCTCGGCTATTGCGATCGGCCTTTGCCGGAACCTAATCGAGGCGGGCGTGGTTACCGGGTCCGTTCCTGAACAAGCGGGTGTGGACGGGCCGGAAGCCATCCTGGTGGGCAGTTGCTCGGGAACGACACTGTCGCAGATCGAGGAACACGCCAAGCACCACCCGGTCATGCAACTCTCCATCAAGGATCTGATGCAGAACCGGATCGATCAGTCAGCTATCGTTTCGTTCATGCAAGAGCATGAGGGCAGCGCTCCCCTGGTCTACTCGTCGGGTTCCCCCGAGCAGGTGAGGTCCGCGCAACAGCGCTACAGTGTCGAAGCGGTATCAAACAGTCTCGACCGGCTTTTCGGACAACTGGCACGCCAACTCGTTGAAGGCGGCATCTGCCGGCTGGTGGTGGCCGGAGGCGAGACCTCGGGGGCAGTGGTTTCCGCACTTGATCTGGGGCCGTTGAAGATCGGCCGCCAGATCGATCCTGGTGTTCCCGTTCTCATCGCTGGCGGAGAGAGGCGCATCGCGCTGGCCCTCAAGTCCGGGAATTTCGGAACGATCGGCTTCTTTTCAAAGGCGCTGTCCAGAATGGCCTCGACATGAACGAGGCTCATCTCCGTGAGGAACTGACTTACTGGGGCAAATCGCTGTTCGACCGCGGCCTGACTGCCGGCTCCTCCGGAAATATCAGCGTGCGGCTTGACGACGGCATGCTCATCACGCCGACGAATTCATGCCTTGGCAGGCTGGATCCGGTGCGCATTTCCAGGCTCGACGGATCCGGACGCCATGTCGATGGAGATGCGCCGTCGAAGGAATTGCCATTGCATCGCGCGTTCCTGGAAACGCGGCCAGGTGCTGGTGCAGTGGTGCATCTGCATTCGAGTTACGCGACGGCGTTGTCCTGCCTGGATGGCCTGGACGAGGATGACTGCGTCGACCCGGTGACGCCCTATGTCGTGATGCGCAACGGCAATGTGAAGCTGCTGCCCTATGTGCGGCCCGGCGACCCGGGCGCAGGGGAAATGATCCGCAAACTCGACGGCCGCTATGGCGCAGTGCTGCTGGCAAATCATGGTCCTGTCGTCAGCGGGCGCGATCTCGTTTCAGCGATATTCGCGGCCGAGGAATTGGAGGAAGCCGCAAAATTGATGTTCATCCTGCGCAACACCGACGCTCGGATATTGAGCCAAGTGCAGGTTGTGGAACTCAAACAACGATTTCCATCGATGTGACCCGGATTCGGTCGCAATCGGCGGACCAAGGAGGCAAGCCAACATCTACTTGGGAGACTCTTGCTATTCAAGTAATCGCTTACATTATTCTGGTCGCATCGCACGGCCGATTGCACGCAAACAGAAGAGGTTGGAAGACAATTATGGGTACACTCATGCGGCTGACGTCGATGTCGGCCAAATCCGAACGCAACGAAAATCACCGGCTCGTCGATGTTCTTTTTTCACAGGGTGATCTCGTCGACAGCAACTTCCTGGCAATCGAGAAATCGACCTACTTTCCTTCCGGCTCTTCGCCTGTTCACGCCGAAGGCCACAGTGAGGAAATCATCTATTTCAGGCGTGGCCGCGGCAAGGTCCTGCTGGGCGACCATTATGCCGAAGTCGGTCCTGGCAGTGCGGTTGCGATTCCGTCCGGCATCGAGCATCACGTGGTCAACACCGGCGACGATGTTCTCGACCATATTCTTGTCTCCACCGAGATCGGCTCCTGTCCGCTTCAGACGGAATATGTGGCCGGTCCGGACGATTGTCTGCCGCAAGACCAGACGCGACTTCTCAGCCGGCTTACGTGTCGCAGGTTCGATATCGCCGAGAATGCAAGCAGCCCCATGACCGTCCAGGATCAGGTTGAGAACATCTATACGATCTCGGCAGGATTCGCAGTTGCCCATGTCCGTCTGACGGGCACGGAATATGAGTGGCAATACAGCCTGGACTCGACCAACTGCCTGTGGATCCCGGCTGGGATACCCCACTTCTTCCGCAATACCGGAGATTGTCCTTTGCGGCTTGTGAATTTCCGGTCGCGAACGCAATAGGCGTCGTCAGGGAGCACGTCCGGCAGAGGCCAGCGAGTGTGGTTTCATGGCTGCAAGCATGGAGCTGCCAAAAGCCATGGCTGAAGCATGTTTAGGCTTTCTCATGCCGCTGGTGATCCCTTGTGCGGGTCGGGGAATCGTCGCCAAGGCGAGTCAAACGACGCAGCGGCCAAAAACTGATCTGGCCGCGCTTGACAAAACCAGAAGCCATCAGCAATGTGAATGAAAGCGCTTACAAGAAGCAATGAGTGGAGGAGAAACAAATCCATGGACTACAATCGTCGCAAGTTGTTGAAGGACGCCGGTGTTGCGGCGATTGGGTTGTCAGCCGGCACATCGGCGTGGCTGACGCCTGCCCGGGCTGCCGCTGAAAACATCGTAGCGGTTACTTGGGGCGGGCCCCACGTGAAGGCCAATCAAGCAGCCGCCGACGACTTTACCAAGACGACAGGGATCGATGTTGTCTGGGAATTGCATGAGGGGGCTTCGACCAATATCCTCAGCAAGATCAAGGCAATGTGGCCGACAGTGCGTCACGACCTGGTTCAGGCGACCGATCCTGTCTTCTATTCGATGATGAAGGAGGAGGGGTGGCTTGCCGACGTTGACGATGTCGAAGGCATTAATGATGTCCATCCGAAAATGGTCGACACCTTCCGCGATGTCAACGGTAAGGCCAAGGTCGTGCCGGTGCTGATCGGGACGACCTATTACGGCTACCGCACGGACATGGTTCCCAACCCGATCAGGAAGATCGAGGATCTTCTCGATCCGAGCCTGAAGGGCAAGGTCGGCATACTGGACCCCTCACTCTACACATGCCTTCCCTATGTCTCCATGGCGCTGGAATTTGGCGGCAGCGAGCATGATATGGAGCCAGGCTGGGCCTTCCTGAAGAAGCTGGCCGAGAGTGGCAATGTCGGTCAGGTCCTGAAGTCCGACGTCGATACGATCAATGCGCTGACGACCGGGTCGATTGCGGTCGCCTATACCGGTATCGGAAACTGGGGCAAGATCTCCAAGTCGGTACCGACGACGCTGTGCAACCGGATGCCTGAAAGCAAGGGCATGAAGGCGTTCCTGTTCACGCTCGGCTGGGCAATCGTGAATGGGCCGCGCACTGCGGAAGCCAAGCGCTTCGCAAGCTTCCTGCTGAAACCGGAACACAACCAGCAATATGCCGCCGACGTGACAGCAAGCCCTGCCAACAGAAAGGCACAGGTCGCGCCGGAACTTGAGAATCTGCTGATTTCCACCGCGGAAGACATTGATCGCTATGGCTATTTTCCTGACTTTCCGTACATAAGCAGCCAGATGGAAAGCTGGACGCAGCGCTTCGAAACCGAAATCATGCCGATTATTCGTGGTCGGTGATTTTCTCGGCCGGTATTCACGGTCCGGCTTCTGCCGGACCGACTATCATCATTCCAGGTGAACATGACTAGAGCCCGCTCATCGGTGGCCCTTCTGTTGCTTTTTCCAGCCGCAGCGGTGTTTTCCGTCCTTTATCTTTCGCCGCTTGTGATGACTCTGCGCGAGAGCCTGAAGGTCCACGAATCCGGCTCGATCGGCGGCACGCCAGGAACCTGGACGTTCTCCAACTACTCCGAGTTGCTGCATCCCGCTTATGGCCACGTGCTATTCGACACGTTCTTCTTCGGTGTGGTTGCGACCTTGATAAGCCTGATCGTCAGCTATCCGCTTGCCTACTACATAAATGGCGTCCGCCGCGTCTGGATACGAAAATTCATCCTGACATTGCTTGTCGCCATGCTCTTTTCCGGTGGCGTGGTGCGGGTTTACGCAATTGCCCTGGCCGTCGGTCCGGCAGGCTTCCTGGCCCCCCTGTTTTCTGCGGCCGGCATCTCGCCGAATGCGATCCTTTTCCTTGAGATCAGCCTGATCATCGGCTTGCTGAACTTCACCATCCCCATCGTCACCATCACGCTTCTGAGCGCCATCAAGAATATCGACATGCATCTTGAGGATGCTGCCCAGACGCTTGGCGCGCCACGTTGGGTGGCGTTCTTCGACACCACTTTTCGCCTCAGCATCGAAGGTCTCATCTCCGCGTCCATCCTCAGCTTTGCCATATGCGTCAGTGCCTTCGTGGTGCCGATGATTCTGGGGCGCGGCATCATTGTCTTTGCCACCAACCTGATCTTCTCGAGGTTTGCGGAAGTGACCAACCATCCCAGCGGCGCAGCGATCGCGATCGTCCTCCTGTTGGTCTCCGTCGTCGTTATCTACGGCTTCCTGCGCCTCTTTGCGAAGCGCGAGCAGCGTGCGGCAGCCTAGGAAGCGGAGGAAACGACATGTCAATGAAGTCGCGGCGCAAGAGAGGGATTGATGCCGTATGCGGTTCGATCTTCTTCATATTGGTGACCTTTACCGTCCTCTTCCTGGTGACGCCGATCCTGATGGTCATCGTCATGTCGTTCGATGGACGTGAATATCTCGGGCCGTTCCCGCCATCGTCATTGTCGCTACAGTATTACGAGTCGCTTTTCGGCAGCCGGGTATATATGGCGGGCCTGAAAAACACGGCGATCATCGCTACCGCCTCGACGGTCATTGCTTGCGCTGTAGGCATCCTGGCGGCCTTTGCGTTGGTCCGATACAAGTTTCCGGGCAAGGCTTCGGTCGAGGCGTTCTTCATGTCGCCTCTGATCGTGCCGGGCGTGATCCTTGGGTTCTCGCTGCTGTTGTTCTACTCGGCCATAGGCGTGCTGGATGGCATGTGGCGCATCATCTTCGCCCACGCGCTGGTCTCGCTTCCCTACACGATCCGTGTCGCCCAGACGAGCCTGTCGGGCATCCCGTCCACCTTGACGGAAGCGGCCATGAGCCTGGGGGCGACTGAACGCCAGGCCTTTTTCAGCATTACGTTGCCTCTGGCGCGCGCCGGTGTGCTGAGCAGCGGGGTGCTTGCGCTCGCCCACTCCATCGACGAGGTGAATGTGAGTATCTTCCTGGTCGATGCCTTCACTACAACCCTGCCGATCGCGCTGCTCTCCAACATGCGTCAGCAGTTCGACCTTACGATCGCCGCAGCGTCCGGCGTAATCATCCTCTTTGTCGTGCTCCTTATCGTGATCGTCGATCGGCTCGTCGGCCTCGACAAGGTGATCGGCGGCGGCGTTCACGATCGCGCCAGATAGGTAGATTTAATGCAAGAGAAGTTCCGTTCCATTGAGTTGCGCGGCGTCACCAAGCGTTTCGGTGGTTTCGTTGCCGTTGATGACGTTTCATTTTCGGTCGAGCGCGGCGAGATCGTTTCGCTGCTGGGGCCGTCAGGATGCGGCAAGACTACGACCTTGCGCATGATTGCGGGCTTCGAACATCCCGAGGTCGGTTCGATATCGATCGCCGGCGAGGAGGCAGTTGGTCTCAGGCCGTATGAGCGCAATGTTGGTCTGGTGTTCCAGCATTTCGCGCTGTTCCCGCATATGACGGTGGCGGACAATATCGCCTATGGCATGAAGCATCGCGATGTGCCGAAGCAGGAGCGGCCTGCGCGGATGCGCGAGATCCTGGAACTCGTGAAGTTGAGCGGGTTGGAAAACCGTCGTCCGTCGCAGTTGAGCGGCGGCCAGCAGCAGCGCGTGGCGCTGGCGAGGGCACTGGTGACCAAGCCGTCGATCGTTCTGCTCGATGAACCCCTGTCGGCGCTTGATGCCAAGCTCCGCCAGGCGCTTCAGGTCGAATTGCGCTCCATCCTCAAGCGCGTCGAATGCTCGACCATCATCGTTACCCATGACCAGGAAGAGGCCATGAGTCTCAGCGACCGTCTTCTGGTCATGAATGCCGGCCGTATCGAGCAGGAAGGAACACCCGCAGAAATCTATTCGCGGCCGCGGACCCGTTTCGTTGCGGATTTTATTGGCCAGTCCAACTGGTTTTCCGGGCAATTGCGGCAGCAAGCCGGACAGGGCCGGTGGCTTTACGAAGCGGCAGGCCTGTCCAATATCGTCGTCAAGGTTGACGATGGCCGCCCGGGCGAGAGGGCCCGCCTAGGCATTCGTCCCGAACACTTGCGGATATCACAGCACTTGCCGTCGGGTTCTGTGCAAGGCCAGCCTGCGGCCAATGCGTTTTCTGGCACCGTGACCAATGTCGCATTTCTTGGCCCAGACATCGAATATTCGATCGAGCTGGATGAGGGCGTGCAACTCCTGGCCATCGAAAAGAACGACAACTGTGGACTGAAAGCAGTCGGCAACCGTGTCCTGCTGAGTTTCGAAGCGTCGGACGTGATCATATTGCCGGAGTGACGGCACAGGCCGACTGTCAGGTCGGCAAGCTCAATATTGCCTCGGGTTAAGACAATGCATGAAGCATTTGAACGACGCGCAGCCGAACTCCAGACCCGCATGGCGGCATCCGGCCTCGACTGGTTTGTCATCACCGACCGCGATTCCATCTACTACTTCACCGCGGCGGAAAACTATATCGAGCGCATATACAACCGGCCTGCCATCCTGATCGTGCCGCGAGAGGGTGAATGCAGCCTGCTTGCGCCCTTCGGTGATTGTCCCATGATCAGTGCCATGAGCTGGGTCCGCCAGGTGGTTCCCTATAAGGACGGCGATGCCGTGACATGGGACAAGGCGCTTCTAGATATACTGTCTTCCAGCCGTGGGCCGATCGGCATCGAGACCACCTATGACCCGATGGTCATCCGCGCCCTTGCGGCTGGAAGGGGCCGCGAAACCCTTGTCGATGCGTCGTCGCTGATCGAGGATATGCGGCTCATCAAGGACGCGGAGGAGATTCGCCTCCTGCGCCAGGCCGGCCAGGTGGCGAATGCGATGATGCAGGCCTGCCGCGACGCGCTGCGCGAGGGTGTGCCGGAATACGAGGTTTCGCTCGCCGCGATCGCCGCCGGTACGCGCACCGCTGCAGGGTTCTTGACCGACACGGGTCCGGCGCGGCTGGCTTCTCCAATGATCCAGGGCCTTCAGGTCATGAAGAGCGGTGCGACGACCGTACTGGGACACTGCCGGCCGACTGTCCACTGTGTAGAGGCGGGCGAGCCGATCGCCGTCTGCCTGTGCGGAATGATCAATTTCCGCAACATGAAGCTTGCCATGGACCGCCCTTTCATTGTCGGCCACATGACGTCGCAGCGGGAGGCCATTTGCCGGATCGCATATGAAAGCCAGGTCAAGGGGATCGAAGCGGTGCGGCCCGGCGCGACCGCGCAGGACGTCCATCAGGCCGCGATCGAGGTTATTGTTGCCAAGGGCTACAATGTCAGCTCGCGCACCGGTCGCGGGCTGGGCCACTCCTACTTCGAGAAGCCCCAACTGGTGAATGGCGACACGACCGTATTGCGGTCGGGCATGGTCCTTGCGATCGACGGAAACATCAAGGTTCCCGGTTTCGGTGTTCAGTATGGGGATTCGGTGCTTGTCACCGAGGATGGATACGAACTCCTGACCGATTTCATGACCGACCCTCTAATCAACTAGCAACGCGCTTCGCGCCATGGGCGCGACAGAACCCAAGCAATATGAGCAGGACCAAGGTAGAAGAATGAGTGGACAGCGGGCAGAGAAGGTGATCCTTGCGGCATTGCTGGTGGATGGAACCGGCGGCCCAGTGCAGCGGGATGTTGCCCTCCACATCAGTGGGGACCGGATCACCTCGATCGGCCGCCGGACCGATGTCGCCCCGGGCGACAATTTCGAGATCATCGATCTCGGCGAGGCCACGATCATGCCGGGAATGATCGACGCCCATATGCATTTCTATGGCGTACAGTCCACCCAGACTTACACCATTCCTTTCGAGCGCGAGCCCTATCGCGTTTTGCGCGCGGCAGGTGAAGCGCGCAAGATGCTGGAAGCGGGTATCACTGCGGCCCGCTGCCTTGGCTCCTCGATCGGTCCGGACCTCAAGCGGGCAGTCAATGAAGGCCATGTGCCGGGACCGCGGATTCTGGCGGCCGGCCAGTATGTCATCGCCACCGACGGCACCTGGGACCCGGTCAGCGTTCCGGTCTGCCACGCCCGCAACATGGATATGCTTGCCGACGGCGTCGATGAAATGCGGGCAATCATCCGCCGCCGTGTCAGAAGCCGCTCGGATTTCATCAAGCTCGGCCTGTCTAAGGGCGGCTCGAACAATCTCAACCACCCCTGGGGCGATGATCCGATGAACCAGGTTGTGGCCTATAGTCTGGTCGAGGTGAAGGCAGCGGTCGAGGAAGCGCATCTCAACGGGCTCAAGGTCAGCGCTCATTGTATCGGAGACGAACCGGTCCGGCTCGCGCTTGACGGAGGCATCGATGTGATCGAGCATGGCCACGGTGTCTCGGAGGATACGCGCATGCGGCTCCGCGATGAAAATGCGATGCTCGTGTCCACGCTTTGCCAAGCCTATTACCATGTCGCGGCAGCTGAGGAGCATCACTATCCGGCAGCGAAGAAGGCGCTGTGGCAGCGTCATGTGGATCGCCAGAGGCTCGACTTCGAGAAGAATGTCGCGCTCGGCATCCGCTATGCCCTGGGCACGGATATGATCGGCTATCCGACGCATCCATCCGATCACATGGCGATGGAATTCAAACTCGCCGTCGAATGGGGCATGTCGGCAAATCAGGCGATCGTCGCCGGCACCAGGATTGCAGCCGAAGTGATGGGGCTGGAAGAGGACATCGGAACGCTCAAGGTGGGCAAGCTTGCTGATGTCATCGCAGTATCGTGCAATCCGCTGGAGGACATCAGCACCCTCCAGAAAGTCCATTTTGTCATGAAGGGCGGCGAGGTTGTCGTCACGCAGAGCTGTTGAGAGATGGCTTAGGGTTAAAACCCAATCAGTCTATTGAACAGACTTTGCAAATCAGATTCTCTACGTGCGGATGCAT
>JBARWP010000074.1:0-8875 GCA_049646905.1 Pseudaminobacter sp. | reverse complement strand
GCGCAGCGGGTTGGCGATGGTGGAGGCAAGCAGCATGGACAGGATCGCCGTCACCAGCGCCGCAACGCCGAAGACGCGCAGGATCGCCTTGCGCTCGGCCGCGACGATCTTGTCGATGTCGCCGCCTTCGGTCGACAGCATCAGCACCCCCAGCACCGCCCGGAAGCGCTGGATCGGCACGGCGACCGACACGATCTGCTCGCCCTGCTCGCTCACCCGCACGATGGTGGAGGGGCTGCCGGTGAGCGCGTTCATGACTTCGGGAAAGGCCGCCCCATTGCCGCCCGGCTGCTCGCGGTAGACCGGCAGCTCGGCATTGCGGAACAGGTCGAAGATGAATTTCTGGACGCGCTCGAACAGATCCGGCTCTTCCTCCTCGACCGGCGGCAGGTCGTAACGCAGAATCTGGCCGCGCGAATAGAGATGGCGCGAATCCAGCAGCAGGTTGGCGTCGCGGTCATAGATGCGCGCGCGCGTGCGCGTCGGCGAGATCAGCCGCCGCAGAAGCGGCGCCACGCGTTCGGGATTGATCGGAAAATCCAGGTTGTCGAGCTGGTCCGACCCCGGCTCCAGGCTTTCGCCGGCCTGGAGCTCGAGCAGCTTTTCCGGGTCGATCCGGATGGAATCGGTTTCCACCGTCGCCGAGGACGCGATCGCGCCTGCGATGATCTCGCCCTGGGTCATCAGGCTTTCGACCCGCGCGTCGATCAAGCCGTCCCGGAACGTGTTGAGATACATGATCCCGATGACCAGCACGACCAGCCCGGCCAGGTTCAGGAACAGGATGCGCCGCGTCAGGCTGGAAAAGACATGGTGCCCGAGGAACCGGCGAAGCGGCACGGTTATGCGCGACAGGAGTGACGGCGCAGGACGGCGCTGCCTGCCGGCCTCCACGGCCGGCTTGTTGAGTTCAACCTCCATGGCCATTCAGGTGCAGCCTCTTGGAGTTCTTTCCATACGCGCAAGCCCCTGACGGTGCGCGGCATCACATTGGACCAACGCCCTCAAACTCTCGATTGCAGCGCAGAGCCGGCCCTGCAATCGCAGCTTACGCTTCGCGGAACCGGTAACCAACCCCATACAGGGTTTCGATCATCTCGAATTCCTCGTCGACGGCCTTGAACTTCTTGCGCAGGCGCTTGATGTGGCTGTCTATCGTGCGGTCGTCAACATAAACCTGCTCGTCATAGGCCGAATCCATCAGCGCATCGCGGCTTTTCACCACACCGGGACGCTGCGCAAGCGAATGCAGGATGAGGAATTCGGTGACGGTCAGCGTGACCGGCTCGCCCTTCCAGGTGCAGGTGTGGCGCTCCTGGTCCATGACGAGTTGGCCGCGCTCGAGCGAGCGGGCCTGCTGGCTCGGGCTTTTGGCGGCCGCATCGCGCGCGCTTGCCCGGCGCAACACCGCGCGGACACGCTCCACCAGCAGGCGCTGCGAGAACGGTTTGCGGATGAAATCGTCGGCGCCCATCTTGAGGCCGAACAATTCGTCGATCTCGTCGTCCTTCGAGGTCAGGAAGATGACCGGCAGGTCGGATTTCTGCCGCAGCCGGCGCAGGAGTTCCATTCCATCCATCCGCGGCATCTTGATGTCCAGTATGGCAAGGTTCGGCGGCCGGGCCGTCAGGCCCTCCAGTGCGGATGCACCATCCGTGTAGGTCTCGACGCGATATCCTTCCGATTCCAACGCGATCGAAACCGAGGTGAGAATATTGCGGTCGTCGTCGACAAGCGCGATCGTTGCCATTTCCAGCGACTCCCTCATGGGCTTGTGTCCCTTCCTGTGTCGAAAGGGCTTTTGGCGGACAAATTGGGTACAAAATGTGGCACAGATTTCGCGCCTTGTCACAGGCGGCCCGACCCGCTGCCGGTTCCCTCACGATCGCCCGGGCTGCAAGCGGCTCTCACCGCCCTCGATCATTTAAACAATTATAAACGATTTAAAATCTCCTTTAAAATTCTAAATCGATTAATGATTTGAAATTGCTACGTTTTCCTGTTTCTGACCAAGTTTAGACCACAATCGCCAAATTATAGGCCTTGAATTGGGCATCAGCGCCAACCTGGATCAGAGGGACGCAGAGTGAACGAAACCGGCAAACGAAATCCCGCCTTCGGAATCGATAAATCGGGTCTGCGGACCTCGGGCCTTGTCCAGTACAATCTTGGCGAGGCCGAACTCTACGAGGAAGCGATCCGCCGGGGCGAGGCCCGGCTGACCGCCCATGGCGCCCTGGTGGCCGAGACCGGCCAGCATACGGGCCGTTCGGCGAAGGACAAGTTCGTCGTGCGCGATGCCGATACCGAGCCGCATGTCTGGTGGGACAACAACAAGCCGATCTCGGCCGAGCATTTCGACACGCTGCTTTCGGATTTCATCGCCCATGTGTCCGGCAAGGACCTTTTCGTGCAGGATCTCGTCGGCGGCGCCGATGAGGACCAGAAGCTGCCGACCCGCGTCATCACCGAATACGCCTGGCATTCGCTGTTCATCCGCAACCTGCTGATCCGCCCGCAGGCCAGCGAGCTCGCCGGCTTCGTGCCGAAGATGACCATCATCGACCTGCCTTCCTTCCGCGCCGATCCGGCACGGCATGGATGCCGCACCGAAACCGTGATCGCCGTGGACCTGACGCGGATGATCGTGCTGATCGGCGGCACCTCCTATGCCGGAGAGATGAAGAAGTCGGTATTCACCGCCCTCAACTACCTGCTTCCGGCAAGAGGCGTCATGCCGATGCACTGCTCGGCCAATGAGGGACCTGACGGCGATGCCGCGGTCTTCTTCGGGCTCTCGGGCACCGGCAAGACGACGCTTTCGGCCGACCCGTCGCGCACGCTGATCGGCGACGACGAGCATGGCTGGGGACCGCACGGCATCTTCAATTTCGAAGGCGGCTGCTATGCCAAGACCATCCGGCTTTCGGCGGAGGCCGAACCGGAGATCTTCGCCACCACGCAGCGTTTCGGCACCGTGCTCGAAAACGTCATCCTCGATGACGGCCGCGTGCCGGATTTCGACGACGGGCGGCTCACCGAAAACACCCGCTGCGCCTATCCGCTGCATTTCATTCCCAATGCCAGCGCGACCGGCCGGGCACACCATCCGAAGAACATCATCATGCTGACCGCCGATGCCTTCGGCGTGATGCCGCCCATCGCCAAGCTGACGCCGGCCCAGGCCATGTACCACTTCCTCTCCGGCTACACCGCCAAGGTGGCCGGAACCGAAAAAGGCGTGACCGAGCCGGAAGCGACGTTCTCGACCTGCTTCGGCGCCCCCTTCATGCCGCGCCACCCGTCCGAATACGGCAACCTGCTGCGGCAACTGATTGCCGAGCACGATGTCGACTGCTGGCTGGTCAACACCGGCTGGACCGGCGGCGCCTATGGCACCGGCAAGCGCATGCCGATCAAGGCAACGCGCGCGCTTCTTGCCGCCGCACTCGACGGCTCGCTGAAGAACGCGGAATTCCGCACCGATGCCAATTTCGGCTTCGCCGTGCCGGTTGCGGTCGCCGGCGTGGACACCGCCATCCTCGATCCGCGCTCGACCTGGGCGGACAAGCAGGGCTACGACGCCCAGGCCCGCAAGCTCGTCGGCATGTTCGTCGACAATTTCGGCAAGTTCGAAGCCCATGTCGATGCCAGCGTGATCGGGGCAGCGCCGCATGTGCAGGATGCGGCCGAATAACAGTCCCGCACAGTCGAAAAAGGTCCGGCTACCTGCCGGGCCTTTTCTTTTTGGCCGCGGCACGCCATCACTGAGCAATGACTGCAGACGAAAAGATCATCGTGGTGAACGATGTCGTGATCCATCCCGGCGACATCGAGGAGAATTTCATCCGCGCCTCCGGCCCTGGCGGCCAGAACGTCAACAAGGTGGCGACCGCCGTCCAGCTACGCTTCGACGCGAGGAATGCACCCGGCCTGCCCGAGCGCGTGCGTGAGCGGGCAATCGCGCTGGCCGGCCAGCGGGCAACCAAGGACGGGGTGATCGTCATCGAGGCCAACCGCTTCCGCACCCAGGAGCAAAACCGGGCGGATGCCAGGGCTCGGCTGACCGAACTGGTCGCCAAGGCGGCCGAACCGCCGCCCAAGCCGCGCCGCAAGACCAGGCCGACCAAAAGCTCGGTCGAACGCCGTCTGAAAAGCAAGGCTGGCCGCTCCACGATCAAGAAACTGCGCGGCAAGGTCGAAGGCGACTGACCGGTTCGCCGAAATCTCAATCGCTGCTTTCCTTTTGCGGCCGCTGATGCAAAATTCGCAAGGCAGGGACAATGCGGCAGCAAGGAGACTCCGACCCATGGGTATATTCGATTTCGTCAAGAGCGTCGGCCAGAAACTTGGATTTGGCGACGGCGACAATGAGACGGCAGCGGCCGAAGCACTGAAGAAGGAACTCGACTCGCACAAGCTCGGCACCGACAAGGTCGAAGTCGAGGTCCAGGGCGACAAGGCCGTGCTCAAGGGGGTCGTGGCCGACCAGTCGATCTTCGAGAAGGCGGTGATCGCCGTCGGCAACACGCTCGGCATTTCCAAGGTCGAAGCCGGCGAGTTGAAGATCGTGCCGCCGGACAGCGGGCTGAAGCTCGACCAGGCCGTGGATATGACCGCGGTGGTCGCGGCCGCAACCCCGGCGAAGGAGCCGGTGTTCTACACGGTCAAGAAGGGCGACAATCTCTGGAAGATCGCCGAGGCGCAATATGGCAAGGGCAAGGGCGCCAAGCACACCATCATCTTCGAGGCCAACAAGCCGATGCTGACCCATCCGGACAAGATCTATCCCGGCCAGGTGCTGCGCATTCCCGACATCGAGACCGCCTGACCTTTCGTTGTCGGACATGGCGCAGGTCCTTCCAGCCGGCGTGCGCCATATCCCCGATCATTTCGACCGGGCTGCCCAGGAGGCGCTGGTCGATGCGGTCCGCGCAGTCGTGCGCGCGGCACCGCTTTATGTGCCGATAATGCCGCGAACGGGCACGCCGATGAGCGTTCGCATGACCAATTGCGGCGCGCTCGGCTGGGTCACCGACAAGGAGCGTGGCTACCGCTATCAGCCCACCCATCCCGTGACCGGGAAGCCGTGGCCGCCCATCCCCGCAATGCTGCATGAGCTTTGGCGCGAGGTGTCCAGCTATGGCTTCCCGCCGGAGGCCTGCCTGGTCAACTTCTACACGGACAGCGCGAAGATGGGGCTGCACCAGGATCGCGACGAGACTGAATTCGCCGCCCCGGTCGTATCCATATCGCTCGGCGACGATTGCCTTTTCCGCGTCGGCGGCAGCAGGCGCGACGATCCCACCACCTCCATTCGCCTGAGAAGCGGCGACGTCGTCATCCTTGGCGGCGAAAGCCGCCTCTCTTTCCATGGCGTCGACCGGATCTATCCCGCCACGTCAACGCTCTTGAAGAATGGCGGCCGCATCAATCTCACCCTGCGGCGTGTGACGACGCCCTCCGCAGAAATTACAGCTTCCTGAGCGCCACCTCCACGACCCTGTGGTCTTCGCCCTTGCGCAGGATGAGATCGGCGCGCGGGCGGGTGGGAAGGATGTTTTCCCTGAGGTTCTTCAGGTTGATATTCGCCCACAGCCCTTCGGCAATAGCATGGGCGGCATCTTCCGAAAGCTGCGAATAGCGGTGGAAGAAGGACTCCGGATTGCGGAAGGCGGTCTCGCGCAATTTCATGAACCGCTTGATATACCAGCTATGGATCAGCTCTTCCTCGGCATCGATATAGATCGAAAAATCAAAGAAATCAGAGACGAACGGTACGAAGTTGCCGTCCTTCGGCAGGTCGCGCGGCTGCAGCACGTTCAGGCCCTCGAAGATCAATATATCAGGGCGGTCGATGGTGATGAATTCGCCGGGCATCACATCATAGGTCAGATGCGAATAGAGCGGCGCGCGCACGTCGCGCTCACCCGACTTGATCGCCGACAAGAAGCGCAGCAGCGCGCCGACATCATAGCTGTCGGGAAAGCCCTTGCGCTCCATCAGGTTCTCGCGGCGCAGAACCTCATTGGGCAGCAGGAAGCCGTCGGTGGTGATGAGATCGACCTTCGGTGTGGACGGCCAGCGGGCAAGCAGTTCCTTCAGCACGCGCGCCGTGGTCGACTTGCCGACGGCCACCGATCCCGCCATGCCGATGATATAGGGGGTCTTGACCACTTCCTCGGCACTGAAGAAGGCCTGCCGCTGGCGAAACAGCATCTGGCTGGATTCGACATGGGCCGAAAGCAGGCGCGACATCGACAGATAGATGCGGCGGACCTCGTCGAGGTCGATCGGGTCGTAAAGCGAACTCAGCCGCTGGACTTCGGCCTCGGTCAGCGTCAGCGGCGTGTCGGCGCGAAACTCGGCCCAGCGCTCGGCCGAAAAGAAGCGATAGGGTGAATAGCGTGCGGTGGGGGCCAGTTGATCCATCGCGTTCCTGTCCTCCGGGCCATTCAGCCCTGGTTGCGCGAAGCCTTTTCGGCCAGGCCGGACTGCGATGTGCGCCTCTCCAGCTCGGCCAGCACATCCGACAGCTTCACGTCTGCCAGCGCAAGAACCACCAGCCAGTGATACAAAAGATCGGCACTCTCGGAAACCAGGCCCTTGGTATCGCCGGCCACCGCCGCGATGACAGTCTCGACGGCCTCTTCGCCGAACTTCTTCGCCGCCCGTTCCATACCTTGCGCATAAAGCTTGGCGGTCCAGGAATCCGCAGCGCCGGAACGGGCGCGCACCCCCACGATGCGTTCGAGGTCATCCAGCGAAAAATCGGCCATTCGCGCCTCGGCGAGCAAGATCCATCAGGCGGCAACCACATCCAGCCGCATCGGCAAGCCTGCTTTTGCCATGTGCGCCTTGGCTTGCGCAATGGTGTAGGTGCCGAAATGGAAGATCGAGGCGGCCAGCACAGCGGTCGCATGGCCGTCACGGATGCCCTCGACCATGTGGTCGAGCGTGCCGACCCCGCCGCTGGCGATCACCGGCGCCCGCACGGCATCGGCCACGGCCCGCGTGAGTGCGATGTCGTAGCCAGCCTTGGTGCCGTCGCGATCCATCGAGGTCAGCAGGATTTCGCCCGCCCCCAGGTCCACGATCCTGCGGGCGAACTCGACCGCATCGATGCCGGTCTTTTCACGCCCGCCATGGGTGAAGATTTCCCAGCGGTCCGCTTCGCCGGGCTGCGACACCTTCTTGGCGTCGATGGCGACGACAATGCACTGGTTGCCGAATTTATCGGCGGCCTCGGCGACGAAATCCGGATTCTTCACCGCCGCCGTGTTGATCGATACCTTGTCGGCCCCGGCAAGCAGCAGCTTCCTGATATCGGCGACCTGGCGCACGCCGCCGCCCACCGTCAGCGGCATGAAGCATTGCTCTGCGGTGCGGGCGACGATGTCGAAGATCGTCTCGCGATTATCCGACGATGCGGTGATGTCGAGGAAGCAAAGCTCGTCGGCACCGGCCGCATCATAGGCCTTGGCCGCCTCGACCGGATCGCCGGCATCGATGAGATCGACGAAATTCACGCCCTTGACGACGCGGCCGTCCTTGACGTCGAGGCATGGAATGACACGGGCTTTGAGAGTCATGTCCGATCCTCGAAGAACGCTGCCTCCGGTTTCAATTCGCCGCTGAGCACGCCGAGCGCCTCGGCGGGGTCGATGCGTCCGTCATAGAGTGCGCGGCCGGAAATCGCACCCTCGAGCTTGCTTGCATCCGGCATGGTCATGCGCACGATATCGGCGATCGATGCCAGCCCGCCGGAAGCGATCACCGGTATCGACACCGCATCGGCGAGATCGATCGTCGCGTCCCAGTTGATGCCGGCAAGCACGCCGTCGCGATCGATATCCGTATAGATGATCGCGGCAACGCCGGCGCCCTCGAATTTCTTCGCCAGTTCGATGGCGCCAATCGACGAAGCCTCGGCCCAGCCCTCGACCGCGACCTTGCCGCCCCTGGCGTCGATGCCGACGGCGATCCTGCCGGGAAAGGCCTTGCAGGCCTGCCTGACCAGTTCGGGATCGCGCACGGCGACCGTGCCGAGAATGACGCGGGCGAGCCCCTTGGCCAGCCAGCCCTCGATATCGGCCATGGTGCGGATGCCGCCGCCGAGCTGGACCGGATTCTTCGTCGCCTTCAGGATCGCCTCGACCGCCGCCCCGTTGACGCTGGTCCCGGCGAAAGCCCCGTTGAGGTCCACGACATGCAGCCATTCGAAGCCCTGTTGCTCGAAGGCTCTGGCCTGCGCGGCCGGATCGGCGTTGTAGACGGTCGCCTGCTCCATGTCGCCAAGTTTCAGGCGCACGCATTCGCCATCCTTGAGGTCGATGGCCGGGAAAAGGATCATGGCTTCCACCTCAGGAAGTTGGCGATGAGGGCAAGGCCGAGCGCCTGGCTCTTTTCGGGATGGAACTGGGTGCCTGCCATATTGTCGCGTGCGACGGCAGCGGTGATCTCGCCGCCATAATTCGTGGTGGCCAGCACATCGCCGGAATTGCGCGCTTCCAGATGGTAGGAGTGCACGAAATAGGCGTGCAAACCGCCCTCGCCGGTCGCGATGCCCTCGAACAGCGGATGCGAATGTTTCACGTGAATCGTGTTCCAGCCGATCTGCGGCACCTTGAGCGCGGGATCGGACGGGGTGATTTCCTTCACGTCGCCGGCAATCCAGCCCAGCCCCCTGGTGATCGTCTTTTCCAGCCCGCGCTCCGACATCAACTGCATGCCCACGCAGATGCCGAGGAACGGCCGGCCTTGCCGGACAACCGCCGTCTCCAATGCTTCCACCATGCCCGGCACCGCGTCGAGCCCGGCGCGGCAGTCGGCATAGGCCCCGACGCCCGGCAGCACGATACGGTCGGCTGACAGC
>JBARWP010000073.1:0-1674 GCA_049646905.1 Pseudaminobacter sp. | reverse complement strand
GACAAGGTCGCCGCGCTCGCTCCGGCCTCTGCGGGTGGCGGCTGGTCGATGCAGATCGCCTCGCAGCCGAGCGAGGCAGCGGCCCAGGCGTCCTATCAGGACCTGTTGCGCCGCTATGGCAGCGTGCTCGATGGCCACCAGGCGAACATCGTGAAAGCCGAGATCGCCGGCAAGGGTACGTTCTGGCGCGTGCGCGTCCCCGCGGAAACCCGCAACGATGCCATCAAGCTTTGCGAAAGCTACAAGGCTGCAGGCGGCAACTGCTTTGTATCGAGATAGCGGCAGACCAGTCTGCGACTTCTCCATTGAAAGACCGGCGCGGCTTTTTCCGCGCCGGTCTTTGCCGTTTCATGGCGGGAATGGTGCGATGCACCGACTTCGCGGTAGTCTTTGCGCATGAGCGAATCAAAATCCATGATCCTCGGCTGTGCCGGGAAATCGCTGACGGCAGAGGAAATCCGTTTTTTCAGCGGCGAGCGGCCGTGGGGCTTCATCCTTTTTGCCCGCAATATCGGCGAGCCGCAGCAGGTTCGCGATCTGGTGGCGTCGATGCGCGACAGTGTCGGCCGGCTGCAGGCACCGGTGTTCATCGACCAGGAGGGAGGCCGCGTCCAGCGCCTGCGCCCGCCCATCGCGCCGAACTATCCGGCCGCAGCCGACATTTCCGCCCTTTACCAACGCGATCGCGAAGCCGGCCTGCGGGCGGCCTGGCTTCTGGCGCGGCTGCATGCCTTCGACCTGTTGCGGCTTGGGATCACGGCAGATTGCCTGCCGGTGCTCGACGTGCCGGTTGAGGGTGCCAGCGACGTGATCGGAACGCGTGCCTATGGCACCGATCCCGACACGGTAGCCCTGCTCGGCAACGCTTCGGCTGAAGGGCTGTTGTCGGGCGGCGTGCTGCCGGTGATGAAGCACGTTCCAGGCCATGGCCGCGCGCTTGCCGATACGCATTTCGAACTGCCAATCGTCGATGCGCCGATCGAAGACTTGCGGGCGCATGACTTTGCGCCGTTCAAGGCGCTCAATCACCTGCCCATCGCCATGACCGCCCATGTCGTCTATTCGGCAATCGACCCGGACAACCCGGCCACGACCTCGCCGCGGGTCATCGAGGAGATCGTGCGCGGCGAGATCGGTTTTGACGGGCTCCTGGTCAGCGATGACACCTCGATGAAGGCGCTTTCTGGGGATTTCCCGTCAAAGGCTGCTTCCATCCTTGCGGCCGGCTGCGATCTGGTTCTTCACTGCAACGGGGTCATGGAGGAAATGGCGGGGATAGCTTCGCGTACGGCGGTTCTTCAAGGCAAGGCGCTGGAGCGGGCCGAACTTGCCCTGATCTATGTGAAGAAACGCGACGAGACGGAAGAGACCGAGGTGCGCGCGGAATTCGCGAATTATTTCGAGGCGGTAGTTTAGACTGCCTCTGCAAGGAGAAGACGCCGTTTTGGCGGAAAGGCTGGAAAGCAAGGCCGGCAAGGCCACTCCGATGGACCGCCTGTGGGCGGAGAACGACGATTCGCGCGGCCTCAGCGAACCGGCGCTGCTAATCGACATTGCCGGTTTCGAAGGTCCGCTCGATCTCCTCCTGCATCTGGCGCGCAACCAGAAGGTCGACCTGTCTCGCATTTCGATCCTGGCGCTTGCGGAGCAATATCTGAGGTTCATCTATAGCGC
>JBARWP010000072.1:0-10893 GCA_049646905.1 Pseudaminobacter sp. | reverse complement strand
CCGGTCGTGGTCGGGAATGTAAGCGGCAGCCCCTTCAGCGACCGCGCAGCGAGGAAGGCCCAGGCTTCGGCCTCGGTCGCATCGCCGTTCAGGCCGGCGTCTTCCGCCAGGATGACACGCGCGCCGGCTTTCTCGGCATCTGCCCGCAGGTCGCCTACGATGTGAGGGTTTTTCCGCCCACCGCCGCAGACGATCCACAATAGCGGCGGTTCGGGTAGATGCTCGGTGGCTTTCAGGATCGCTTCAGCTGAAACGGCGGCAAGCGTGCGCGCGCCATCGGAAAGTTCAAGTCCCTGCACCGCATCCAGGGTGAAATCGCTGCGGTCGAGCGATTTCGGTCCGGATTTGCGGAAGAACGGGGCCTCCATGTAGCACTCGACCACGCTGGCCACGACACTGCCTTCACTGGCGATTGCCCCATCCGCATCGAACGGCACCCCGCCTTCGCGTAGCACCCATTGGTCGATCAGCGCATTGCCGGGCCCGGTGTCGAAGGCAACAGGATCGCCCGTCTGCGGCACATAGGTGATGTTCGATATCCCGCCGATATTGACGAACACGACGGGGAAGTTGCCGGAATAGGGCTGCGGCAGGCAACGCGCCAAGGCGGCGTGGTAAACCGGCACCAGCGGCGCGCCCTGCCCGCCATGGGCCATGTCGTTGGCGCGCATGTCGTAGACAACCGGCAGACCCGTCTCCCGTGCCAGCAGCGCGCCGTCGCCCAGTTGCACGGTGACGCCGACTTGCGGACGATGCAGCACGGTCTGGCCGTGAAAGCCGATGACATCCGGCCTGCCCCAATCTCCGGAAGTCGATTCCAGGAACTGTTCAACAGCCCGTGCATGCCGGATTGTGATCTCCCGTTCGAGGTCGAGCAGGTCACCCGGCCGCTCCTCGCGCTTCGCTATTTGCCTGGCGGTGTCGAGCGAAGCCTCGATGCGCTTGCGAAAGGCCGCTTCATAAGGCACGAACAGCGACGGTCCCGTCTCGACCGTGCCCACGCCATCGGTCTTCAGCATGGCGAGGTCGATACCGTCCATCGACGTGCCACTCATCAGCCCGATTGCGCAGATTGTCGCCATTTCTTGTGCCGTTCTTGTGATTCCCTTGCCGCGGATGCTAAACGGCCTCGACCACACTTACCACGGCATGACAAGCGCCGCGGCGTCCCGGGAAACAAAGAATGTCTCGCTTCAAATCCGATTTCCTGCGCATCCTTTCCGAGCGCGGCTTCATCCACCAGACATCCGACGATGAGGGGCTCGACAAGCTCCTCACCACGGAAACGGTTTCGGCCTATATCGGCTTTGATCCCACCGCGGCCAGCCTGCATGCCGGCGGGCTCATCCAGATCATGATGCTGTACTGGCTGCAGCAGACCGGCCACCGCCCGGTTGCCCTGATGGGCGGCGGCACCGGCATGGTCGGCGACCCGTCCTTCAAGGACGAGGCGCGCAAGCTGATGACGCCCGAAGCCATCCAGGCCAATATCGACGGCATCAAGAAGGTCTTTGCCAACTACCTGACCTTCGGCAACGGCCCGCACGACGCGCTGATGGTCAACAATGCCGAATGGCTGCTGCCGCTCAACTACCTCGAATTCCTGCGCGATGTCGGCCAGCACTTCTCGGTCAACCGCATGCTGTCCTTCGATTCAGTCAAGCAGCGGCTGGAGCGCGAGCAGTCGCTGTCCTTCCTCGAATTCAACTACATGATCCTGCAGGCCTACGACTTCGTCGAACTGAACCGGCGCTATGGCTTGCGCCTGCAGATGGGCGGCTCGGACCAGTGGGGCAATATCGTCAATGGTATCGACCTCGGCCACCGGCTGGGTACGCCGCAGCTTTACGCGCTGACCTCGCCTTTGCTTACCACCGCGTCAGGCGCGAAGATGGGCAAGTCGATGACTGGCGCGGTCTGGCTCAATGCCGACATGCTCTCACCCTATGACTTCTGGCAATATTGGCGCAACACCGAAGACGCCGATGTCGAGCGCTTCCTGAGGCTCTACACGACCTTGCCGATGGACGAGATCGCACGGCTCGGTGCACTCGGCGGTGCGGAGATCAACGACGCCAAGAAGGTGCTCGCCACCGAGGTGGCCGCGATGTTGCATGGTCGCGAGGCGGCCGAGCAGGCAGCCGAGACCGCCCGCAAGACCTTCGAGGAAGGAGCGCTTGCCGAGACGCTGCCCACCATCGAGGTCGACAAGGATGCGTTGCAGGCCGGCATCGGCATCCTCACCTTGTTCGTCAATGCCGGGCTTGCCGGTTCGAACGGCGAGGCTCGCCGTCACATCCAGGGCAGCGCGGTACGGCTCAATGATGAACTGGTCACGGACGATCGGCGAAGCGTGACATCAGCAGACCTCACCGCAGAGGGTGTGCTGAAACTGTCGCTCGGCAAGAAGAAGCACATATTGGTGCGGCCGGTCTAAAGGCTTCCCGGCTCACTGGAACTCGAAGATCGAGCGGAAGATTCCCGGCGCGATGACCGATAGCGGGTTGATCTGGAGCGTCGGCGATTCGGCCTTGCCGGCGAGCTTGTAGGTCACGCCGATCAGGCCTCTGTCGCGGCCGTTGCCGAGGATCATGCCGACCAGCGGAAGCTCGCCGAAGAGGCGATTGAGGCCATAGGCCGGCATGAAGGTTCCGGTCATGGCCATATTGCCATCTTGATCATAGAGCGTTCCCTGGAACGTGGTCCCGATCAGCGGGCCACGCAGCACGCCGTTCTCGATTTTCAGATAGCCGGTGCCCTTTTCGAGCCGTGCCGCACCGCGTTCGAATTGCACCCGCGAGGTATCGATGTCGCGCTTGACCGCCTGGTTGAGGCTGCGCTGGTCTCCCGGCGGCGTGGTCGACACGATCGAGGCAAGCTTGGGCTCGTTGACCAGCCAGAAATCGCGCGCATCGACCTGGCCACGCATCGGCCCGTCGCCTTCCGCCGCCAGCGCGAGCTTTATGACGCCGCCTTCCATATGCTCGTAAACATTCAGGAAGCGCAGGATCGCGCCGGCATCCGCCGATTGCATCTGCAGGCCGCGCCGGCCGGCATCGCGGGTACTGCGCACCGTAATCGCCGCGCCCGACCCTAACGCGGCCGTGGCATCGATCCCATCCAGCCTTGCGCCCGTACCGTTGTAGCTGAGCTTGACATTGGAGAGTTTCTCGCCGCCGAAGCCGGTGATCGACGCGACATTAAGGCCAAGCGAAACCGGGGAATTTCCGGACGACTGGCCACCGCCTTCCCCTGTGCTGGAGGTAAACTGCTTGACGAGCGAACGCGCATCGAATGCGCTGCCATCGACCTGCACGGCATAGGACTTGCCCTTGCGCTCGATGGTCACGGCAACATCATCGCCGCGATTGAGCCTGACATTGGTGAAGCGGGCAGATGCCAGATCACCGTCAGCGAGGGTCACCGTGCCGGCAATGGCGAAGGATTTGCCCTCCAACAGGAAGTCCGAAAGCGTGGAAATGCCGTCTTGTGTTTTGAGCTTGAAGCTGACATCGGCGCCAATACCCGGCCCCTTCGACCAGCCGACCCAGGGAATATCGAGCTTGGCCCCGGTGAGATCGGCCGTGACATTGCGCTCGCCTTTGCCGGTTGCATCGAGATCGACCCGGACAGTGCCCGAAACCAGCGTATCGAGGCCGGGCACGACCGCCTTGCGCGCAGCGTCGTCGAGAACAAGCTGCACCTTGCGCCGGCGTTCCGGCCCACCCTGTTTCAGCGGTTCGATCATCGATATCTCGGCCGGCACGCCGTTGAGCTTGCCCTTGGCCGTAATCTGCGCCTGGGCAGGCTCGACCACGATCGTGCCGTCGGCCTCGCTCAACTTCTGGCCGTCCAGCGCCTCGGTAAGCGCCAGGCCCTTGTAGTCCAGCGCCACGCGCCACGTCAGTTTGCTGGCATCGATACCCTTCTGCAGCGGTATCTGCGCCTTGACATTGCCGCTCACCTGGCCGCTGAAATGCTCGGGCTTCAGCCCGACATGGCGCATGGCATCGATGGGCTCGTAGGATGCCAGTTCCGTAATGGCATCGGCATCACCGACGACATCCATGTCCAGCAGGCCGATCAAGGGCGGGCGATTGGCATGTTCGATCCGCAACGTTCCATTGCTTGCGGCAACCGAGCGCCCGCTCGGCATGTAGACCGTGCCGGTCGACAGCGAGATTTCGACATCGTTGCCGTGGAACTCCACCACGCCCACGGCATCGCGCACCGGCGGGATCAGCCCTGCCGTGTCGAAACGTGTGTCGTCCACCTCGAAGCGCCCGGAGACTTCCTCGGCCGAAAGCGGAATTCCATTGCCGAGCCGTCTTGGAATGACCTGGAAATGAAGCTGGCCGTCGAGCACGCGCCCGCCGAACAGATGGTCGAGGACCCATTTCCGTGCACCGCGGGCGGCAAACCACGGCCATAGCTGCTTGGCATGGGAAACCGAAATATCGTGGAAATTGAAGGCAAGCATGATCCCCGGCGCTTCGCCCGGCAACAATTCCAGCGACGCCGTGCCGAGCGCCTCGCCCTGCCCGCTCCTGATCGCGATATCCTCGGCCTTGAGCAGATTGGCCTCGGCATCATAGGTGCCGCCGATGCGTGCCAGGAAGGCAAGCGCCGGCTCGGGCGATTCCAGGGGCGAAAGCGTGGTCCGGGTGGTGACCAGTTCATAGCGATAGGCCGGCTTTTCGCCGGCTTGGCCGCTGGGCGGCTTCGGGCCGATGGCGCCGTTGAATTCCAGGTCGGTACGGCCGGTCACCACGCGCAACCTGTCGAGTTCGACCTTGTTCGTCCCTTCCACCAGGGAGGCATCGAGTTCGAAGCTTCCTTCGAACATGCCCTCCTTGCCGAGATCCAGCACCGTGTTCTTGAGGTGCAGCGCAGCGGTCAGGCGGTCGGTATCCGAGCCGATGCCCTCCCGCCCGGCAATCGTGAGATTGAAAGGCCCGATCTCGCTTTTGTTGCCGCCCTCGCTTGCCTCCTCGGCGGTGGACGCGGCAGCCACGTCTACCGTCATATCGAGTTGGGCAATGCGGCGCGAAACGACATCACGCGCGGCTGTACCGCTGAACGTCATGTTGCGGCCATCGACCGCAGCCTCGGCCGTAAGGGTCAGCGTACCGGGCTCAGCTTCCGCGATGACGGCATTGGCGATGCTGATCACCCTCACCTGCCCGTCTTCCGGCAGGGCAAATTCGACATTCTCGAGTTCGATCCAGCGTGTCGAACCGGCATGGAGCGCATCCAGAAGCCTGTGGGCCTGCCCGAAGACCAGGGCAGCCAGCTTGTCCGGATCGATCAATCCCTCGTTGTTTTTCAGGACCGCCGTCCAATCGCCCCGGTCGGTGAGCGGCATTGCCGCCGCGGCAATCCGCGCATCGGAAATCCGTGCGCTGCCAAGGCGAACATCACCTGAAAGAAGCGGCAGGAAACGCAGGCCGAACCGAACCTGGCCGGCATCGACGACGCTCGCGCCATCGGCTGCCTTCACGATCAAGTCACGAACGTCGAGCGCAACCAGACGCGAGCCATCGAGCGAAATACCGGCGGTGCCCATGGCAAGGCTGACATCCATGCCGGCAATGGCCTCGATGGCGCTCTCGGCCTGGGCGCGCAGCCTCTCTGTGCCCAGGCCTGAAACGCCGATCAGGAAGACAAGGCCCGCAAGCAGCCCCATCGCCGCCGCGGCCACTGCGAAGGCACCGACGACAAACCTTGCCGCGCGCCTCGTGACGCCACGATTTTTCCGGCCCAAGCCTGCCGCCGACGGAAACGAGCCAAGGTCTTTGATCTCGTTACGCCGGAACCGTATCTTCTCGTGCTTTTCTACCTCTTGGACCACATGTTGTCCTGTTGCGGCATTTCAATCGTGGACGAATCCCTGAACATCCTTATATCTCTGACCCGCGGCACATAACATCAAACAAGGACTTGGGTATGGCTGAACTGGAACCGGGGCAAATCGCGCCAAACTTCAACCTGCCTCGCGATGGCGGCGGCTCGCTGGCGCTTGCCGAGTTGCAGGGCAAGAAAGTGGTGCTCTATTTCTACCCCAAGGACGATACCAGCGGTTGTACGGCGGAATCGATCGACTTCTCCACCCGCAAGCCGGAATTCGAGAAAGCAGGCGCGATCGTCATCGGCATGTCGCCCGATAGCGTGAAGAAACATGACAAATTCAAGGCCAAGCACGGCCTGGAGATCGATTTGATCGCCGACGAGGAACGCAAGACCCTCGAGGCCTATGGCGTGTGGGTCGAAAAGAGCATGTACGGCCGCAAATATATGGGCGTGGAACGCTCCACCTTCCTGATCGACGCCGACGGCAAGATCGCCAGGATCTGGCGCAAGGTGAAAGTGCCTGGGCACGCCGAAGAGGTGCTGGCCGCCGTACGGGCGCTTTGACGGAACTATTTTTCGGCTGCGGCATTTGTACTCGGACTGACGCAAGCCGGGAGATTATCGATGCGCAGTATTCTGTTGTGGCTGCTGGGAGTTCCGATCCCAATCATCATTCTATTGTGGTTTTTCATGCGCTAGAATGTTTTGCAGCCAAGTGGAATCACTTGGTGTCGCATAATTGCGGCTAAAGCAAACAGCTAGAGCAACACTACTGCATCCGCCAGGATAACCGTTGCTCCAGCGATAGGCATGTTCTCCACAAGGATCTCGAAAAACCTCGCTTCCGCGAGGTTTTTGTTGCCACAACCAAGAGAAACAACCACAGATTGAGTTAACCAGGATCGGTTGCCGGGAAAAGCTTTGTTAACCCTAACAATGTGTAATCGCCGCCATTGCACTTTGGGTATGGAAGTCCAGTCTCGTGAAACAATCTGGTCAGGCGACAGTCTTCGGCAAGCGCAAAGAACCGCATATGGTGATCATCGCCCGCGGCAACGATATCCGACATTTCACCGTCCGCCCCTGGATGGCCGCATTCCTCGGTTCCGCCCTTGCCGCCATGGCCGTCGGTTACCTTCTGGCGACGTCCTATCTGGTCTTGCGTGACGATCTCATCGGCGCGGCCACCGCACGGCAGGCGCGCATGCAGCAGGCCTACGAGGACCGCATCTCGGCTCTGCGCGCGCAGGTCGACCGCATCACCAGCCGGCAGTTGCTCGATCAGCAACTCATGGAAACCAAGGTCGGCGAACTGCTGCAGCGCCAGTCGCAGCTGACCACCCGGCATGGCCGGCTTGGTCCGCTCCTCGAGCGGGCGGAAGGACGCACTACGGAGCTGCCGGCTTTGGCCCCGACCCCGGTGGAGAAACCCGAGATCCGGGCCAGCCTGGGTGAGGACTTTGCTGGCCCGTCATCCGGCCCCGAGCTTTCCTATGCCTCGACCTCGGGGGCCACTGCCAACCCCTTTGCGTTCCTGTCGGTACACAACACGGATAGGCTGGCAGCCCCTTCTTCGGCAGACCAGGCCGACAAGCTTTTCGTGGCCATCAACCAGTCGCTGCGCTCCATCGAAAACGAGCAGATGGCGCGCATCACCTCGCTGGCACAGAACGCTTACGAAACCGCGGACGCAATCTCCGAAGCCCTCGAAACCGCCGGATTGTCGCTCGATGTCGAGACCGACAAGAACGCCATGGGCGGCCCGCTGATCGCGGTCGACGATCCCACCGCCTTCGACACCAAGGTCCGCGAACTCGACGAAGCTCTCAACATGCTCGAGAAGGTCAAGAAGGAGGCGAGCCGGCTACCGCTTGCCAATCCTGCGCCGGGGCATTCGATCTCCAGCACGTTCGGCGTGCGCAAGGACCCGCTTCTCGGCACCCCTGCGCTTCACTCAGGCATGGATT
This sequence comes from Pseudaminobacter sp., assembly GCA_049646905.1. Classification (GTDB taxonomy): domain Bacteria; phylum Pseudomonadota; class Alphaproteobacteria; order Rhizobiales; family Rhizobiaceae; genus Pseudaminobacter. The sequence continues at coordinate 3,076 of JBARWP010000072.1, read as the reverse complement.
TCCGTTTGCCGGCGGGCTCGGCGGCCCGCGCAACGGCTGCCGGAACGGTGGTCAAGGCCGGCTGGAATGGCGGCTATGGCCGGATGGTCGAGATCGACCATGGCGGCGGATTCGCCACCCGCTACGCGCATCTGAGCAAGATCACCGTGAAGGAAGGCCAGAAGATCGCCAAGGGCGAGGTAATCGGGAAGGCCGGCAGCAGCGGTCGCTCGACCGGCCCACATCTCCACTACGAGGTGCGCCACAACGGCACCGCGGTCAACCCGGTGCGTTTCCTGAAACTCGGCAAGAAAGTCAGCCAGTATCTTTGAGATCGGGCGCCATACGGCGCCCTTCCCTCGCTTTCAGATTGCCGATTTGAGGCTTTCCTCGACATAGACCTGCCGCAGGCGACGGGCCACCGGCCCAGGCTGCCCGTCTCCCACCGCGCTTCCGTCGATTTCGATCACCGGGCAAACGAAACCGGTGGCGGAGGTGGTGAAAGCCTCGCGCGCGGCCTGCGCCTCGGCGATGGTGAAGGGGCGCTCCTCGACCTTCATCTGGAGATCGCGCGCGCATTTCAGCACGGCCGCCCGGGTGATACCGGCCAGGATGTGGCTTGAGAGGTCGCGCGTGATTATGGTGCCATCCTGCGTTACGATATAGGCATTGTTGGAGGTGCCTTCGGTGACGAACCCGTCTTCCACCAGCCAGGCATCGTCTGCGCCCTTTTCCTTCGCGATCATCTTGGCGAGCGAAGGATAGAGCAGTTGCACCGTCTTGATGTCGCGCCGCCCCCACCTGAGATCCTCGATCGACACGACGCGCGCACCCTTCTCGGCCAGCGGATTGTCGACCACCGCCTTGGACTGGGTGAACAGGATCAGGGTCTGCGGCGTGCCTGATGGCGGAAACGCGAAGTCGCGATCCGCAACGCCTCTCGTGACCTGGAGATAGACGAGGCCCTCTCTCAATGCGTTGCGGGCGATCAGTTCGCGGTGGATGGATAGAAGCTCGTCCTGCGAGCACGGCATGTCCATCCGCAGTTCCGACAGCGAGCGCTGCAGGCGCGTCGCATGCCCGGCGAAATCGACCAGCTTCCCGTCGAGCACCGAGGTCACCTCATAGACACCGTCGGCGAACAGGAAACCGCGATCGAATACCGAGATCTTCGCATCCCGTTCGGGAACATAGTTCCCATTCACATAGACTATGCGTTCCATTTCCGCTCTCTGCCGAATCGTGTTGGCGCGATTTTAGCTGCCGCTGCGTTGATTAGCTTGCGGCAATTTCGAAAGCGCGTTCATCCAGCCTGACGCCTTGTCGCTCAGCTTGCATATGGTTTCACTGCCGCCAGGATCGAGAAGTCGATCTCCCCAGTTCCGGAAAAACCGGACTTATTCCTTTCCGAAGGACGGATTGAGTACGAGATTCAAACTCGAAGATGAATGAAGGGAGGTTGAAACTCTTTTCGGCAGCTTCAGCTAAGCTCTTGAAAAGAATGGCGCGAGTGACGGGGCTCGAACCCGCGACCTCCGGCGTGACAGGCCGGCACTCTAACCGACTGAGCTACACCCGCGCAGCGATGCAGTTGCATCGTCGGGCGAGGCATTAAGGGGTTCGGTTGCCAGTGTCAAGCGGCCCGACGCGCCATTTCCCAGCAATTCGCCAACGGCGCTTTCAGGCGCGTTGCGCACACGCCGATACGGAGCCGACCAAGGTATTTCCGCTTGCGGTTAGAGGGCGAACCGCTTAAAGGTCCGCCTCGCATCGGGCGATTAGCTCAGTTGGTAGAGCGCTTCGTTTACACCGAAGATGTCGGGAGTTCGAGTCTCTCATCGCCCACCAAAAATCCCTATAGTCATTGCGACACGGCCCGGTCGTCAGGGCCAGCCTCACCGTTTCCCTCCCCGCAAAATAATCGCCCTCGCTCAACTTTCCGCTGTTTCATGCGTTCGCACCGGGGAACCCATGATCCGGAGAGAGCAAATGACAAAGAAGGCAGCAGATGGCGGAGGCGCGCAGGCCGCCGCTACCAAGCAGCGCAAAATCCAAAGGAAAGTCGATGCAACCGACAAGCGCGGCGCGTCCAGCGGAAAGCAAGGTGCTGCGCAACTCGGCGCACGACGCTATGCCGAGCCGCCCTTTCCAAAGCAGCATCACCCGAAACCGGGTGAAGAACGCAGGATCGACCCTGCTCCCCTATATGATGCGCCATTCTATCTCGGCTCGAAAAAGCTGGATGGAAAGGTCGCGCTGATCACCGGCGGCGATTCAGGCATCGGGCGCGCCGTCGCGGTGTTGTTCGCGCGCGAGGGTGCCGACGTGGCCATTGCTTATCTCGACGAACATGTGGACGCCAAGGCGACCAAGGCAGCCGTGGAGGCTGAGGGCCGGCGCTGCATCCTGATCTCGGGCGATGTCGCCAACCGGGCTCATTGCCGAAAGGCGGTTGCGCAAACGGTGAAGGCTTTCGGCAGCCTGGACGTGCTCGTCAACAACGCCGCCTTCCAGGTCCATTCGGCAAACTTCGAGAATCTGACGCCGGAACATTTCGATACGACGCTGAAGACCAACCTCTACGGCTACTTCCACATGGCACAGGCGGCGGTCGAACACATGCCGTCGGGTGGCGTGATCCTGAACACCGGATCGATCACCGGCATCGACGGCAGCAAGGAACTGATCGACTACTCCATGACCAAGGGCGGCATCCATGCCTTCACCAGGGCGCTCGCCGCAAATCTGCTGCCACGCGGCATACGCGTCAACGCGATTGCCCCGGGGCCCGTCTGGACACCGCTCAATCCTTCCGACAAGGAGGCCGAGGATGTCTCGAAGTTCGGCGCGAAGACACCGATGAAGCGCCCGGCACAACCGGAGGAAATCGCGCCAGCCTATGTGTTCCTCGCGTCGGCGCATTGCTCCAGCTACATAACCGGCGAAATCCTCCCGATCATCGGTGGCTATTAGGCGGTAGTGACGATTTAACTATCTGAGCCATATTGCGATAGCGGCGAGTTTTACGAATCCCATGAAGTTGGCAAGCAGCTTGTCGTATCGGGTGGCGACACGACGGAACTGCTTAAGCTTGTTG
>JBARWP010000071.1:0-1509 GCA_049646905.1 Pseudaminobacter sp. | reverse complement strand
CTTCAGGTCCGGCGGTGAATTCGGCGTCCTCCCGAGCGCCGAACTCGAAGACGACGAGGTCGAGACGCTCATCGAATATGATCCCTTCCACATCGGGCCGGCTCATTGAGCCGGCTTTCTCCTTTCGGAGGTGCCGCTTGCGAGCGGCAGGTGGCAAGGGAAGCTGCGCCGCGGCTGGCACGCGGTGGGGGCGCAAGGTGCAAATTTTCAGGTGGCCAGCGACGCCCTTGCCTCCTTTGCTCTTCGCGGCGTCTGGAAGCGGTCGCGCAAGGACCGAGGATAGAAAAATTGAGGGAAAGGGGCGCCGCAAGGCGCGTCGGGAAGAAAGATGGAAAAGTACGAACTGGAAGAACTGCGAGATCGTGTGCGATGCGCCGCCGTGCTTGAACAGGCCGGATTTGCGATCGATCTGAAGGAAAGCACCCGAAAGGCCGTCAAATACCGTCGCGACAACGATATCATTATCGTTATCCATGAGGGCAGGGGATGGTTCGATCCGCTATCCGATGCCAAGGGTGACGTGTTCAGCCTTGTCGAACATTTGGATGGCGTGACCTTCGTCGAGGTTCTCGACCATGTGGCGTCACTGGTCGGCTTCATCGCACAAGAGCCGACCTGGGCGCGTCCTGCGCGAGAGGTCGGGCTGTCTGCCTCGATCCCGGAACGGTGGGTGAAGCGCCGCAAGCCGTGGCCGGGATCAATGACCTGGCGCTATCTGCATGACGAGCGTTGCATTCCGGAACCTATCATCCGTGCGGCGATCCGGCTCGATCTCCTGCGCGACGGCCCACGCGGCAGCATGTGGGCCGTTCATCGGGACAGCAAGGGCGCCGTTACGGGATGGGAGGAGCGCGGGCCGGAATGGCGGGGGTTCTCAACGGGGGGAGCGAAGATACTGTTCTGCTTCGGTCCGCCACAGGCGCTGCGCCTTTGCGTTACCGAGGCGGCGATCGACGCCATGAGTCTCGGCGCTTTGGAAATTGAGCGTTCAGACAGCCTCTATCTCAGCACAGCTGGAGGCTGGTCGCCGGCGTCGGCATCAGCGATCCGAACGCTCGCGGCGCGGCCGGGCGCACTGTTGATCCCGGCAACGGACAACAATTCGCAGGGCGATAAATACGCGGATCGCCTGAAGGAGGTCGCGAGCGCCGCCGCATGTGGCTTCGAGCGCCTTCGGCCCAACGAAGTAGACTGGAATGCGGAACTGAAGGCAGAGGTGGGGAGGGGAGGAGACATAAAAGGAAAATGAGGACAACCGGCTGCCGCATACCCGCCGGTCGCGTCAAGGGTAAAGCTTCGCCCGTCTCACGCCGGCCCTTGACCCGCCCGGACCGAGAGGCGGCCGCTGGAAGGGGTCATGAAGGCAGAAGATGACGGTGACATCGTGAGGATGAACCGCGCTCCGGCCTGACGAGGCTGAAAGGAGCCCGACCATGAACCCCGCTTTGCCAATCCGCAAAATTTATCAAGGCATTGCCAACCGTCAGCAGGCGTTTCGCATGTTTGATC
>JBARWP010000070.1:0-2733 GCA_049646905.1 Pseudaminobacter sp. | reverse complement strand
CTTCGCGACGATGTTCACCACCGTCGAAGCTTATAGCGACGTCCTGATGCGGCCGATCGCCGTCGGCGCCATCGGCTTGGCTTCTCTCTACGTCTTTTATCAGTTGCCGGGCATCGCCTCTGCGTTGGCAAGTGGCGGCGCCTCGCTCACCTATGGCTTTGCTGCGGGCCGGGACGCCCATCAAAGCACCGTCACGAGAACGATCGGTTGGGGTTGGCGCAGGCTGACCGGCAGAGGAGCCTGACCATCACCATGAGGGGAATACTAGCGTGCATATAGTTCGAGTTGTAATAATGATGGGGCTGTTGGCCGCCGTCTCCGGCTGCGCGTCGCTGAGCTATCCGCTGCCCAAATGCGACGGCTATGCGAAGCGGCCGCTCAATCGTTCGATGTGGGATTGGGATCCAGGTAAAGCACAGGGAGATCATCAGCAATCTTCGCTCGCTGGCCGCAACGGGGCCGCATTGGCATCCGCAGATCAATCGGACAAACGAGCTGTCAAGATCGTAGCCTTCGCTGGCTTCGATGAAGCGGGCTCTCACACCGCCTGCCGGGCAGGGTAGGGGGCATGGTGACGACAGAGAGTCTCAAGGAATATTTCGACAAGGCGCGCCGCTTCGACCAGGATCGGATGGTCTCGGCCGAGCGCTCAAAGCGGCTCGCCTGGTTCGTTGCGATCGTCGCCGGCGTGCTGGCCTGCGTCTCGGTTGCCGCCGTGGTCGCCTTGACGCCGCTCAAGACGGTCGAACCTTTCGTCATCCGCGTCGACAATTCGACCGGCATCGTGGACGTGGTGTCGGCAATGTCATCGGCTGCCGGCAGCTATGACGAGGAAGTCACCAAATATTTTGCTGCTCGTTACGTCCGGGCACGCGAAGGCTATGTCTGGTCGGAGGCAGAGGAGAATTTCCGGACAGCTTCGCTGATGTCGAACGCAGCTGAGCAGCAGCGCTTTGCGTCCGCCTATCGCGGCGGCAATCCGGAATCGCCGCAGAACGTCTATGGACGCTCCGCGACGTCCCGCATCGGGATCAAGTCGATCTCGCTCATCAATAGCAATGTCGTTTCCGTCCGCTACACGCGAACAATCACACGCGGCGAAGACGTCCGCACGACCCACTGGGTGGCAACGATCACCTATTCCTATGCCAATGCCCCAATATCCTCCAGCGACCGGTTGGTGAACCCGCTTGGGTTCGTGGTGAGCGAGTACCGGGCCGATCCGGAGGCCTTGAATTGAGAAAGCAATCCTTCCTTGCCGTGGCCGTCGTAACTCTACTGGCAATTGAGCCGGCCCGGGCGCTCGAAATTCCGACCAGTGCGCAGCAGGACAATCGCGTGCGATTCGTCAACTATCAGCCCTACAACATCACGCGCGTCGTTGGCACGATCCGCTCGTCGGTTCAGGTGGAGTTCGCGCCTGACGAAGAAATCGCCCATGTCGCGCTTGGCAACACAGTTGCCTGGGAAGTCGCGCCGGCCGGCCACATCCTGTTCCTCAAACCCCGCGAGAACCAGCCAGCCACCAACATCTCGGTGGTGACGACACGGCGAGACGGCTCCAAGCGCAGCTATCAAATGGATTTGGTGGTGCGCGACGGGTCGGTCGATGCCGGGCAGAACACGTATTTCTATGTGAAGTACCGCTACCCGGCAGATGAAGCCAAACGACGACGCCTCGAGGAGGAAGCGCGCAAGCGTGCAGCCGAGGCAGGCTATGCCGACCAGGTCCTCGGCATTCATGAGCAATACGGCCCACGCAACTGGCGCTATTCAGCGCAAGGTTCTGGGTCGATTGAGCCGCAAGCTGTCTACGACAACGGCAAGGTGACGACCTTTGCCTTCAGCGACAATCAGGAAATGCCGGCGATTTACATCGAGAACTCCGACGGAACCGAAAGTCTGGTGCCGAAGACGGTTCAGGGCGATCTCGTTCTCGTCCATGCGATCAGCCGCAAGTTCATCCTGCGGCGCGGATCGGACACGCTCTGCATCTTTAACGAGGCCTATTCGCCGGTTGGCGTCGATCCGGGAACCAATACCACCTCGCCTTCGGTCGAACGTGTGGTCAAGGTTCCGGCCGCGGGACAGTAAGGAAGCCCGACATGACTGATACGCCAGAAGCGACGATCCCCGGCGAACGCGGTCAGACCTCGGCGGCGCGCAAGGTCGACAGCAATCCCTTGCTGAAGCGCGGCGCCGTCGTGCTGGCGGTCGTTGCTTTCATGGGGTTCGCCATGTGGTCGATGCGCCAGGGGCCGAAGGAGGATGTCGAGCAGCCGGGATCAGGGGTGATCCGCCAGACGACGAAGTTCGAACCGGCCCGGGCCGAACCCGAACCCGTCGTGCTACCAGTGCCGGCGATCAAGCTACCCGCGCCTGCCGTCGAGACCGCGGAGACGCCTGCAGTCGACGAACTCCTCGACGCGGCAAGACGGGCGCCGGTAATGGCATTTGGCGGAGGTCAATCAGGCAATCGCGCCAGGTCTTCCAACACGGGCGATGCTACGACGGATTCGGAATTCGTTCCGGTCGACGGCCTCCTGGGGGGAGGGGGGCAAGGCGAGAACGAGGATCAACGTTTCAACCGGATGCTTAAGCCAACCGTCCTGGAAGGATCGAAGGCCGGACATCTCGGCAACCGCAACTTCATTGTCGCGATGGGGACCTCTATCCCCTGCGCGCTCGAAACCGCGCTTGTCCCCCGTCAGCGGCTATGGCACAGATTTGAGG
>JBARWP010000069.1:0-1554 GCA_049646905.1 Pseudaminobacter sp. | reverse complement strand
TCTGCTCGGGCGCGAAATCCTCGATCTCACGATATTTCAGCCCCTGCGTCTCGGAAGGGTCGGCCAGGATGCCGTCGTCTACCGAACGGGGGGAGGGCCATAGCCGATCCGGTATCCGCAGCTGATTGCTGCCGGGGACGGGTTCGGTCAGGCGGTCGGCGGCGGCCTGAACAACCGCCCGGACGCGTTCTTCGATGAGGGCGATCCCGTCGCTGTCGAGGACGCCCAGACCGGCAAGGCGCGTTTCCGCCAAGCGCAACGGGTCGCGCTTCATCCATTCCTGTTCTTCTTCGCGGCTGCGGTAGCCGAACTCGCTGCCGGCCTTGCTTCCGCTCTGGTGGAAATAGCGATAGCACTTCGCTTCGACGACGACGGGGCCGCGACCTTCGCGGATGATCTCGACGGCGTCGGACATGGCGCGATGCACTGCCACCACGTCCATGCCGTCGCATTCGATACCGGTGAAGCCGAGCATGGGGCCGCGCGAGGCGATCCGCGGCTCCGCCGTCACGTCGTCGATGTGGGTGGAGACGGCGTAGAGGTTGTTTTCGACGAAGAAGATCACTGGCAGCTTGTAGGCTGCTGCGATGTTCATGGATTCGTAGGTAGCGCCCTGGAGCGAGGCTCCATCGCCGAAAAACGCCACAGAGATGCCGTCGCGGCCAAGCACATGGTCGGCCAGCGCATAGCCCACCGCATGCGGGATGTTGCCGCCGACGATGGCGCTCGTTCCGGCAACGCCGGACGCGGCGTCGCGCATGTGCATGGAGCCGCCGCGGCCTTGGCAGTAGCCAGGCGTGAGACCCATGATTTCGGCCATGAGCCGATAGACGGCGTCGCTCATCTCGGGCGTATAGTCTTGCGCCAGAAGATCGAAATCCAGCTGGGTGTGCGCGTTGACGAGTTTCGCCAGCACCTGATGGTGGGCGCGGTGGGTGCCGTTGATCTGGTCGCTGGCCCGCAGTTGGGCGAGGGCGCCAACAGCCGCGGCCTCCTGGCCTATGCTGGCATGGGCCGGCCCATGAACCAGACCCGCCTTCTCCAGTTCGAGGATCTTCTCCTCGTAGCAGCGGATCAGCTTCATCTGGCCATACAGGTGCACCAGTTTCTTCGCCGGCAGGCCGGCCCAATCGGACTCGTCCGTTTCGATGCGGTACCAGGGAGCCGAGGGGCTAAGTTCACGCTTGCTGGCCAAGGGGCATCTCTCCTTCCGGTATTTCAGCGAGCGCAAGGCCCCGTTCCGTCCGCAGCCATAAGCCCGCCCGGCAGCGCGGGTCGCGGGTGCGGTCATCGATGGCGTCGAGTACGCGCGCCGGGCCGATCCTGCCGCCCTGTTCCAGCGGGCCCTGCGGATAGCCGGGGCCGAGCCTGGCCGCCGCATTCACGTCTGATGCTGCCACATTGTTCTGCTCGGCGATGCTGCCGGCGTTGTTGACGATCATGGCCACGACACATCGGCAAAGTCAGCCGCCGCGAGTTTCCCGCGAACCTCGAGACCGGTGGCGTTGCGGGCCTCGGGGCGGTTGATTTCGATCCCTGCTCTTTCGAGCGGAC
>JBARWP010000068.1:0-2275 GCA_049646905.1 Pseudaminobacter sp. | reverse complement strand
ATCGAGGAACTGGTCGAGGCGGGCGAGTTGTTGCCCGTGCGCGTGCAGGGATGGAACCGGCAAGCCTATCTCCATGCCGGCGCGCGCATACCGCGCAAGGTCGAGGCGCGTGCGCTGCTCGCTCCCTTCGATCCGCTTGTCTTCGAGCGGTCCCGCACCGAAGCGCTGTTTAATTTCCGCTATCGGATTGAAATCTATACGCCCGCGCCGAAGCGCCAATACGGATACTACGTGATGCCCTTCCTGCTCGGTGACCGGCTGGTGGCGCGTGTCGACCTCAAGGCCGACCGGCCGATGGGCGTGCTGCGCGCGCTTGCCGCCTATGCCGAGCCGGCCGCACCGGAACACACCGCGCAGGCGCTGTCGGAAGAGCTTCGCCTCATGGCGGATTGGCTTGGGCTGGAGCGCATCGAGGTCGTTCCTGCCGGTGACCTCGGCCCAGCGCTGGCCGACATCATCATGTCGCAGCCGCGCGTTGACACGGCAGCGCGCTAACGCATAAGTTCATTGCTGACGGTCCCCTCTCCGCAAAGGGAGGGGCTAAGAGGGAATGCGGTGCGAAACGCAAAGTTTCAAATCCGCAGCTGTCCCCGCAACTGTAAGCGAAGAGCCAAAGACCGATTGCCACTGGGAATTTCCCCCGGGAAGGCGGTCTTAGGTGACGATACGCGAGCCAGGAGACCTGCCGTCAGACAAGCAATCCGACCGTCCGGCGGGTGTCCCGGACAAGGAGAACGATCGAGTGAAAATCGACGGTAATTCCGTGGCACGGAGTGACGACGCCGACCCCGGCGGCACCGTCGTCACCATTGTGGTCTGCTCCTCCTGTCGCGACGAAACCGGCTCGGATATCCACCCCAGTGCGGGCCAGCGCCTTGGCGAATCGACCTCGCAGGCAGCTCGCGACACGAATATCCGCGTGCGGCAGATCGAATGCCTCGGCAATTGCAAACGCCGTCTAAGCGCCGCGTTTCTCCGTGACGGCTCGTGGAGCTATGTCTTCGGCGACCTGACTCCTGACAGCGGGCCTGACCTGGTTGCCGGCGCCACGCTCTTTGCCACCTCGACCGATGGCATCCTGCCCTGGCGCGGTCGTCCCGACAGCCTCAAGCGCGGCCTTGTCGCGCGCATCCCTCCCGTCAATCTCTTGAAGGACCCCTCATGACCGCTTCCGCGACTCGCGTTCCCTGCACCGTCGTCACCGGCTTTCTCGGCTCGGGCAAGACGACGCTGATCCGCCACATCCTTCAGCACGCCAACGGCAAGCGTCTGGCGCTGATCGTCAATGAATTCGGCGATATCGGCATCGACGGGGAAATCCTGAAAGGCTGCGGCATCGACACTTGTCCCGAGGAAAACATCCTCGAACTGGCCAATGGCTGCCTATGCTGCACTGTTGCGGATGATTTCGTGCCTGCGCTCGACCAGATCCTGGCACTCGAACCCAAGGTCGATCACATCATCATCGAGACATCGGGCCTGGCCCTGCCCAAGCCGCTCGTGCAGGCCTTCCAGTGGCCTTCCGTCAAGAGCCGCGTCACCGTCGATGGCGTGGTGGCCGTGGTGGACGGCCCTGCCCTTGCCGATGGCCAGGTGGCGGCCGACATGGAAGCGCTCCAGGCCCAGCGCCAGCAGGACGAGTCGATCGACCATGACGACCCGGTCGAAGAGGTCTTCGAGGACCAGCTTGCCTGCGCCGATCTCATCATCCTCTCCAAGAACGACCTGCTCGACGAGGCCGGCAGCCTGCGCGCCAATGCCCGCATTGGCGACCGCCTCGCCCGTGCGGTCAAGATCGTGCCCACCACGCATGGCCGGATCGACCCTTCGGTGATGCTCGGACTTGGTCTTGCTGTGGAGGATGATATCGAGAACCGCAAGACCCATCACGACGGCATGCTCGACCATGAGCATGACGATTTCGACAGCTTCATTGTTGAACTGCCGGTAACCTCCGATCCGGACGATCTTGCCGCCCGCGTCGCTGCGGCGGCGGAGCAGGAAAACGTGCTGCGGGTCAAGGGTTTCGTCAATGTCAGCGGCAAGCCGATGCGGCTTCTGGTCCAGGCGGTCGGCCCGCGCGTCAGCCATTATTACGACCGCGCCTGGACACCTGCCGACGACCGGCGCTCACGGCTTGTCGTCATCGGATTGAAGGGATTGAATCACGAGGCCGTCGAGCGAATTCTGGTGAGCTGAGATCCCGGTGAAAAGACGGCGTTCCACGTTGCCCCCCTCTGGCCTGCCGGCCATCTCCCCCACAAGGGGGGAGATC
>JBARWP010000067.1:0-5777 GCA_049646905.1 Pseudaminobacter sp. | reverse complement strand
GGTCATGGCTGGTTCCTTTCAAGGGATTGGCCGAAGATCGGCATTGTTTCTGAAATGAAGATAGGTACGCTATTGACGCACAGGAATTAGCAAAACTGGAAAGGCATCCTTGCATGAACGCACAGGGCCAGGATTGGGACGAAATGCGCGTGTTTCTCGCCGTTACGACAATCGGAAGCCTGTCGGGTGTCGGTGTGCCCGCCTCAAGGCGGGGAAAGACGCGGCGCCTCCGCGCCCGTGCTCATCCTATTGTCGTCGACCCCCAACCTGCGTTTCTTCATCCAGGCCGCAAGGAAAAACGACGACTGTCTTCCAGCTATATCGTCTCCAGATGCCGCACCAGGGCGAGGCGCCTGACCGCCGCCGTGGCCAGCTTCTGGGCCCGGTCGCGGGCAGCCTGCGAAAGCAGGTGCTCGCCGGCCTCGATGTAATAGTCTGCCAGCCATTCGCACAATGCGTCCAGCGTGCGGGGCGGCGGCGGGCCTGCGGGTGCCGGATCCTGTAGCGGATCTGCCGCTAGGTCGCTGGAAAGAATGCGCGCCTCCTCGGCAAGGTCGAGATACTCGCCTTGTTTCCCGTTCATGCGGTAACGCTCCTCGAGGGCCTTACTGACTTCCAGTTCGAGCAGGGGCAGGTCGTAGGGTCCCTGCCCTGTCGCCATCTCGTGGCGATGCCGGACGAACGCCTTGCGCCGCTCGCGCCGGAGCGTCTTTGCGTGCTCCAGTTCCTCGCGCGCCATGCGCTCGGCCGCGCCCCGGATTTCATCTGTAGGAGCGTTGGCAGACACATAAGCCCAGAAAGCGAACGCACGTTCCTCGTTGCGTACGGCAATGGCGAAGGAGCGGTATGCGTCCAGCAGTTCAGGCGAGATGAGCGCCGCGCCCTCGTCGTCGAACACGTCCGCTGGCCCGCGTTCGACCGCCGCCGGTGCGTGATGGAGCGCCTGCTGTGACCAGGCGATGACCATGTCGATATGGTTGTTCTCATCCTCGACCAGCCGATCGAAGACAGCGGCCAGATCGTCGCGCCCAGCCGCGCGCATGCGCGCGGCCAGATCCGCATATCTGTCGACCGATTCCTTCTCCATTGCCATGGCGACCGCGAGCAGCTCGTCCATGGAGCGGATCGGCGTCGACGGTTCGGAAATCAGGCGGATCAATGAAACAGCCTCCACATTGCTGCCCGATCGAATTTTCATACTCTGTAACCATAAATAAACTACCAGTAAGTTGATTTGAGTTGGATCAAGACGGCTTTTGCACTGGGACAGGGTCATGCTTGCGCTGGATCAAGGACGTAGCGAGCGAAACCACCGACACCTGCGCCGGCAAAACCGCCCGTTGCAGGGGGCGGGGGAAAAGGTGCGGAAACCAGTGAGCATTTCCTCGACAAGGTGGAGGCGGAGGTCTGGCGCGGGCCATCAGGTGGGCATCACCGCAGGGCTGCTGCGCTCCTTGCTGTGCGTGGTCGCCGTACTGGCCTGCCTTGCTTCCCTTGCGGAGCCGGCCCGGGCCGAGGGCGAAAGCCTGGGCGACTTCCTGTCCGCTACGCCGGCGGCCGAACTGATCCCGGGCGCCGACGCCTATGGCAAGGCTGAAGGAAGCCCGCCGCTCGTGCCCGTGCTGTCGGCTGGCCAGACGATCGGCTACGCCTATTTGAATACCGACTACACCAGCGCGGTCGGCTATTCGGGCAAGCCGATCCGCATCCTCGTGGGTATCGATCCCAAGGGCGTCGTCCGACGCTTCAAGTTGGTCGAGCACAAGGAGCCCATCGTCCTCATCGGCATCCCCCAGGCCAAGGTCGTCGCTTCGCTGAATTCGCTGATCGGCAAGGATCTCGGCCGGGTCGCGGCCGGGCAGGAACAGATTCCGCAGGTGGACATCGTCAGCGGCGCCACCGTCACCGTGCTGGTGATGGGCGACAGCGTCGTGCGCTCCGCCGTGAAGCTCATCCGCAGCGGGCGCCTGGGGCAGAAGGGCGTGGCCGCCGCCGGCGCTGCGGCCGTTCCGGCCAGGGTGTTGGACACCTCGGTGTCGGAAATCCTCGACTGGAATACGCTGGTCGGCGACGGTTCGGTGCGCAGCCTGCGCCTGACCGTGGGCGAGGTGACGAAAGCCTTCGCTGATGCCGGCCAGGGACAGGCGGCCGAGCGGCCCGAGACCGGCAATCCGGACGATCGCTTCATCGACCTCTACCTTGCCCCGGTCAGCGTGCCCGCCATCGGCCGCAGCCTGTTGGGCGAAGCCGTCTACGAACGCTTGCAGAAGAAGCTCAAGCCCGGCCAGCAGGCGGTCGTCGTGGCCGGCGACGGCGCCTATTCCTTCAAGGGCTCGGGCTATGTGCGCGGCGGCATATTCGACCGCGTAGAACTCATGCAGGACGGCCAGGGCGTACGCTTCCGCGACCGCGATCATACGCGTCTGGGCGACCTCGCCGCGGCGGGCGCGCCGCATCTGCGCGAGATTGCACTGTTCACGGTGCCGGAGGAATTCCCGCTCGACCTTTCCGAGCCGTGGGAGTTGCAGCTTCTCGTCCAGCGCAGCTTCGGCGCCCGCGACAAGGCCACGCTGCCCTTCAACCTCGGCTACACGCTGCCCGACCGCTATCTGAAAGCCGCGCCGGCGCCAGTCCCGGCGGGTCAGCCCGCTGCCCAGGCCGCCCCCGAGGCTGTGCCCGCGGAGGTTGCTCCCGAATCTGCCGCCGCACAAAGCTTCGCGGACGAGGAGGCGCTGTGGATCAGGATATGGAAGCTGAACACGGTCGAGGTCGGCATCACGGTTTTTGCGCTTCTGGTGCTTACCGCCATCTTCTTCTTCCAGAACTGGCTGGTGCGGCGTCCGCGCCTGTTCGCCTGGGTGCGGCGTGGTTACCTGCTGTTCACGCTGGTCTGGCTCGGCTGGTACGCCAACGCCCAGCTTTCCGTGGTCAACGTGCTGACCTTCGTCAATTCGCTGGTCACCGGCTTCAACTGGGAGTTCTTCCTCGCCGCCCCGCTGATCTTCATCCTGTGGGCGGCTGTGGCCGCGGGCCTGCTGTTCTGGGGCAGGGGGCCGTTCTGCGGCTGGCTGTGCCCGTTCGGCGCCTTGCAGGAACTCACCAACAATCTCGCCCAATGGCTCAAGGTGCCGCAGATCAAGCTGCCCTTCGGCCTGCACGAGCGGCTGTGGCCGGTCAAGTACATGATCTTCCTCGGCCTGTTCGGCCTGTCGCTCTATTCGGTGGCGCTGGCCGAGACCTATGCCGAGATCGAGCCGTTCAAGACCGCCATCATCCTGAAATTCGCCCGCGAATGGCCGTTCGTGGTCTTCGCCGTGGCGCTTCTGGTGGCCGGACTGTTCATAGAGCGTTTCTATTGCCGCTACCTGTGCCCGCTGGGCGCCGCGCTCGCCATTCCTGGCCGCATCCGCATGTTCGAATGGCTCAAGCGCTATCCCGAATGCGGCTCGCCCTGCCAGCGCTGTGCCAAGGAATGCCCGGTCGAGGCGATCCATCCCGAAGGGCAGATCAACGTCAACGAATGCATCTACTGCATGCACTGCCAGGAACTCTACCACGACGACCATCGCTGCCCGCACATGATCCAGGTGCGGCTGAAGCGGGAGAAGTTCGAGGCCCTGTCCTCACCCGCCACGAAAGACCCGACGAAACCGGGCAAGGGGCCCGCAAAGCCGGTCATCAGCCACAAGGGGGTGCCGGTTGCGGCCTCCGGACAAGAAACCACCTCAACCGGCTGACAGGCCACAACAAGGAGAATGACTATGTCGCAGGACGAACAGGAACGGAAAGCAATTTTAAGCCGACGCCAATTGCTGGGCACAACCGCCGCGATGGCCGCGGCGGGGGCGGCCGGCGTGGGCGGCAGCCTGGCCCTGAACGGCGGCGTGATTTCGCCGGCCGCAGCGGATGAAAAAGGCGAGCAGGAAGCAGAGGTGAAGCCCGGCGAACTGGACGAATACTATGTCTTTTTCTCCAGCGGCCAGACAGGCGAGGTGCGTATCGTCGGCGCGCCTTCCATGCGCGAGATGATGCGCATCCCGGTCTTTAATCGCTGCAGCGCCACCGGCTGGGGCCAGACCAACGAAAGCCGCAAGATCCTCACCGAAGGGCTGCTCCCGGAATCGAAGGAATTTCTGAAGGATCTGGGCGGCATCTACCTGAATGGCGACCTGCACCATCCGCACCCCTCGCAGACCGATGGCACCTATGACGGCCGCTATCTTTACGCCAATGACAAGGCCAATACCCGCGTCGCCCGCATCCGCCTCGACGTGATGAAGTGCGACAAGATCATCCAGATCCCTAATCAGCAGACTGTCCACGGCCTCAGGGTGCAGAAGTACCCGCGCACCGGCTATGTATTCGCTAACGGCGAGTACATGATTCCGCTTCCCAACGACGGGAAGGCCATGGAGGACACCAACAATTACTGGGCGATGTTCACGGCGATCGATGGCGACACGATGAAAGTCGCCTGGCAAATCCGGGTCGATGGCAACCTCGATAACGTCGATGCCGACTTCCAGGGCAAATACTGCTTCTCGACCTGCTACAACTCCGAGAAGGGCATGTCACTGGCCGAGACCATGTCTGCCGAAGAGGATTGGATCGTTATCTTCAACATCGCTCGCATCGAAGCGGCGGTCGCCAACGGCGAAGCCGAGATTATGAACGGCGTGCCGGTGCTCGACGGTACCCATGGCTCGCCCTTCACCCGCTATGTTCCCGTCGCTAACGGTCCGCACGGCATCAACACTGCACCAGACGGCATCCATGTCGTCGCCAATGGCAAGCTCTCGCCGACGGTCACGGTGTTCGACGTGCGTAAGTTCGATGACCTGTTCGATGATAAGATTCAGCCGCGCGACACGGTGGTAGCCGAGCCGGAACTGGGTCTCGGTCCACTCCATACCGCCTATGACGGCAAGGGCAACGCCTATACGACGCTGTTCATCGACAGCCAGATCTGCAAGTGGAATATTGAGGACGCCAAGCGCTCCTATGCGGGTGAGAAGGTCGATCCGATCCGTCAGAAACTCGATGTCCACTACCAGCCAGGCCACAATCACACCTCCATGGGCCAGACCAAGGAGGCGGACGGCAAATGGCTGATCTCGCTGAACAAGTTCTCCAAGGACCGCTACCTCAACGTCGGCCCGCTGAAGCCGGAGAACGACCAGCTCATCGATATCTCGGGCGACCAGATGGTGCTGGTGCATGATGGCCCGAGCTTCGCCGAACCGCACGATGCTACCATCGTGCATCGCTCGAAGATCAATCCGGTCTCGATCTGGGACCGCGCCGATCCGTTCTTCGCCGATGCCGTCAAGCAGGCCGAGGCCGATGGCATCGACCTCATGATCGACGGCGAGGTGATCCGCGACGGTAACAAGGTGCGCGTTTATATGACGTCATCTGCACCGGCCTTCGGCCTGGACAGCTTCAGCGTCAAGCAGGGTGATGAGGTTACCGTCTATGTGACCAATATCGACGAGGTGGAAGACCTGACACACGGCTTCTCCATCATCAATTATGGCATCAACATGGAAGTGGCGCCGCAGGCGACGGCATCGGTGACGTTCACGGCCAGCAAGCCCGGTGTTCACTGGTATTACTGCTCGTGGTTCTGCCATGCCATGCACATGGAGATGAAGGGCCGCATGTTGGTAGAACCGCAGGGTGCCTAGGACGTGATCCGTTCACTTCATATCACGAGCCTAGGAATAGCGGCGCTGGCCGCCGCCATTCCCTGCCGCGCGGCGGGCGCGGCGGAGATA
>JBARWP010000066.1:0-7213 GCA_049646905.1 Pseudaminobacter sp. | reverse complement strand
CATGTGGATCTGCGCATTGATGAGCGCGAGTTCGGCGCCGCCATGCTGGGTCGCCGTCGAGACCATCACCGAGCCCACCTTGTTGAGCAGCGCGCCCTTTGCCCAGAGCGGACCGGTCTGGTCGAGGAAGTTCTTCATCTGCGCTGCCATCGTGCCGTAGCGCGTGGCTGTGCCGATGATGATGGCGTCGTAGTTTTCCAGTTCCAGCGGATCGGCGATCGGCGCTTCCTGGTCGAGTTTGTAGTGGGCGGCCTTGGCAACCGCGTCCGGCACCAGTTCCGGCACCCGCTTGATGGTCACGTCGGCGCGGGCCTCGCGTGCACCCTCGGCAGCGGCTTTCGCCATCTGCTCCATATGGCCCCAGCTCGAATAGTAAAGCACCAGTACCTTCGTCATCATGCATCTCCGTTGAACGAAATCTCGCAAGCAAGCCTCGGCTCACCTTGTGCCCATCATTTAGTGGCGGCTTCGTTCATTGGATATGGCGAAATAGCCGACAGTTCGTTCACAGTTTGAGCACCATTGCCCACGGCGCCGCGCCGGGCTATCTCACGCTGGTCTGTTCGTTTCGGAGTGCCCCCATGGCCGATATCGTCACCGCAGCAATGATCGTCATCGGCGACGAGATCCTTTCGGGCCGCACCAAGGACCGCAATATCGGCCATCTCGCCGACATCATGACCGCGATCGGCATCGATCTTAAGGAAGTGCGCATCGTCCCCGACGAGGAGGACGAGATCGTCGCGGCGGTCAATGCGCTGCGCAACCGCTATACCTACGTCTTCACCACCGGTGGCATCGGCCCCACCCATGACGACATCACCGCCGATTCCATCTCGAAAGCCTTCGGCGTGCCTTGCGAATATGACGCGCAGGCCTATGCGATGATGGAGGCGAACTATGCCGCGCGCGGCATGGAGTTCACCGAGGCGCGCAAGCGCATGGCGCGCATGCCGCGCGGCGCCAGCCATATCGTCAATCCGGTCTCGCTGGCGCCTGGGTTCCGCATCGGCAACGTCCATGTCATGGCCGGCGTGCCGTCGATCTTCCAGGCCATGCTCGACAATGTGGTGCCCACGCTGAAGACCGGCGCCAAGCTGCTGTCGGTGACCGTGCATTGCCCCGTCGGCGAAGGCACGATCGGCGGGCCGCTCGCAGAGATCCAGAAGCGCCACCCCGACACCATCATCGGCTCCTACCCGCAATATCTGGATGGCAAGTTCTCGACCGAACTGGTGGTGCGTGCCCGCACTCCCGAAGCTCTGGAGGCCGCCCGCGCCGAGGTTGCAGCCATGGTCGCAGGTCTTGCTCCGGTGTCCTGACTACGGACACCCGTGCGGAACAAAGCCTTCCGTGATACTGTTTCTGCCTGTGGATAGACGTGGTATCAGGGAGGCTTCCATGCCGTTCAAGACGATCGTTGCCATCATCCAGGGCCATGACGATGCCGAGCGGGTTCTGGATTGCGCTATATCCTTTGCGGAACGTTTCGATAGTCACGTGATCGGCGTGCACGCCGAGGCACTGCCCGTCGCCTATACCTCTGCGGTGGGATTTCCCGACACGGAATTCATCCAGGTTGCGTCCGAGGCCAACAAGGAGCGCGCCAAAAGCCTCGCAACCCTGTTTTCAAGCCGGATGAACGCCGCCGGCCGCCCGTTCGAATGGCGCAGCCATGAATGCTATTCCGGCGATAGCGCGCATTCCGGCATCGCCAGCGCACGCTGTGCCGATCTCGTCATCGCTGCCCAGCGCGACCCGGATGCGGAGCCGACCGCTACGGCAGACATCGACGCGCTTTTGTTCGAATCCGGTCGCCCGGTGCTGGTCGTGCCGCATGCCGGCCCCTCCCGCAGCAGCTATCGCCGCATCGTCATCGCCTGGAACGGCAGCCGCGAGGCCGCCCGTGCCGCCTTCGACGCCCTGCCGATGATCATGCGGGCCGATCACACGGAAATCTTCGTCATCGATCCGCCCGATGATCTCGACCAGAACACGGAAGCCTCCGGCACGGAGATCGCGGCAGCGCTTGCCCGGCATGGCGCAAGGGTCACCGTGACCGGCAAGGCCTCCAGCGGCCGCTCGATCGACCAGGTGCTGCAGGAGCAGATCACCGCCACCGGGGCAGACCTGCTCGTGCTGGGCGCGTACAGCCATTCCTGGCTGCGTCAGCTCCTGTTCGGCGGCGTCACCCGCACCGTGCTGCAGTCGATGCCGATCGCGACCTTCATCTCGCGCTAGGGGCTCGTTTCCGACATTTGCATCCGGCGCAAGGGGCAAATGTTGGAAACAGAAGAACCACTGAACTGCCGCATGCAATCGAATTGATGGTCCAGCCTTCGAAAGCCTTGCCAAGCGCAAGGCTTTCCGGCTAAGTCCGCCGGCATTCCCCTGATTTTCCGCGCGTAATCGGCGCGCCTCTGGAGTGCGGTGACGATGTCCCTTCCCGAAAAGGCCTTTCCCGTTTCCTGGGACCAGTTCCACCGCGATGCGCGGGCGCTCGCCTGGCGTCTTGCCGGCACCAATGGCCAGTGGAAGGCGATCGTTTGCATCACCCGCGGCGGGCTGGTTCCCGCTGCCATCATTTCGCGCGAGCTGGGCATCCGGCTGATCGAAACGGTCTGTGTCGCCTCCTATCATGACTACACCTCGCAGGGGCAGTTGCAGGTGCTCAAGGACATAACCCCCAGCCTGCTCGAAGATGACGGCCAGGATGTGCTCATCGTGGACGACCTGACCGACACCGGCAAGACGGCGGCGATCGTGCGCGCACTGATGCCCAAGGCGCATTTCGCCACGGTCTATGCCAAGCCCAAGGGGCGTCCGCTGGTCGATACCTTCGTCACCGAGGTCTCGCAGGACACCTGGATCTATTTTCCCTGGGATATGGGCTTCACCTACCAGAAGCCGATCGCCGACGACCACGTCGGCTGAGCTAGTGCCTCACCTGGCAATTGCCGGGCAGCTCACTATATACTCGGCATAGCCAAAAGATCGGCTGATCCCCCACGAACGTGTAGCGGCCATGACCTCTATGCCACCGGGATTCGCTGATTTTTTACTATTATTGCAGATAATTAACCGTAATATTCGTGAGACGGCAAACGAATCGGAGACTCCGGAAAGACCAGCCTCGATGCTTCTCAGCCACGCCACGCGCAACCGCATTGCAGAACAGGTCCGGCGCCTCTTCGGGGGCATGCCCAGCCGTGTGCAAGTGGCGGCCCTTCCCTGGCGCGAGCATGCCGGAACCATCGAGGTCATGCTCATCACCAGCCGCGACACCGGCCGCTGGGTCCTGCCCAAGGGGTGGCCGGAAGGCGGCGAGCAGCTTTTCGAATCGGCGGCACGCGAGGCCGAGGAAGAAGCCGGCCTGACCGGAACCATGGCGCAGCTCGAATTCGGCCGCTATTTCTACGGCAAGCGCATGCCCTCCGGCATGGAGCGGCGCTGCGAGGTTCTGGTCTTCCCCATGAAAGTCACCGCCGCCGCCGCCAAATGGCCGGAGCGGGACGAGCGCCAGCGCAAATGGTTTCCTGCCTCGCACGCGGCCAGGTTGGTGCAGGAGCAGGATCTGGGCGAACTGATCGAGCGGTTTGGCAACAGCCGACATAAAGTTGCTGCCTGAACGCCCTATTCTCGCGTCGATGATTGCCTCTCCGCAATTTCGACCGCCACTTGATAGTCTGGCTACGCGGCGCGATGGCATCGCACCGAACAGGCATGGCCCGGACAATGGGTGACCAAGCCCGCTCCAAGCACACGCTCGACAAGGACCTTGGCCGGCTGGCGCAGATCGAGGAGGCGTCCGGCTTCGTCGCGCGCGGGCTGATGGCGCCGGGTGTTGCGCTGCTTTTCCTCATCCTGGCCGCCCTTGCCGCCTCGCTTTACGTCTTCGGCGAACCGCACGCGCTTTTCATTGTCATAGCCGCGGCCATCGCCGCCTATCTGGCGATGAATATCGGCGCCAACGACGTTGCCAACAATGTCGGGCCTGCCGTCGGCGCCAAGGCGATGACGATGGTCGGCGCTCTCATCCTGGCCGCGATTTTCGAGGCGGTCGGGGCGCTCGTCGCCGGCGATACCGTGGTCGTCACCATATCCGCCGAGATCATCGAGCCCAGCGCCATTTCCCAGCCGGGGGTCATGGCGCGCCTGATGCTCGCCGGCCTCATCTCGTCCGCGCTCTGGATCAATTTCTCCACCTGGATCGGGGCGCCGATCTCGACCACCCACTCCATCGTCGGCGGCGTCATCGGCGCGGGCGCTGCCGCGGCCGGTCTCGGCGCCGTCAACTGGACGTCGGTTGCCATGATCGCCACCAGCTGGCTCGCAACACCCTTCCTGGGGGCTGCGGTCGCAATCATCTTCCTGGCATTCGTGAAGACGGCCATCATCTATCAGGACGACAAGATCGCCGCAGCCCGGCGCTGGGTACCCGTACTGGTCGCCCTCATGAGCGGTTGCTTTGCAACCTACCTGGTGGTCAAGCTCTTCCCCGGCGCAGGCGGGCCGACAGCACTGCTGGTCGGAGGCGGTTGTTTCGCGCTCGCCTGGGTCGCCTCCAGACGCTCCATCATGCGGCAATCGCAGGACATGGAGAACCGCAATCGATCGCTGCGCCGGCTTTTCCGCATGCCCCTGATCGGATCGGCCGCGCTGCTGTCCTTTGCCCATGGCGCAAATGACGTCGCAAACGCCGTTGGCCCGCTGGCGGCGATCGTCCATGCCGCCCGAAGCGGCGAGGCCGCCGCGATCGTCGACATCCCGCTTTGGGTGATGGCGATCGGCGCCTTCGGCATTTCCTGCGGCCTGCTGCTCTACGGCCCGAAGCTGGTGCGTATCGTCGGCGGCGAGATCACCAAGCTCAACCCCATGCGTGCATTCTGCGTGGCGCTCGCGGTGGCCATCATCGTCATCGCCGCCTCATGGTTCGGCATGCCGGTCAGTTCGACCCACACCGCCGTCGGCGCGGTGTTCGGCGTGGGCTTCTTCCGCGAATGGTACATCGCCAATTCCACCCACCGCCAGGCCTATCTGCAACGCAAGCGGCAGGCCGCGGCCCGCAATGCGCGTGAGTCGTCGCAGGACGACGATGAAGAGGACGCCGAGGACGACGGGCACCCCCAAAGCCGCGTATCGGCCAAGGAACTCGAGCGCCGCCGGCTCGTGCGCCGGGCCCACATCATCACCATTCTTGCCGCCTGGGCGACCACCGTTCCCGCCGCCGGCCTGCTGGCAGCCCTGCTTTTCATGGGATTGGAAGCAATTTCCTAAAACGACCGGCAACTTCTCTTGCCCGTCCTCGCGGATAATGTCGCCAGCTCACTTTCTCCCCGCTATCCACATTAGTGACACACAATATGTTGGGGTCATAAAACTAATAAAAACGAATCCTTGACGACGAAAACCGAGTCGTCTTTTATGAACCATGCGCTCCTTGTTCAGGGCGTGCCGGTAAGTTTGGAGCCCGGCTTTTTTCTCGGATTTAGCGTATTTCTCGCATTCCGCCCGGTTACGAGGCAGGCGGATGGCGTGGCGTTTGTGGGGTGGCAGGGACAAGTTTCGGACTGGCGTAAATTGTCTGTTAACACTATATTTAGTGTTTGCGTGTACGTTAAGCGCTAGATAATGTGGATTCCTCCCAGCAAGGGAATCACAAGAGAATTCATAGTCAACGGACCCGCGGGGTTCGCCGACAGTCTGGCAGCGCCTTTTCACCGGGGCGCTATCCACCTGCATCGAGCGTCGCGAAAAGGAGAACCGGTGCGTCATCGGCGTGCCGGAAAGAGCGGACCCGCGCCTTTCGAAACGGAAGCTGAAATTTCCACCGAAAGACGCTATATATAGACAAAAGGGATAGGACCGATGCGCATCGAACGGCGTTTCACCAAGGATGGACAATCACCCTATGCGGAGATTGAATTCCGCAAGGCGCTGTCGGAGATCAAGAATCCCGACGGTTCCGTGGTGTTCCGGCTCGACGATATCGACGTGCCGGCGCAGTTCTCCCAGGTTGCCGCCGACATCCTCGCCCAGAAATATTTCCGCAAGGCCGGCGTGCCCGCGCGCCTGAAGAAGATAGAGGAAAACGACGTCCCCTCCTTCCTGTGGCGCTCCGTGCCGGACGAGGCCGAACTGGCCAAGCTGCCGGAAGACCAGCGCTACGGCTCCGAGACCGATGCCCGCCAAGTCTTCGACCGGCTCGCCGGCACCTGGACCTATTGGGGCTGGAAGGGGGGCTATTTCAAGTCGGAAGACGATGCCCGCGCCTTCAAGGACGAGCTGTCCTACATGCTCGCCACCCAGCGCGTGGCACCCAACTCGCCGCAATGGTTCAACACCGGCCTGCACTGGGCCTATGGCATCGACGGCCCCGGCCAGGGCCATTTCTATGTCGATCCCTTCACCGGCAAGCTGACCAAGTCGAAATCGGCCTATGAGCATCCGCAGCCGCACGCCTGCTTCATCCAGTCGGTCGCCGACGATCTCGTCAATGACGGCGGCATCATGGATTTGTGGGTGCGCGAGGCGCGCCTGTTCAAATACGGCTCCGGCACCGGTTCCAACTTCTCCTATCTGCGCGGCGAAGGCGAGAAGCTTTCGGGCGGCGGCCGTTCCTCCGGCCTGATGAGTTTCCTCAAGATCGGCGACCGCGCCGCCGGCGCCATCAAGTCGGGCGGCACCACGCGCCGCGCCGCCAAGATGGTCGTGGTCGACATCGACCATCCCGATATCGAGGATTACATCGACTGGAAGGTGAAGGAGGAGCAGAAGGTCGCCTCCCTCGTCACCGGCTCCAAGATCGTGCGCAACCACCTCACCGCGATCATGAAGGCCTGCGTCAATTGCGAGGCCGACAATGGAGATTGCTTCGACCCGCTGAAGAACCCGGCGCTGAAGCGCGAGATCAAGGCGGCCAAGAAGAACGCGGTGCCTGAAAACTACGTCAAGCGCGTCATCCAGTTCGCGCGCCAGGGCTACACCTCGATCGACTTCAAGACCTACGACACCGACTGGGATTCGGAAGCCTATCTCACCGTTTCCGGCCAGAACTCCAACAACTCGATCTCGCTCAAGGACGACTTCCTGCGCGCCGTCGAGGCCGACGGCGACTGGAACCTGACCGCCCGCAAGGACGGCAAGGTCATGAAGACGCTCAAGGCCCGCGACCTGTGGGAGAAGATCGGCTATGCCGCATGGGCCTCGGCCG
>JBARWP010000065.1:0-3558 GCA_049646905.1 Pseudaminobacter sp. | reverse complement strand
CGCGTGCGCTCCACGGCGCTGCGGCTGGCAGTCGGCAACATCCATCGCCCCGGTGCGCTGACGCCCTCGGTCGTGCTGTCGCTCGGCCTCGGGCTCACGCTTCTGGTGACGCTGGCGCTGATCGACGGCAATCTGCGCCGGCAGATCACCGGCGGCCTGCCGGAACATGCTCCCAATTTCTTCTTCGTCGACATACAAAGTGCCGATGTCGATGCCTTCGCCGATCTCGTCCAGGCACAGGCGCCGGACGGCAAGCTGGTGCGGGTGCCGATGCTGCGCGGCCGGGTGATGGCGCTGAACGGCGTGGAAGTGCAGAAGATCAAGGTGCCGGCGGAAGGCGGCTGGGTGCTGCGCGGCGACCGTGGCCTGACCTATGCCCGGAACGTTCCCGAAAACTCCACGCTGAGCGCGGGCAGATGGTGGCCGCCGGACTATGACGGCGAGCCGCTGGTGTCGTTCTCGGCCGAAGAGGGGCGCGAACTCGGCCTGAAGCTTGGCGATACCGTGACGGTCAACGTGCTCGGCCGCAATGTGACCGCCACCATCGCCAGTTTCCGCGAGGTGCAGTGGGAATCGATGGGCATCAATTTCGTCATGGTGTTTTCGCCCAATACCTTCGCCGGGGCGCCGCATAGCTGGCTGGCGACATTGATGACGTCGGAGGCCACGCCGGCCGAAGAGGCGCGGGTGCTCAATGCGGTGACGCGCGCTTTCCCGGCCGTCACCACCGTGCGCGTCAAGGATGCGCTGGATGTCGTCAATCGCATCGTCGAGCAGATCGGCACCGCCATCCGCGCTGCCGCCAGCGTGGCGCTGATTGCTTCCGTGCTGGTGCTGGCGGGCGCGCTTGCGGCCGGCAACCGGGCGCGCGTGCATGACGCGGTGGTGCTGAAGACGCTTGGCGCGACCCGCAACACGCTGATCAGGGCATTTTCGCTCGAATATATGCTGATCGGGCTTGCAACGGCGGTCTTTGCGCTTGCGGCCGGCAGCGTTGCGGCGTGGTTTGTTGTCGCACGAATAATGACCCTGCCCTGGCATTTCCTGCCCGAAGTGGCGGTGGCGACGCTGCTGGTCGCGCTTGTGGTGACGGTGGGGATAGGGCTTCTGGGAACCTGGCGGGTGCTCGGCCAGAAGGCGGCGCCGGTGCTGCGGACCCTGTAAACTCTTGCCGCGTTAACGGATTTTAACGTCATCACAAGGCATTTCGCGACGTAACGGGTCTTGTTCTCGCCTAAAAGAATCATCATATTCTGCCGCAGGCATGCTGGAGTCCCGCCAGCGGCGCCTGGGTTTATCGCATAGGCCCGACACCGGACGGGGCAGAAGCTAAAGAGGAATACAATGGCTGACCTCCGCAACTACCAGACACGTGTCGCGCCTGCGGGCACCCGTAGCGACGCTGTCATAGACGAGGGCCTGCGCGCCTATATGCTCAAGGTTTACAACCTTATGGCGCTCGGCCTCGCGATCACCGGCGTGGCTGCGCTCGCCACCATGATGATGGCCACCACCAACGACCCCGCAAGCGCGGTCGCGACCCTTGCCAATGGCAAGATGCTGACCAATGTCGGCGTGGCCCTCTACGGTTCGCCGCTCAAGTGGGTCGTCATGCTGGCGCCGCTCGGAATGGTCTTCTTCCTGAGCGCCCGCATCCACACCATGACCGTCTCCGGTGCGCAGACCGCGTTCTGGGTGTTTGCCGGCCTGATGGGTCTGTCGCTGTCGTCGATCTTCCTGGTATTCACCGCCCAGAGCATCACGCAGACCTTCTTCATCACCGCCGCCGCCTTCGGCGCGCTGTCGCTGTGGGGTTACACGACCAAGCGTGACCTGACCGGCATGGGCACCTTCCTGGTCATGGGCGTGTTCGGCCTGATCATCGCCATGATCGTGAACATCTTCCTGCAGTCGCCTGCGATGCAGTTCGCCATCTCCTCGATCGGCGTGCTGGTGTTTGCCGGCCTGACCGCCTACGACACGCAGAAGATCAAGGAAATGTATTTCGAGGGCGATGAGGTTCTGGTCGCCGGCCGCAAGGCCATCATGGGTGCGCTGGCGCTCTATCTCGACTTCATCAACCTGTTCACCTTCCTGCTGCAGTTCCTCGGCAACCGCGAGTAGTACAGCGGACGGAAACGAGATCGGGGCGGCTCACAGCCGCCCTTTTCTTTTGCGGGATCGGCTGCTTTATTCCAACGGACCAAAGCGCATCGCGGTCTTCCAGATTTGCTTGTCGCGCTTTAGGTCTTTGTTTTTGCGCATGTCTTTTTCCGAAACGGTTCCCACTTTCGGGAGACATGCTCCAAAATCCGGACACCGACATGAGCGGCATTATCGTAAGACCCGCCGAAATTTCCGACCTCGATGCGATCACCGCGATCTATGACCATGCCGTCCGGCATGGAACCGCCAGTTACGAACTCGATCCGCCCTCGCGCGAGGAGATGGAGGCGCGGTTCACCAGGCTTCGCGACGGCGGCTTTCCCTATATCGTTGCCGAGCTTGGCGGCGAGGTCGCCGGCTACGCCTATGCCGGGCCGTTCCGGCCCCGGCCTGCCTATCGCTTCATCGTCGAGGATTCGATCTATATCGCGCCCGACCGCCAGGGCCAGGGCCTCGGCCGGGCTTTGCTGGAACGGCTGGTTGCCGATACGCGCGCGCTCGGCTTTCGCCAGATCGTCGCGGTGATCGGCGACGGTGGCCCGCACAGCGCCTCGGTCAGGCTGCACGAGGCGCTCGGTTTCCGCCATTGCGGCACGCTCGAAGGCTCCGGCTTCAAGCACGGGCGCTGGCTCGACACGGTTTTCATGCAACTTTCGATGAATGGCGGCAACACCACGCTTCCCGATCGCGAGACTGGTAATCGGCCGGCGTTTCCGCCATATAGGCCGCAATGAGCACCAACGCGCCCTTTGCCAAAATGAACGGGCTCGGCAACGAGATCATCGTCGCCGATATGCGTGACCGTGCCGATCGCATCGCGCCTGCTGCGGCTATTGCCCTCAATGCCGATCCGGCGACGAAGTTCGACCAGATCATGGCGATCCATGATCCGCATACACCCGGAACGGCGAACTATGTCGAGATCATCAATTCCGACGGCAGCATGGCGCAGGCCTGCGGCAACGGCATGCGCTGCGTGGTGCAGGCGCTGGCCGCCGAGACGGGCCGGAAGGTCTTCACCTTCGAGACCATCGCCGGCCTCCTCAATGCCGAGGAGCATGAGGATGGGCTGATCTCGGTCGATATGGGTGTGCCGCGCTTCGGCTGGCAGGATATCCCGCTCGCCGAGGAGTTTCGTGATACCCGCATGATCGAACTGCAGATCGGCCCCATCGACGCTCCGGTGCTGCATTCGCCCTCCGTCGCCTCGATGGGCAATCCGCATGCGATCTTCTGGGTCGATAACGACGTCTGGTCCTACGACCTCGAGCGCTTCGGGCCGCTGCTCGAAAACCATCCGATCTTTCCGGAGCGCGCCAATATCTCGATTGCCAACGTCACCGCGCGGGATGCGCTGACATTGCGCACCTGGGAGCGCGGCGCCGGGCTGAC
>JBARWP010000064.1:0-3212 GCA_049646905.1 Pseudaminobacter sp. | reverse complement strand
GTCGGCTGGGTGCCGCCGCGGCCGTAGCAGATCGGCCCGGGATCGGCGCCGGCGCTCTGCGGGCCAACCTTGAGGCTGCCATACGGATCGGTCCAGGCGATGGAACCGCCGCCCGAGCCGACGGTCACGATGTCGAGCATCGGCGTCTTGACCGGATAGTGCTCGATCATCGATTCCGACGTGTACATCGGCGTCTGCTTCTCGATGATGGCGATGTCCGTGGAGGTGCCGCCGACGTCGGAGGTCAGGATGTTGTCGTAGCCGGCGAGTGTCGCCATGTGGATGGCGCCAAGAATGCCGGCCGCCGGGCCCGACAGCAGCATCGTCACCGGCTTCTCGCCCGCCGTCGAATGCTTCACCACGCCGCCGTTCGACTGCATGATGAGGAAGGGGATGTCGCCGGACTGGGCGCGCAGCCGGTCCGCCGCGCTCTGCAGGTAGGTCTTGCAATAGGGCTTCACCAGCACGTCGACCAGCGTGGTCATGGCACGCTCGTATTCGCGGTACTCAGGCAGCACGACCGAGGAGA
This sequence comes from Pseudaminobacter sp., assembly GCA_049646905.1. Lineage (GTDB taxonomy): Bacteria > Pseudomonadota > Alphaproteobacteria > Rhizobiales > Rhizobiaceae > Pseudaminobacter. The sequence goes on along the minus strand of JBARWP010000064.1, from coordinate 2,683 downwards.
GCGATACGAAGACGCCCGGGAAATGCTTCTCGATCAGGGCACCGATGCGCCGCTCGTGCTCGTCATTGGCATAGGAGTGGAGCAGGCAGACGCCAATGCACTTCACACCGTCCTCGACGAGTTCGCGCACCGCCTTCAGCGTCTCTTCCTCGTCGATCGGCTCGAACTCGCTGCCGTCGAACTTCATCCGGCCGGGCACCTCGCGAACCAGGTGCAGCGGCACCAGCCGCGGCGGTTTCACCCAGAAGAAGGAGTTGCCGTAGCCGTCGGGAACCGACTGGCGCGCGATCTCGATCATATGGCGAAAGCCGCGCGTCACCAGCAGGCCGAGGCCGGCAAACTTGTGCTCCAGCACGGCATTGGTCGCGACCGTCGACCCATGCAGCAGCATGGCGAGATCCTTCGGCTCGGCGCCGATCTTCTCCAACACCTTGTGCACGCCATCCAGCAAACCCACGCTGGGATCGCTCGGCGTCGACGGCGTCTTGATCGCGGTGGTCACCCCGGTCCGCTGGTCGATGGCCACCACGTCCGTGAATGTGCCCCCGGTGTCGATAGCTACCCTGACATTCATCAATTACCTCCAAAATATCCATTATAAGGATACTACGTTCATTAAATGCACATTCTTTGGATGGTGGCAACCCCCGGCAAAGCCTTCCAGGCAGCTTTTTGGCCGGCAATGTCATCGGCTTGATCCGAAAGCGCGAAAGCGCCGCATGCCGGGGAATCGGCATGCGGCGGCACGGCCGGATGAGCATCATCCAGCGCCTGTCGGCAGGGGTGAGGAAGGTCCGTTCCCGGTCGCGGGCGGGGGAACGCGGTTTGTCGGATCAGCCCTGGTAGAGCTGCGAATATTCCTCGCGCAGTTCCTTCTTCTGGATCTTGCCCATGGCGTTGCGAGGCAGCGCGTCCTTGACCAGGATGCGCTTGGGGATCTTGAACTTGGCCAGAACGCCCTCCAGCGCCATCCGGATTTCGGCCTCGTCGATGTTGGCGCCCGGCCGCGGCGTCACCACGGCGGTGACCGCCTCTCCGAAATCGGCATGCGGCAGGCCGATCACCGCCGATTCTGCAATGGGCGCGAGCGCGTCCAACTCATTCTCGATCTCGGCTGGATAGACGTTGAAGCCGCCCGAAATGATCAGGTCCTTGGCACGCCCCGAAATGATGAAATAGCCGTCGGGGTCTATGTAGCCGAGATCGCCCGTGATGAAGTAACCGTCAGGACGGAACTCCTGCGCCGTCTTGTCCGGCATCCGCCAGTAACCCTTGAAGACGTTCGGCCCTTTCAACTCTATGACGCCGATCTCGCCCTGTTCCAGAACCCTCCCGCTTTCGGGATCGGCAATCCGCGCGTCGACGCCCGGCAGGGAAAAGCCGACCGCCCCCGGCCGCCGCTCGCCGTCGTAGGGGTTGGAGGTGATCATGTTGGTTTCGGTCATGCCGTAGCGCTCCAGAATGGCGTGGCCGGTGCGCTCGGTGAAGTTCCGGTGTACCTCGGCCGAGAGCGGTGCGGAGCCCGACACGAACAGACGCATGTGGCGCGCCGCCTCGCGATCGAAGCGCGGGTCGCCGAGCAGCCTGAAATAGAATGTGGGCACGCCCATCATCGCCGTGCAGCCGGGCAGCGCCGCCATTACGGCGTCGAGCGTGAACTTCGGCAGGAAGACGAGCGCCGACCCGGACAACAGCACCGTATTGATCGCCACGAACAGGCCGTGCGTGTGGAAGATCGGCAAGGCATGAAGGAGGACGTCGGCCTCGGTGAAGCGCCAGGTATCGACAAGCGCCAGCGCGTTGGAGCGCAGGTTCTCATGGCTGATCATGGCGCCCTTCGAGCGTCCGGTGGTGCCGGAGGTGTAGAGGATCGCGGCGAGGTCGTCCGCTTCTGCCGCGACCGTTTCGAAATCCGGCGCACTGGATGCGGCAAGCACCTGCAGCGACCCTTTTCCCTGCTCGTCGAGCGTTTCGATGCGCGGGCGCGGCTCGGCCAGGCCGGACCGCAGGCCGGCAAGGCCCGAAGGCTCGCACACAACCAGCGCCGGTTCGGCGTCCGATACGAAATAGCCGACCTCAGAGGGCGTGTAGGCGGGATTGAGCGGCAGGTAGACCGCGCCGGTCCGCAAGCAAGCCAGATAGAGCCACAGGCAGTCGACGAGTTTCCCCGTTTGCACCGCGACACGGTCCCCCTTGCTTACCCCGAGCGCCGACAATGCATTCGCATAGCGGCTCGACCAGGCGATCATGTCGGCGTAGGTGAACACCTCGCCGTCTCCGGAGCGGACAAAGGGCCGGTCCTGATCGCCGATCCTCGCCGCAATCGTCCCGAACAGGTTCCCGCCCATCATTTCCCTCCCGTTTCGCCCGCTGACGCCTGGTCCATCAGTTTGGCGCCGGCATTGGCCGCACGCCGGACCGCGCTTGAAGCGGCAACCGCCTGCCCCGAAGCATAAGCCTCGTGATTCCGTTCAATCTCGCCGAGCTTGTACATGTAGTTGACCATGATCCCGTGCGAGGCGGCCATGCCGGCCGGCCCCTTGTTGGCGAGCCAGTTGATGCGCTCCAGCCGCGCGCCGTTGCCCAGATGGAAGCGTGCCACCGGGTCATGCAGGCGGCCTTTCCCGTCGCGCGCGCCGGTCAGGTACCATGCCGCCAGCGCCGTCAGTTGCTGCTCCAGCGC
>JBARWP010000063.1:0-2044 GCA_049646905.1 Pseudaminobacter sp. | reverse complement strand
GCGACGCCGGCGATCCGCTTGAGAAGTTGAACACCGTCGTGCCGTGGGAGATGTTCCGCAAGCCACTGGCCAAGGCGCTGAAGCGCTCGGACGGCGCGAAGGGCGGCCGTCCGCCCTACGATCAGGTGATGATGTTCAAAATCCTGGTGCTGCAGTCGCTGTATAGTCTGTCGGATGACCAAGCCGAATTCCAGATCATGGACCGGCGCACCTTCGGCCGGTTCCTTGGTCTTCTGGATGCCGGCGACAGAGTGCCGGACGCCAAGACGATCTGGCTGTTCAGGGAACACCTCGTGCAGGCTGGCGCGGTCGAGAATCTGTTCGGCCGTTTCGATCGCCATCTTTCGAAGGCCGGGTATCTGGCCATGGGCGGACAGATCGTCGACGCCACGGTGGTGGCCGCGCCGAAGCAGAGAAACACCGACGATGAGAAGGCCGATATCAAAGCGGGCAAGATACCGGATGCCTGGAAAGGCAAGCCCGCGAAGCTGCGGCAGAAAGACCGGGACGCGCGCTGGACCGTGAAGTTCTCGAAGGCCAAGGCCGATGACGAGGGCAATAAGCACAAGCACGACATCGCCGTTCCCATCTTTGGCTACAAGAATCATGCCTCGATCGATCAGCGGCATGGCTTCATTCGCGGCTGGACGGTCACGAACGCCGCCGCCTATGACGGTGCGCAACTCCGAAACGTGGTCAAGCGGCCGAACACCGGTTCAACCGTGTGGGCTGATACGGCCTATCGGTCGAAGAAGAACGAGACCTGGCTCGACAGGAACGGCTTCGCCAGCGACATCCATCACAAGAAGCCGAAGGGGCGACCGATGAGCGAGGCGACGGCGCGTGCCAATGGCCGGCGTTCCAAGATCCGAGCCCGCATCGAGCACGTCTTCGCTCACCAGAAAGCCAGAATGGGCCTGTTCGTCAGAACCATCGGCATCGCAAGAGCCACCATGAAGATCGGCATGGCCAATCTCGCCTACAACATCACCCGCTACGTCTGGCACGAGAAAAGAGCGGCATCAGCATGACGCGGTGCCGGGCGGAGGCCATCACCGCCCGTCAAAATCCAACATCGTCATCGCATCACGGCGCCGGGGGGCGCCAAAGATAATCCGTCAAGCCGACCTTCGCCGGTAATTCGAGGCATCCAGCTGCTCGTCGCGCTGTGGAAATACCTCAACGCCGGCGTCGTCATCGAGGGGGCAATCACGAAGACCGCCTGATGCGCTACCCATCAAACTGAATTCTGCAATCTTCCAGGACCCGATCAGATGTCCTGGCGGACCCAGGTGGGGACGAACCGAATTTCTGTTTGGCTTGAATGCCGCTTCGTAGAATGGTCTCGTCCTCCTTGAGCCCTCGCCCGCCGCAAGCGGGATGTTGGTATAGCTGCTTCAAACAGCTGACCGTATATAAGTTGGATCTGGCTCGGATAACGAGCCGCGTCATGCAACCGGGCTCAGACCATGGATTCCGCAACACATCGAGGACGTGAAAAAATGTTGCCCTGACACACCCGTTCCGCCTTGACCTTCTTCATATAAGCAGAAATAGACCCGGTCGAACTTGGCGGCGATCCGCTGGATAACGCGGCGCATGCTCGTCGCCGATGCGTCGACCTCGCCGAAGAAGCGAACCTCTCCCTCTCGGCCGGCGTCCGCAATCGCAATGGCGTTCCTCAGCTTCGCGACATCGATTCCGACAAATGCTTCCCTATAATCTGACACGGCTCGTCCTCCTGTGATGAGGATCGGCTCGGCCCGCCCGAGCAACCCTCGGACGCGCAGTGTAGGGCGAGCCACCTCACCGAAAGAGGCGGACATACGGTCTTACCTGACACGAGCAAACCTCAACGATTCGGAATATTTCCCGCTTTCGGAGTCATTTGCTGAAGGTTTTGGTCTGGTCTTCAAACGTAAGCGCCAAGCGGACCCCACATGGCGGGCGTGGGCATGAGGGCGTAGAGACATGGAGTTTGCCGACAAATGTCGGTGTCAATTTCTGTGTCTGCGACTATGCGTGATGATAGAAGTTTCCATGT
>JBARWP010000062.1:0-5440 GCA_049646905.1 Pseudaminobacter sp. | reverse complement strand
ACGAAAAACCATCGAATATCGGCGCTTGCAGCACCGCAAGCTCGCAGCCTAACATCAAATCCCAGACGAGGCCCGCTCTCCGCTAGTCTACGCCCCAATCTGCGCCAAATGTTCTGACGACGGACATGTTGCACTATCTCTGGCACCAGGCCGAATTGACAGCCTGGATGTCGCGATGGGCGGACAAGCGCCATTGGTGGAACATTCGCTGGCACTTGCTCGAGGCTGCGCGGCAGATGACGGTAAAGGGTGGCATGCTGAGCGATGTGCTGTTCGTGCCCGAACCGTTTCGTGCCTCGGACAAGGCGGCGATTGAGCAGCGGCGGGCCGTGGCGTTGGCGCCTGCATTGCCGCCAAGGAGCGGGCCTCGGAAACTGATGGTCCTGGCAGGCGAGGTCAAGGAAATCTTGCCTGCACGAACGGGTCATCGACTGATCATCAAGCATATGCCTGACTTCCCGTTCATGCTGGATGAGGAACTCCACCGTAGGCTTCGGGCACGCTTCGAAAACGAATTGATGCTGTGGGGTGCTGATGAAGCTTCCCACCTGATGGCGATCGGGACCTTTGGGCTGACCCCGACGGGGCTGGCCGTCATAGAAGAGATGGCGCTCATGGTAGTTTCAGAGAACTGGATCCCATACGACTCTGTCTACGAAAAGAAGCTGGTCGATTCGCTTGCCAAGCTGAACGCACGAAGCGTGAAAGGCTTGCGCTATAGCTTGCTCGCAGAGCGGCCGACTGCAGCGGCAATCCTGCAGCGTCACCCGCGTCCGCTCGCGCTCTATATTGTTCCGCCTGCAGCGGACCGATACTACGAGGAAGCGCTTGAAGAGCTTATCGCATCGCGGCCCGATGTCGACGCATGGACGTGGAGGGTGGCCGACGGGGAAATGCCGCCTCTCATCTATCGGTGAAGACATCCCATTTGAGCTCTCACTTTTTAGCCAACCCTGCACGCGTGCTCACTGAGGATGATCTCCATCACCCCTCGATCCGGGGAGAGTTGATCGTCAAAGGCGAAGGTCTCGGCATCCGCATCAGGCCGGCCACCTCTCCGAGCGAGTGAGTCGAGGTCCGCGTCTTGGCGATCGACGAGGAGAGGGCGATCGCGGCAGCCTCGCTCGTTGTGCTCGGCGGCGTGCTCGCGTCCTATGGTGCTCGATGCATGGTCGAGCCGGGCGACGGCGCGTAACATGCTCGTGGCGACCGTGCTCTTCCTGCCGATCATCCCTGGGTCTACCGGGTGCTGTAGGCAAGGTGGGTGATCACGACATTCGCGAGGCCATTAGCCTGTTCAACGAAAGGAACCCACCCATGTGGCATTTTGCGTGGGCACTCGGCTCGACTTCGCTGCCGCGACCCGCATACTGAACGCCCTGTGTGAGCTTCGCACCGTATGCGATGAGCACGAGACGCTGACCTTGCCGACACATGATCAATTCTCGCTCGCAATCGGACAGGGCAGCCCGAGCGGTCACGACTGACTGACCAGATACTGGCTTTGACGGGTATCAATGACGAGACTGATCGAACGAGCGAGGGAGTTCGGATTCGGCGCTTCAAAGGAAGAGAACAGTGACTATCCGCAATCTGATCCATGCTTTCGAGCCGAAATCGGTCGCTGTTCTCGGGGCTTCGAACCGTCAGGGTTCCCTCGGCTCTATCGTTCTCGCCAATGTCTTGAAGGGTGGGTTCGAAGGAAAGGTCTGGCCGGTGAACCCGAAGCATAAAGAGTTGAACGGCCGCCGCTGTTACGCAACCGTCGAAGACGTTCCCGGCATACCCGATCTTGCCGTTGTCATGACACCGCCAGAGACGGTGCCAGGCCTCATTGGCGAGCTTGGAACAAAAGGAACGCGTGCAGCGGTCGTCATTACCGCTGGCCTTACCAGAGAGAATGGCCTGCGGCAGAAAATGCTCGATGCCGCCCGGCCCCATCTTCTTCGGATCATTGGACCGAACGTCATCGGGCTGATGCTGCCGCGGAGCAAGCTCAACGCCGGCTTTTTCCACATAGCCGCAGCACCCGGGGGCATCGCACTCCTGTCTCAATCGGGCGCGATCGCGACGTCACTGATCGACTGGGCAGCGGCAAATGGCGTCGGCTTTTCGCAGATCGTGTCGCTCGGCGACATGGCAGACGTGGACGTTGCCGACTGTCTCGACATGCTTGCCGGCGACAGCAAGACCAGGGCCATCGTCTTGTATCTGGAATCGATCCCAAATCCACGGAAGTTCATGTCGGCAGCGCGTGCTGCTGCTCGCGTCAAGCCGGTCATCGCCATCAAGCCAGGGCGACATGCAGAAGCGGCCAAGGCAGCCGCGACGCATACGGGAGCACTTTCGGGCGTCGACCGCGTGGTGGATGCGGCGCTGCGGCGTGCGGGGATCCTAAGGGTGAATGACCTTGCCGAACTGTTCGATGCCACGGAGACGATAGCCCATTTTCCTCCGCTTGAGCGGGCCCGTGTCGGCATCGTCACGAACGGCGGGGGAGCCGGCGTGCTTGCTGTCGACCGCCTGATGGATTTCGGGGGCGAACTGGCGGCCTTGTCGCCGGCCACGCTGGCCGTCCTCGACAAATCGCTCCCGGTGACCTGGTCGCGCGCCAACCCAGTCGATATCGTTGGCGATGCCTCTCCGGAGCGCTATCGCATGGCGGTCAATGCCATTGCCGCCGATCCAGCGGTCGATTTGTTGCTGGTGATGAATTGCCCCACAGGCGTCGCCTCCTCATCGGACGCCGCCATAGTCGTCGCCTCGCTGGCAAAGGAAGGTATGATCAACGGCAAACCCGCTCTCTCCTGCTGGCTCGGCGAAGAGACCGCGCGCGTGGGCCGTCACGTGCTCCAATCCGCTGGGATACCAAGCTACGACACACCTGCTGCCGCCGCGATGGGGATTTCCTATCTGACCGACTGGTCGCGCGCCCAGAAGGCACTCCAGCGGGTTCCAGCGGCCGCCGAAGAGTTCAAGGCCGATCGCGCGGTCGCCCTAGCCATCTTTCGGCGGGTGGCGTTGGAGAACCGCCGGATGCTGACCGAACCGGAGGCCAAGGCGGTCGCACGAGCCTATGGCATTATGGTGCCGGAAACGATCGTGGCCTGCTCCGTCGAAGAGGTCGAGCAGGCGGCAGAGCGTCTCCTTGCAGGTTCCCCGAAAGTCGCTGTCAAGTTGCTCTCGAAGTCGGTCTCGCACAAATCCGACGTCGGCGGCGTGGTATTGGACATCGAGACCGCTGCTGCTGCACGCGAAGCCGCGCATGCGATTACGCGACGTCTGCACGAGCACCACCCGGCCGCTTCCGTCGACGGCTTTGCCGTACAGCCGATGATCCAGCGAAAGCATGCACAGGAGCTGATCCTTGGTGTCAGCCACGACCCCATTGTCGGGCCTATCATCCTCTTTGGCGCCGGCGGTGTCGCGGTGGAGGTCATGGACGATACCGCTATTGCCCTGCCGCCACTGGACGACGTCCTGGCTGGTGACCTGATCGACCGGACGAGAATTGGCCGCTTGCTGGCCGGCTTCCGCGACCACAAGCCGGCGAATCGGGCTTCAATCGTCCGCGCCCTCAACGGGCTGTCACAGATGATCGTCGATTTTCCCTGTGTGGTGGCCGCGGACATCAATCCGCTTCTTGCCGACAGCGATGGCACGATCGCGCTCGACGCGCGCATCGAGATCGATCCCGGTGCCGTGGAGCGCCCTGGCCCTAATCCCCAACTCATCATCCGGCCGTATCCGTCGGAATGGGCAAAGGATATTGCGGTCGGAGATCAGACCTACCATTTGCGCCCGATCCGGCCTGCCGACGCAGCGCTTTATCCCGATTTCTTCGACAAGATGACGACAGAGGATATGCGGCTCCGTTTTTTTGGTTTGGGTAGGAGATTTTCGGACAAGCTCCTCGTGCGCCTCACACAGCTCGATTACGATCGCGAAATGGCATTCGTGGCGTTAGACAGGCAAAGCGGAGCGTTATGCGGCGTAACCAGGCTATCGAGCGATCCGGATCATGAGACGGCCGAGTATGCGCTGCTGGTGCGCAGCGATCTCCAAGGGCATGGGCTCGGCTGGGCCATGCTTCATCGTCTCCTCGACTACGCGAGGGCGGATGGGCTCAAGCGGATTGAAGGTTTCGTGCTGAACGAAAACGCGAAAATGCTCAAGATGTGTCGCGAAACCGGATTTCATCTGACACCCGACCCGGATGACGCCAGGATCGTCAGGACATCGCTTGACCTTGCAAATTCTGGTCCTTGAACTCAACGCGAGCCGAGATGCCCTGAAGCTGACCGAGCCGGCTGGAATCCTGCATGAGTCTGCGGGAACGCCGCAGCAGCTGGCGACGCGGCACCGGTGTTGCCGCATCGCGAGCCCCGGTAATGTATCAGTGTGAAAGCAGGACTGGCATCAACAAATTGGTCAATACACCTTCCGTCGCACCGCCCAGCACAAAGTCCCGGATGCGCGAGTGGCCGTATCCACCCATGACAAGCAACTGGCAGCCCTTTCCGATTGCCGTCCGTTGAAGCGTGTCTGCGATCGGGCAATCCTCCAAAGCAACTGGAACTGCCTGCGCATTCAAACCGTGCTCGCGAAGCCCTGCTGCGAGCCGTTCGCCCGCATCCTCTTCCTTCAAGGGCTTCTCATCGACGACCGTGATAACTGACACGAGCGAGGCGCGTTCCAGAAACGGTTTCGCATCGGCAACGGCGCGTGCCGCGACGCGGCTGCCATCCCAGGCGATGGCGACGTGATCGGAGGCAGCGATGTCACTTGCGGACGGCAACAGGAGCATCGGTCGCCCTGAACCGAAGACGACGGCTTCGGCCACCATCCGCGAGGTCGTGCTGGCCGCCTCCCATCCGACGATACTCAGATCGAAGTAGCGGGCTCGCATGGCTGCGGCATCTCCGAGCGCGGCGATGGGAGCGGTGGTGGCCGAAGTCGCGATTTCGACTTTGGCTTCCTCCGCCTTTTGCCGCAACAGGGCCAGCAAATGTTCACCCCGTTGTCGACTCTCCGCCTTGGCGTTCTCAATCAGCCCAGCCACATCGAGTAGCAGCTTGGAAAGCATGTTGGAAACGTCTGGTATATCGGGGTTGATCGCCATGGCATGAAGCTTGGCATCAAGTCGGGCTGCGATCGTTACAGCGTTCGCAGCAATTCCATCGGCATTCGCTTCCGGATAGGTCGCGACGGGGACAAAGATCTGGAGCTGCACGATTAATCTCCTTCGCATCAACATGGTCCAATACCGACCATCAGTGTGCATCCTTTAGAGCGCATTCAGCACATTGTTGCTGTCCCCCGTCAGCGGCTATGGCACAGATTTGAGGTTGTGATTTAAGGAGGATTTGGGCTTCGTCGTAGTGACGAAGGAACGAAGATGAAGCCCAAATCCTCCAATTCAAAATCACCGACCAAGCCC
>JBARWP010000061.1:0-16391 GCA_049646905.1 Pseudaminobacter sp. | reverse complement strand
GTCTATTCCTACCTGCCCTTCATGGTCCTGCCGCTTTATTCCTCGCTGGAGAAGATGGACTATTCGCTTATCGAGGCTGCGAAGGATCTCGGCTGCCCGCCCATCAGCGCCTTCTGGAAAATCACCTTTCCGCTATCAATCCCCGGCATCGTCGCCGGCTGCCTGCTGGTATTCATCCCGGCCGTGGGCGAGTTCGTCATTCCCGACCTGCTTGGTGGCTCGCAGACGCTGATGATCGGCAAGACGCTGTGGAACGAGTTCTTCGCCAATCGCGACTGGCCGGTTTCCTCGGCGGTAGCGGTTATCCTGCTCTTGCTGCTGGTGGTGCCGATCGTGATCTTCCAGCAATCGCAAGCCCGCGCGATCGAACAGGATCGATAGGCCATGAACGCCAAGTGGAGCCCGTTCAACATTGCCTCGGTCACGCTCGGCATGGCTTTCTTGTACCTGCCGATCGTCATACTGATTATCTTCTCCTTCAATGAATCGCGGCTGGTGACGGTCTGGGCCGGCTTTTCGACAAAATGGTACGTCTCGCTGTTTTCCAACCGGGGCCTCATCGACGCAGCCTGGGTCACTGTGCGCGTCGCGCTGATATCGGCGTCCATCGCCACGGTCCTGGGCACGCTGGCTGCCATCACGCTGACACGGTACACGCGCTTTCACGGGCGCGTGCTGTTCTCCGGCATGGTGTTTGCACCGCTGGTCATGCCGGAGGTCATCACCGGCCTGTCGCTGCTTCTGCTCTTCGTCGCCATCGGGCTCGACCGCGGCTTCCTGACGGTGACGTTGGCGCACATCACCTTCTCTATGTGCTTCGTGGCCGTGGTGGTGCAGTCGCGCCTGCTTACTTTCGACCGCTCGCTGGAAGAGGCGGCGATGGACCTCGGCGCGCCGCCGGTGAAGACTTTTTTCCAGATCACGCTGCCGGTCATCCTGCCGGCAATCGTTTCAGGCTGGATGCTGGCCTTCACGCTTTCGCTCGATGACCTGGTGATCGCCAGCTTCACCTCCGGACCGGGTGCGACCACCTTGCCGATGAAGATCTACAGCCAGGTGAGGCTGGGGGTCACTCCGGAGATCAATGCGGCCTGCACGATCCTCATCGCGGTGGTTGCGCTCGGCGTGATCGCCGCCTCGCTGGTCAACAAGCGGCGCGAGATCCAGCGCCTGCGCGACGAGCAGATGGCGCAGCGCGAAACATAATCGCGAAAAGTGGGACCGGTTTTTCTGACGTGATCACGCCTGAGAGGTAAGCACGGTTGCCATCATTCTTCCGGTGCTGCGGGGGCGACCGCTGCCGGAACGGCCACTGGCGAGATGAACGGCGCGCTCCACGACCCGCCGACGAAAAACGTCACCGGCGGTGTGCCGCCATTCAGCTTGGCTGCCTGTTCAGGCGTCAGCAACCCGCCCGAGAGCGCCAGGCCGCGCCCGACATAGGGCACGATGCCGGTCAGCCACAGCTTTCCTTGCGCGGTGCGTGCCTCGGCCTTCTCGATGCGGACGACACCGCGCGAAATGCTGGCCTTCAACTCCAGGCCCTGCATGGGCAGGGGTGCCTTGGCCACGTCGTCCAGCGCGAAGAAACCACCCTCGGCGCTGCGCTTGAGAAAGCTCGCCAGGTCGAAATCAGACAGCGCGCCTTCGCCGAAGCTTGCCGAGATGGACCCTTGGGCATTTTCGAATATGGAGTCCCAGGCCCGGCCTGGCCCCTTGAGGATGACCGAGATCGTGCCCCGGCCGATCGGCACGAAGCGGGTCATGCCGGCCGTGGTGCCGAAGGCGCCGCCATCGATGTCGGCCGCCAGCAGGCGCATTTCGACCCGGGTGCCTTCCGGCTTGCGGTCGAACCTTATGCTGGTCTGGATATTGCCGCCGAAGGCGGCGGCATCGGAAATGTCGAAGACCGACAGGCCGCTCTTGATCTGGACTGTTGCCGCGACCTCCGCGAGCTTGATCGTGCCGGCTGTGGCCTGTGCCGCCGAAAGGCGCAGGTCCAGATTGACACGATCCGAAAACGCCTCGTCGATCTTTGCCGGTCCGTCGTCGGCGACGGGCGTCAGCGGCGTGAAAGCCGGCACGAAGGATTTGAGGTCGAGCGTTTCGAAGGCCAGCGTGCCGGATAAGGTAGGTATGGTTTCGCCGAATGCGAGGTCGAGGACGCCGCTTGCCGGATTGCCGTCGAGGGTCACTTCGGCATTCTCGAATTTGAGCCGCTTTGCGTCACCCGCCACCTGGCCGGTCACCGAGACGGCACCTATGCCGGTGGTGCCGGGAGCACCTTCCGGCCGCGACCATTCCAGCATGCGGCGCAGCGAGGGTGCGACGAACTTCGCCTTGCCGTTGAAATAGCGGTTGCCGCTCGTCTTGACGACGCCGTCGAAAGAAGCCGTTACGGGTGCCGAGGTCACGGCGATGGCGAAGGGCGCTTCCTCACCGGCGAAAAGCCGCAGCGGCTGGGCCGAGGAGGCTTCAAGCGCCACCGTTTCGCCGCGCCAGATCCCGCTGCCGCTCACGTTCGCGGCCTTTTGCAGGGTGGGCCAGCTTATCTTGCCGGCGATGCCGGTCAGGAGTTCACTCTCCTTTTCCTCGGCAAACACGATGACGCGCCCGTCGATGACCTCGACCGCACCGAACGGCTTCGACGAAATCTCCCCTATGTCAGCTCCGGTCGAATTGGCCTCGCGCGTGGCGCTGACGGAGCGTGCGATGCGGCCGCCTTCGGGAAGCGTCAGCGCGTAGCTTCCATAGGCAGCCTGTTCGACGCGCAGCGTCGGGCGGATGAAACTGGTGGTCGAAAACACCACCTCGCCGCGAAGTGCCGCGAGCGCGGAAAGCTTGGCCTCGACGCGTTCGGCCGAGATGACCGGTGCGGCATCGGTTTGCCCCCATCTCGCCAGCGTGACATTGGTCAGGATTGCGCGAAAGCTCGGCCATACCTTGATTTCGGGTGCCGCGCCGATCGAGACGCGATAGCCGCTCCATGAGCTCATCTCATAGGCGATGCGGTCGCGCACGATGCGTGTGGAGGCGAGCAGGGGCAGGGCTGCGATGATCAGCGCAACGATGAGCGCCGCCGCGCTTATTGCCCAGATGCTGCGTCGAATCAGAGGAGACGGCATTGTGCCTCGTTCACGCTGTTTCAAGCGCCATTTCAATCATATCAGCGTAGCTCGTTCCCAGCTATCCGCTGAAAATCGGCTGTCGCAGGTTTAGCGGACATCGACTGCATTTCAACCCTTTGTCGGCGCACCACGACATTTGCGCACAAGCAGGGGCTGCAACCGCGACATTATCTTGCGCGACCGCGGTGTGGGATGCATAACGGCAGCGCTGTTGAAAGGATGATCGATGACCGCTTTGTCTCCCCTATGGACCCCTTCGGCGCAGCGTATCGCCGATGCGGCATTGACCGCTTTTCGGGCGGCGGCATCGGCCAAGGCCGGGATAGCCTTTGCAGGCTATGGCGAGTTGCATCGATGGTCGGTGGAGGAGCGCGAGGCCTTCTGGAGCCTGGTGTGGGAGTTCTGCGGCGTCGTCGGCGAGCGTGGCGAAAGCGTGCTGGTCGATGGCGACAGGATGCCGGGTGCTACCTTCTTTCCCGATACGCGGCTGAACTTTGCCGAGAACCTCCTGTGCCGGACCGGCCCACAAGATGCGATCGTGTTCAAGGGCGAGGACAAGGTTTCACGCCGCCTGTCCTGGGATGATCTCCATGCGCTGGTGTCGCGCCTGCAGCAATTGTTCCGCTCGCTCGGCGTCAAGCCGGGTGACCGCATTGCTGCGATGATGCCCAACATGCCCGAGATGGTTGCCGCCATGCTGGCCGCCACCTCGCTCGGCGCGGTGTGGTCGTCCTGTTCGCCCGATTTCGGCGAGCAGGGCGTGCTCGACCGCTTCGGCCAGATCGAGCCGGTCGTCTTCATCGCGCCGGACGGTTACTACTACAACGGCAAGGAAATCGACGTTTCGGCCAAGATCGCGGCGGTTGCTGCCCGGCTGCCGAGCCTGCGCAAGGTGCTGGTCGTGGATTACCTGGGCCGCGCCACGGAGGCGGCTGCCGACGTTGCCAAGGCTGAGGCGCTGGCGGCGGCGATTGTGCCGTTCGAGCCGGGTAAGGTCACCTTCGAGCGGCTGCCATTTTCACATCCGCTCTATATCCTGTTTTCGTCGGGCACCACCGGCATTCCCAAATGCATCGTCCATTCGGCCGGCGGCACGCTGATCCAGCATCTCAAGGAACTGCGCCTGCATGCCGGCGTGGGCGAGGGCGACCGCTTCTTCTATTTCACCACCTGTGGCTGGATGATGTGGAACTGGCTGGTCTCCGGCCTTGCCGTCGGGGCTACGCTGCTGCTTTACGATGGCTCGCCCTTCTATCCGGATGGCAATGTGCTGTTCGACTTCGCCGATGCCGAGAAAATGACCTATTTCGGCACATCGGCGAAATTCATCGACTCGGTGCGCAAGGCAGGCTTGAGGCCGATCGACAGCCATGACCTGGCAAGCGTGCGCACCATCTCGTCGACCGGCTCGCCGCTGTCGCCGGAGGATTTCCGCTTCGTCTATGAGGGCATCAAGAAAGACATCCACCTTGCTTCGATCTCCGGGGGCACCGACATCGTGTCCTGCTTCGTGCTGGGCGTGCCGACCGAACCGGTCTGGGAGGGCGAGATCCAGGCGGCCGGGCTCGGCATGGCGGTCGACGTCTGGGACGATGAAGGCAAGCCTATCCGCGGCGAGAAGGGCGAACTGGTCTGTACGCGTGCCTTCCCGGCCATGCCGATCGGCTTCTGGAACGACCCTGACGGCGCCAAATATCGCGGTGCCTATTTCGAGCGCTTCGACAATATCTGGTGCCATGGCGATTTCGCCGAATGGACGGCCCATGGCGGCATCGTCATCCATGGCCGCTCGGACGCGACGCTGAACCCCGGCGGGGTGCGCATCGGCACGGCGGAAATCTACAATCAGGTCGAGAAGCTGCCCGAGATCGCCGAGGCGCTATGCATCGGGCAGGACTGGGAAGGCGACGTGCGCGTGGTGCTGTTCGTGCGCCTTGCCGAAGGGGTGGTGCTGGACGAAGCGCTGGAAAAGGCGATCCGCACCAAAATCCGCACCGGCGCCAGCCCGCGCCATGTACCGGCCAGGATCGTCGCCGTGACCGACATCCCGCGCACCAAGTCGGGCAAGATCACCGAACTTGCCGTGCGTGACATCGTCCATGGCCGAGCAGTCAAGAACAAGGAGGCGCTGGCCAACCCCGAGGCGCTGGAACTGTTCAAGGATTTGCCGCAGTTGCGGAGTTGAGGGCTGGAGCACTGGCGTTGCATAAATGCGGCTAACAAGGACGCGGGTTGACCGCCTTCACCTGCTGCAAGTTCGCTCCAATCATGCTTAACCAAGCGTGACCGGGAAATTTACCGAGATTTCATGAGTGGTACACTTTCGTAAACTCATCTTCATCCTGGTAAGGATTTATTAAGGGTTGGCCGCGATATTCGTAGGTAACTTGAGGGAGAAATCCCTTCCCCGTCTTCCGGGGAATCCGGTTCGCTCAAGTCCCCGTTGTGATTAGATCAAAACTCAGGCGTTCTTTCGGGAACGCCTTTTTGATTACATCAGGGCTTCACGGTCGCGCGCCAATGCACCCGAAAGCAGGATCACCGGCACCAGCGCCGTCAATATGATGAGGATTGCCGCCACCGCGCCTTCTTCCGGCACGCCGCGCGAGGCGTTCTCGTAGACATAGGTTGCCAGCGTGTTGAAGCCGAAGGGCCTCAGTAGGATGGTTGCCGACAGTTCCTTGATCGTGTCGACGAAGACCAGGACGACAGCAGTGAAGATCGCGGGTTTGAGCAGAGGCAGCAACACGCGGGTGGCGCTGCGGCGCGGCGTATAGCCGAGGCTGCGCGCGGCTTCATCGAGATTGGCCGGCAGCTTTTCCAGGCCGGAGCGGATGGCGCCTTCGGCCAGCGCTAGGAAGCGGATCGAGCAGGCAATGATGACCGCCGCTGCCGAACCGGTCAAAAGCAGCCCAGTCGAAAAGCCGAGATATTCCCGTGCCAGTCCGTCGATGCCATTGTCGAAACGCGCCAGCGCAAACAACAGCCCGAGACCGAGAATGCCGCCCGGAAGCGCGTAGCCCACGGAAGCCAGCCGTACCGTTGCGGTTATGGTGCGCGAGCGGCAAAGCCGCACCGCGTTGAGCAGGAACAGCGCCAGTACCACCGTGACCAGCGCGGTGATCGCCGCCGTCACGATGCTGTTGGCAAAGGCATGGGTGACGGCTGGCGAGGTAAACTGCTCCAGCCGCCGCGACGCGTATCGGCCGAAGATGAACAGCGGGATGCCGAAGCCGGCCAGGACGGGAAGGCCCGTTGCCAGCACCGCGAGCCAGGCATTGAGGCCGCGCAGCCGGACACGGGGAGGGCGCGCACGCATATGGGTGGCGCGTCCGGTGTGGAAGCGCTGGCTGCGGCGTGCCCATTGCTCGGCCGCAAGCAGCATGAACACCAGCAGCAGCATCAGGAGCGCGATCTGGGCGCCGCCCTCCAGGCTGCCGCGGTTCAGCCATGTGGCGTAGACCGAGAATGTGAGCGTACGCACGCCCAGATATTCGGCAGCGCCGATATCGTTGATCGTCTCCATCAGCACCAGCGCCACGCCGGCGACGATCGCCGGCCGCGCCACCGGCAGAAGCACCTGCCAGAACACCTTTGCCGGCCGCGCACCCAGCGTGCGCGCCACATCGGCGATGTTGCGGCCTTGCATGAGGAAGATGATGCGGGTGGTCAGATACACATAGGGATAGAGCACGCAGGACAGCACCAAGGCAGCCCCCGGCGTCGAGCGTATGTCTGGAAACCAGTAGTCGCGAATGGTCTGGTAACCGAAAATATCACGCACCAGCCCCTGCACCGGGCCGGTGTAGTGGAAGAACTCGCCGAAGGCGTAGGCCGCCAGATAGGGCGGCACCGCCAGCGGCAGCACCAGCGCCCAGGCCAGCACCTTGCGAAGGGGAAAATCGAAGGCGACCACCAGCCATGCGCCGGCAACGCCGATGATGCTGGTGGCAACCGCCACCAGTGCCAGCAGGTAAATGGTGGTGAGGCTCGATCCCGGCAGCACATTGGCGATGAGATGCGGCCAGGTATCGCCGCTGCCCGACAGGGCTACGAAGAAGAGCGACAGGATCGGCAGCAGGACGATGGCGGAGGCCGACAGGGCGGTCACATGCGCCGACAGGTATCGGTTGCCCCTGACGCGCGGCTGCGCCGGGCGTTGCACCTTCTCCAGATGCATTTTGTCGATGCGCTGAATACCCGACACCGATCGGCTCACGTCAAATATGGAAAAGCCGGGCCTGCGAGGGCCCGGCTCTTCGATTGCGGTTCAGACGGCTCAACTGGCCGGGCCGTCGTCGAGGCCGACGCGGTCGACCATTTCGGAGGCCGCCTTGCGGTTCTTGGCGATTTCCACCAGCGGCAGTGTGTCGGCCTTCAACTCGCCGAACTCCTTCACCACCTCCGAAGGATCGAGGCCCGGCTCGACCGGGTATTCGAAGTTCTTCTCGGCGTAGATCTGCTGGGCTTCGTGGTTCGACAGGAACTGGATCAGCTTGACGGCATTGTCACGGTTCGGTGCATTTTTGGCGAGCGCCGCGCCCGAGATGTTCACATGCGTCAGGCCGTTGTCGAAGGTCGGGAACAGCACGTTGATGGCGTTGCCCCATTCCTTCTCTTCGGGCTCCTTCTCGTTGGTGCGCATCAGGCCGACATAATAGGTGTTGCCGATGGCGATGTCGCATTCGCCGGCGGCAATGGCCTTGGCCTGCGGCCGGTCGCCGCCTTCCGGCTTGCGTGCCAGGTTGTCCTTGAGGCCCTTCATCCAGGCCTCGGTCTTTTCATCGCCCCAATGGGCGATCGCTGCCCCGAACAGGGCCAGATTGTAGTCGTGCTGGCCGGAGCGCATGCAGATCTTGCCCTTCCATTTCGGGTCGGCCAGTTCGGCATAGGTGATGGCCGTATCGCTCACCCGGTCCTTGGAGGCGTAGATGACGCGTGCGCGCTTGGTCAGGCCGAACCAGTGGCCTTCCGGATCGCGATATTCCGCATCGACGTTTTCATTGATCGTGGCGTCGTCCAGCGCCTGCGTCACACCCTTTTCCTTGGCGGTGGTCAGGCGTGCGATATCGACCGTCATGATCACATCGGCCGGCGAGTTCTGGCCTTCGGCCAAGATGCGTTCCTCAAGACCCTTGTCGAGGAACAGCACTTCGGTCTTGATGCCGGTTTCGGCGGTGAAGGCGTCGAGCACCGGTTGGATCAGTTCAGGCTGACGGTAGGTGTAGACATTCACCACGCCATCGGCTAGCGCGGAACCGGCAAGCAGTGTGGCGAGGGTAAATGCTGCGTATCCGGCCATTCTGGACCGGGCGTTCTTTGATGGCATATCTCTCTCCTGACCTGTGAGGGGGTAAAGGCCCCAAAGGGTGTGTTGTCGGCTCGTGGCTCCATTAGCCACCGGTGATCTATTGGTCTAATTATAGGGGGACGTCAATACAAAGGCTAATGAATTCAATAGTTTAGAATTATTCTAAACTGGAGCATTTCACGCAGCTTTTCAACACTTTGAGCATGGCGTCCCGATGATGCCGAAGATTTGATGAAGGCCCGGCTCGGGTTGCCCGCCAAGCAGCCATGATCGCGGGATTCGTCGCGCCAAAAGCTGGATGCGGCGGCGGATAGCACGATCGCAAACGGAAGGTCCGCGTCAGCAAAAACTGCGTAACGGTTTCCAGGTCCGATGGTGCTGTGCCTGTCAGTCTGCCAGCACCCTGGTCGTGGGGAAGGTGACCTCGACGAGCGTTCCTTCGCCGGGGGTCGAGGTGATGGTGAACTTGGCGCGGTTTGCTTCCACCATCGCCTTGGTCAGCGGCAGGCCGAGCCCGGTGCCGTCTCCGCGCGCCCGCTTCAGCGCATTTATCTGCTTGAAGGGCTTGAGCGCCTGTTCGATCTCGGCCTGCGTCATGCCCACGCCGGTATCGCGCACGCGCATGACCACGTCGCCGCTCATCTCATAGGCGGTCGAGACGATCACCTGTCCGCCGGCCTGGGTATAGCGCACAGCGTTGGACAGGAGATTGAGCGCGATCTGGCGGATGCTCCGGCGATCCGCCACCACGTCGGGCAGCCTGGAGGCAAAGCTCGAGCGGATGATGACGCGCTCGCGGTTGGCCTGCGGCTGCATCATTGCAACGGTTTCGGCCAGCGCGTCATTGAGCGAAACGGCCTCATGCGCCATTTCCTGCTGGCCCGCCTCGATCTTGGAAATGTCGAGCAGGTCATTGACCAAGTCGAGCACATGGTTGCCGGAGCGGTTGATGTCGCGCAGATAGTCGCGGTAGCGGTCGTTGGCGATCGGGCCGAATTTCTCGTCCACCATCAGTTCGGAAAAGCCGATGATGGCGTTGAGCGGCGTGCGGATCTCATGGCTGACGCGCGCCAGGAAGTCGGTCTTCTGCGAGGAGGCGCGCTCGGCCATGGCGCGCGCCTGCGTCAGTTCCTCCTCGGCCCGCTTCCACTGGGTGATGTCACGCAGCACAGCGCAAAAGCCGCTATCGTTCGGCAGCCTGCCGATGGTCATGAACAGCGGAATGAAACCGCCCTGCGCCTCGCGTCCGATCAC
The DNA here is from genome assembly GCA_049646905.1 of Pseudaminobacter sp. Classification (GTDB taxonomy): domain Bacteria; phylum Pseudomonadota; class Alphaproteobacteria; order Rhizobiales; family Rhizobiaceae; genus Pseudaminobacter. The sequence continues at coordinate 6,698 of JBARWP010000061.1, read as the reverse complement.
TTCGCGCCCGTCGTTCAGCACGCTGGCGACGCCGTGTTCGGTGAGGCCATTGAGATAATCGCTGGCCGAACGCTGGCTCTCCATCGCAAAAAGCGAGGTGAAGGGCTTGCCCGCGACCTCGTCGCTGTCGAAGCCGAACAGCGCTTCGGCCGGCCGGCTGATCGAGCGGATCACCCCGTCATTGGTGATCAGCACCACGCCGTCGGTTGCCGTATCGATGATGGTGCGCATTTCGGCCACGCGCGCCCGCAATTCCGCTTCGTCGGGAGCCTGCGAGGGCGCTGGCGCGGCCTCTTCCTCCCCTGTGCGCCGTACCACCAGCATCAGCGCCTTGCCGCCGTTCCACGGCACCGAGCGCAGCAGGGCCTCGATGGGAAATTCCAGCCCGTCGCCGGTGCGCAATCGCAATTCGCGATGCGGTGCCTCAGCCTCGGCGTCATCGGCGTAGCTCTCGGCAAACAGCGCATCGAGCCCACCAGCCGCCTCCAGTTCCGCGACTGACCCATAGGCCGTGAGCGTCAGGAACTCCTCATTGGCGTAATGCAGCGCATCGCCCGAATGGATCAGCACCGGTACCGGCAGTTTCTCCAATATCGACGTGTCGCTCGCCTTGCCGTGGTGGGCAGGGTCTTCTGCCGGTTCGGGCGAGGGGACAGTCCCTTTGGTGTTGCTGTTGGCATGGTCGGCCGGCGTGGTTTCGGGAACTGTTTCCTCGTCGGTGTCATCCGCTGCCGGGCCGGTAGCGCTTTGCCCCGTCTCCGGCGCCTCGCCCTCCGGGATGCCAGCGTGAGGTTCCTCGCCTGCTTCCTGTTCTGTTTTGATTGGATCGGCGGGCGCGGCCTCTGTGTCGGCCTCCTGCCCGGCAACCGGGGAATTTTCCCCGCTGTCTCCTGCGATTTCCGTCGTCTCCGTCGCCGTGGGTTCGACCGGAGAAATCTCGTCGCCAGCCTGCGCACTTGTTTCGACCGACTTCGCGGCATCGTCGCGAGCTTCGGTGGATGTGTCCTGTTCCTTGTCGGTCCGGGCTTCCTCCAATGCCTTGGCGGCAGCCTCGCCGTCTTGCCTCAGCCGCTCGCCGATCTCGCGGAAGGCACTGCGCTCGATGCTCGACAAGCCCTTTTCCGGCGCCACCGGCGGTCGGTGCTCGGCGAGCCGGATCACCTTGTCGGAGAAGCGGCGGTCCGGCTTCGGGACGATCGTCAGTGCCGGCACCTCGCCGCGAAACGGGTCCCCGGCGTCCGGTGTTTCCAATTCCCCTTCACCGGCCTGCGTGTCGGTGGCAGGCTCCGTGCTGGCTTCGGGTTCGGAGGAGGCTCCCTCCGGCTCGCGCACGGGTTCGACCAGTACCAGCCCGAGCGCTTCCGGATCCTTCACCGCATCGCCGGCGCGCGCGACACCGAAGCCGCGAAAGCCCTCGAATTCGCGGTCGCGGCTATAGACGGGCAGGGCGGCCAGATCGACCGGTATCTTCAGGTCGGTACCCGCCACCGGCCACAGCACCGAACGGCCCGACCAGGTGTCGCGCCGTTCGAGAAGCCCGGCGATCTCCCCGGATGGATCGAGCCCGAAAGTGTTGGCGACGTCGCGGAAGCGCCGTCCCACGACATCGGCGGCAAGTCCGCCCACCACCTCGGCGAATTCATGGGAAAGCGCGCTGAAGCGGCCCTGCGCATCGGTGCGCCAGACAAAGCGCACCGGCGCGGCATCGCGGTCCGTCGTGGCCCCGGCCACTTTATCGACGGTTTGCGTCTGCGGTGCGGGCGCATCGGCTTGCGGACCGTTGCTGCTGAAATACCAGTAATCGTGCTGGCCGGCGGTGCCATCTCCCTGGCCAGGTAGCGACTTCGCCGGTTGGCCTGAGTTGCGGGCAGCGGCAACATCCGGGCTGGAAGCGGGAACATCTTCCTCCCGCGGTTCGGCTACCACTACCAGCAGGTAGAGCGTCGGCTCATCCGTCAGACGGGCAATCCCCGCGGGGAACCGGCCACCTGCGCCCTTGACCATGCGCTTTACCAGACGGTCGTACTCTTCGGCCGCTTCGCCGGCCAGGTCGGCCAGCGCCTGCGTGGCGATGCCGAGGTCCGAAAATCCTGCCGAGGCAACCCGGATATCGCCCGCTGCATCCACGAAGGCGGCGAAATGGTCCGGCTCGCTCAGGCCACCGATCGCACGTTCCGCGATCTCCCGGTCGCTGAAGGCGCCGATCTGTTCGGCAGATGCGGCAAGCAGGATCGCCGCCTCGCCATCGGGCAGCGAAATCTCGCCCATGGTGAAGTTCACCGCCCGGCTTTCCATGCCGATCGTCAGGCGCACCAGGATGCTGCGGTCGTGCCCGATCTGCGGGAAACCGCTGGTGGCCATGATCTGGCGCCGTGCCACCGGGCCCAGTAGCGGTGATTCGCCGATGATGGCTTCGATATGGGGGTACCCCAGCAGCGCAGCACCCGGTCCGTTTGCCCAGATCACCTGCTCCAGATCCGTCGAGAGTATGGCCAACGCATCGCCGCGCGCGAACCGTTCGCGCACGTCGTCCAGGACGGCCACATCAATGAACGAATACGAAGCTGACGCCATGAATCGAGTGCACCTCCTGGCAGGGATGGCATCCTGCAATTAACCGATCGTTAATAAAAGCTGGCGGCCGGAAGGTCCAGAAAACAGCACGTTTTGCCCGCTGAAAAGCGGCGGCTTGGTTAATTCCCGATGCTAATTTTGGTGCAACGCAATAAATATGTTGCAATGCAGCATAACTCACGCTATATGGGGCTCAAGCATGAACGAGGCAGCCTTCCCGCAACGCCTGTCCGCCCGAAAGGATAAAATATGTCCAAGACCGCTACCAAGACTTCCGAATTTGCCGAAAACGTCGAGTTTCCGAGCTTCGACGCTTCCAAAGCCACCGACCAGTTCCGTGCCTTCGCCGAAAAGGGCGTCGAGCAGACCAAGGAAACCTATGCCAAGCTGAAGACCGGTGCGGAAGAGGCCCAGAAGGCGTTCGAGTCGACCTTCGAGACCGCTCGTGCCGCCAGCAACGACCTGTCGCTGAAGACCATTTCGGCCCTGCGCACCAACGCCGAGGCCAGCTTCGCCCATCTCGAGGCGCTCGTCGGCGTCAAGTCTGTATCCGAGCTGATCGAGCTCCAGACCGCCTTCCTGCGCAAGGGTGTCGAGACCGCCGTCGAGCAGGCCAAGGAAATCCAGGCTGCCTCCAGCAAGGCCGCCGAGGATGTGGCCAAGCCGATCAAGGGCGTGTTCGAGAAGGCCTTGAAGGAACTCAAGGTCGCCTGACATCCTCTTCGGCCAACTTGGTCGAAGCATGAATACCCGAAGGATGGTTCCTCCTCCCACCTGATTTCGGGGTTATGGTCGGTATCTCCTCCCACCGGCCACGCATAAGGAAAAGACCGGCTCCTCCCGCCGGTCTTTTTCTTTTTGGGGCACACTCTGCCTCCCGGTTGGCACCTACGGCCAAAATGAATACCGTGCGACCGCCAAATGTCTTGAAATGTCCCTCGATTGTCCGTATTGGAGCGCTGCGCCTGTCGATGGCGCCCGCATGGTTTGCGGTTGTAGCTCAGTTGGTTAGAGCGCCGGATTGTGGATCCGGAGGTCGGTGGTTCGAGCCCACCCAACCGTACCACCCCCTTCAGAAATAAAATCAGCTATTTAACCTTCTTCGGCCTGCGCTGCTGCTGATCCTTGCCGCAAACGCGCAACGGGGTCGCATAAGCCCGGCAACCTATTCAAGCGTGAAATGGCGCTCCGCGGCCGCAGATTGCGGTCGATCGCAAGAAATACATCTTCTACCCTGGAACGCAGATGGTTCCGAGCAACGCTGCACCGCGCCTCACAAACGTCCCGCATACCGTATCAGTCCACGCCAGTATCCCGAAAGGCGGGGCGGAGGGTGTACTGTTCTGCATGGGAGGCAATGACGGAGGCTTTGTTTTCTACATCAACAGCGGCAAGCTGACCTATGGCTACAACTATGTGGCCGACCAGCGCTTCAAGATAGAAGCGAAAAACGGCGGCATTCCTGAAGGCGACCATGTCTTCACGTTTGAGTTCGCTCCAACCGGCAAGCCCGACATCGCGAAAGGCAAGGGAGTGCCGGCGAACGTCAAGTTGTTCGTCGACGGCAAGGTTGTTGGCGAAGGCGACCTGCCGGTGACCATCCCGATTTCGCTAGGGCTGGGCGGTGGCCTTGTGATGGGAGCCGACACGGGTTTGCCCGTGATGCTGGCGGAGGACTACGAACCGCCCTTTGCCTTCACCGGCACGATCAGGAAGTCGCTGGTCGATATTTCGGGCGAGCCGATCGAAGACCTGGAAGCAAGAATACGCATGTATCTCGCGCGGCAATGAATCGCATCTGGGAGCGAGATGGCGATCCATCTCGCTCCGGACTTGCAAGCTGAGAATGGCCGCTATGTGCTGGTTGTCCGCTGGCGTACGAGAAGCGACCAGACGACGAGCGAGACGAAATAAAGCCCCAGGCCGCCCAGCGGCATGAACATGAAGGCAGGCACCATCGCGCACGACTTGGGATCGCTGCAGGGAACCACGCCGATGGCGACCAGGATGGAGCCGATCATGTAGGCAACGGCCAGGCTGCCGGCGAAGAGCCCGAATATCGACGCCGCCCGCAGCAGCGAGATGAGCAGATATTTTGCACCTGCGGAAAAATCCGACATCGCAGGCCTCCTCGATTCGAATCGCCGTCCGCTATGTTCTTAACGGCCACTCGCCGGCGCGTAAGGGCGCGACCATTGCGTCATGCTGCAATCCGGCCAATGCCTCGGCGCGCGAGGAACCTTGTCGTTTGGCCTCTTTGGTGGTTAGCTATCACGTGCAAATAGGGGGTTAAGAATGGCAAAGCACCCTGTGATCAGCTGCCCGATTTGTGAGGGGCGGGCAAAGCAGACAAGAGCCTATGACGGCTATCTTGACATTCATTGTTCAGCCTGCGGCCATTTCCAGATTTCGGAGACCTTTCGTCAACTCGTCTCCAAGCACCCCCTGGAGACCAGGCAGCGCGCGTTGGAAGGAGCGGTAACGAGAGCCCGCTACGGGGCCCTTCCGCTCGTTACGACCTACGATCTGCCGTAGAACATCCGACCCGGATAGATTGGGATTTTCGATCTGCGTCCACCAGGATGCATGGCGACCTGGAGCATCGCACAGAATGGTGGTTTCCGGTTCTCGGAATATTCCGATGCCGAATCAAAGTGTTAGAGAGCGCCCAGCGTCTGATTGAACGCACGGTGCTCTAGCAATCAGCTCGCCGAGGGACACCCCTTGCCCCTTGCCTCGACGAGCCTCTTGCCCCTGATGCAGGATCGGGACCTGACAATCAGCTCGCCGAGGGACAACCCCTTGCCCCTCACCTCGACGAGCCTCATGCCCCTGATACCCGTTGCGGCATCAAGGCCGGCTGGTGCCGGCACCCATTACGATGCAAGGGACGTGCCAGAAAAATCCGTCTTGAAATCGGGCAGATTCACGCTTGCGCCAGAAAGGCTGTTCCGGCTTGGGACGCCGACGGCATGGACGCCTGACCCAAAATGAACCTTCGGGTTCACCGGCGACGGAAAGCCATCCTCCAAATCCGAACGAGCCTGGCGGCCTTTCAATAGCTTGTCCGTGTGGCGTGGTACCAGATCGCGATATCCGCTCCGGCGACTGCCAGCACGAAAACCCACTTCACCCAGACGCTTTGCGTGATCAACCTTATCCTATCGCCACTCATGGCTCCTCCGGGGAGACTGCAACACTGCGAAGCCGCGCTTTCCCGATGAACCGGATAGGCGCGGGCAGTCGCGATGCGAGCGGTCGGGGAGTTGAGAAGTCTCACGTGAGGACCGCGACAGTCTTTGGGCTTGTGGCCTTGGACATGCACCATCGCCTCCCCGACCTTCCTGCGCGCTCAATAGAACACTGTCCACCACAGGAGGATGACAATGCCGGCGCAAAAGAGGATGCCTTCGACCAGGTTCCTGACACCCGAAGCCTGATACCAGTTCATAGGAAAATCCGTTTCCGCACGGCTGCCTGCCTCGTCCGGTTGCCGGACTGGGTTTCGCTGCCTCTCGATATCGATTGGTATGCGCCTCTATAGGCGATCGGTCGGGCTTGACAACCTCCCGAATGGGGGCCGTCTGATCATGACGGGACGAATACTCGATCGTATCGAACCGCCTTCCGCATACCCTGGAACGTCAGGCGGGCGGCGTCAAAACAGGCTGCCTTGCGCTCCGGGGTCTTTGGGGCGCGGGGTTGGCTTTGGCTGTGGCCTTGTCTGCCGTGCGCCGCCTTCGCCGGCAGTTGCGGCTACCTTGCCATCGGCAAAGGTCAGCGAAAGGGCAGCCTCCGGCATCACCTCCGCTGCGCGCTTCACCAGTTCGCCATTGGCATCCGTCACCAGCACGAAGCCGCGCTCCAGTACGGACTGATGCGAAAGCGTCGCCAGCAGGCGCTCGGCTTGGGTCAGCCGGACTCGCATCCGTTGCAAGCCTGTTCTGGCAGCATGGTCCAGGCGCCGCTGCAGGCTTCCCATCGCTTCGCGCGCGGTCGCATGACGGCGCAGCAGCGGTTCGGGCGATATCCGTGCCTGTGCCGTTTCCAGCCGGCGGCGCTTGTCGCGCAGATCGGCGTCGATGCATCGGGGCAGTTGCGCCGCCACCCGGTCGAGATGGCGG
>JBARWP010000060.1:0-10248 GCA_049646905.1 Pseudaminobacter sp. | reverse complement strand
GCCCACCGTGATCTTCGGCCCCGGCTCGACGGCGGTCATGCATGCCAATGACGAGTATGTGTCGATCGACGACTACATCACCGCCATCAAGGTCATGGCACTCTCCATCTACGACTGGTGCGGCGCCGAAGCGTAACCCAACTGCGGGCATAGCCTCCGAATTGAAAAAGGGCCCAGCCGAGGCTGGGCCCTTTTTCGTGCTGCGGAAGCGTAGTGATTCCGGCAAAAACCCACCGAGATTTGCACCCTGGAGCCCGGAAAACGATCCGTTTTGCCCGAAACGCCTCGAATATAGAGACGTTTTGCTAAATGATTCTATCTTACTATAAATAGGTTGACTTTGGCTTAAGGCAGGCGCAATGTCATGTCGACGTTAGGGCAAGTCGGCATGATTGCGTCGAAGGTCCGGCGTCATCCCAGTTCAGGAGATTAGGGTCATGCATATTGCGGTTTTGTCCGACATGATGACCGATACGCGGGTGGCTGCCACGCCCGAGACGGTCAGGAAATACGAAACGCTGGGCGGCAAGGTTTTGATCCAGGGTGGCGCCGGAGGCGGCGCGGGTATTGCAGACAAGGATTTTGAGGACGCGGGCGCCAAGCTCGTTCCCGACGCCATTTCGGCGGTGAAGGATGCCGACATCGTGCTGGCGGTAAACCGGCCGAGCGGCGAGGTCATCCGTGCCTGCAAGCCGGGTGCGATCGTCATTGCCACCATGGACCCGCATCGGCCGGAAGCCGGGCTCGACATCATGGCGAGCGCCGGCGTTTCCGCCTTTGCCATGGAACTCATGCCGCGCATCACCCGCGCGCAGGCGATGGATGTGCTGTCGAGCCAGGCCAACCTTGCCGGCTATCGCGCGGTGATCGACGCATCGTCCGAATTCACGCGCTCGCTGCCGATGATGATGACGGCAGCGGGAACGGTGCCGGCCGCGCAGATATTCGTCATGGGTGCCGGTGTTGCCGGCCTGCAGGCGATCGCGACGGCCCGCCGGCTCGGCGCGGTCGTGTCGGCAACCGATGTGCGTCCTGCCGCCAAGGAGCAGGTCGAGTCGCTCGGGGCGAGATTCGTCGCCGTCGAGGACGACGAGTTCCGGGCCGCCGAGGCTTCCGGCGGCTACGCCAAGGAGATGTCGAAGGAGTACCAGGCCAAGCAGGCTGAGCTCATCGCTACCCATCTCGGGCGGCAGGACATCGTCATCACCACGGCGCTCATCCCCGGCCGCCCGGCCCCTCGGCTGGTCACCCAGGCGATGATCGAGGCGATGCGGGCCGGTTCCGTGCTGGTCGATCTCGCTGTCGAGCGCGGCGGCAATATCGAGGGCTCGAAAGCCGGCGAGATCGTCACCACCGCGCGCGGTATCAAGATCATCGGCAACTCGACCATATCCAAGGTCGCCACCACCGCGTCGAATCTCTATGCGCGCAACCTCTACAGCTTCGTTTCGACCATGGTCGATCAGTCCAAATCGGGCCTGGCGATCGATTGGGAGGACGAACTGGTCCGGAGCACGAACCTGACACGCGACGGGGCCATCGTTCATCCGGCCTTCACGAAGGCACCTCCCAGCTAGGCGACCCTTCCGGCCGCACGCCACCTTTCATCTGCCGGGCCACGATCGGCCCGGCAGCACTCCCGCGTGTTTCGTGGCGGGAGAACGCCTTTGCCTGGCCTGAATGAGCCAGTTTCACGATCTTGGAGGGTCGATATGACATCCACTGCCGTCATCCAACTGTTTGTTTTCCTGCTCGCCGGCTTTGTCGGCTTCCAGACCATCAGCCGCATTCCGCCGCTTCTGCATACGCCGCTGATGGCCGCAACCAATGCCATTTCCGGCATCTCGCTGGTGGCTTCGCTGGTTCTGGCGGGCGCCAACCAGGGCTTCGTCAGCACCGTGCTTGGAGCCGTCGCCGTCGCCTGCGCCATGGCCAACGTCGTCGGCGGCTTTCTCATCACCGACCGCATGCTGGCGATGTTCGGCGCCAAGGCTGCGGATAAGGGAGGGCGCAAGGGCGCCAACGATCAATGACCGAGACATTCATCCAACTGTCCTATCTGCTCGCCGCCACACTGTTCATGCTTGCGCTTCGCTCGCTTTGCCATCCCGATACGGCACGCCGCGGCATGCAGATGGCCGCCCTCGGCATGCTGATCGCCGTTGCGGCGACCCTGCTTCACGAGCGCATCGTCACCTATGAATGGTTGGCCATCGGCGCCGTCGTTGGCGCTGCGATCGGCTATCCGCTCGGCATGTGGGTGCCGATGACGGCAATGCCGCAGCGTATCGCCTTCAGCCACGCCTTCGGCGCGCTCGCCGCCACGCTTGTCGGCATCGGCGAATACATCCACAGCTATGACACGCAGCATCTGACCCAGGGCCATGTGACCACGCTCGGCTTCGAGGTGCTTCTGGGAGCGCTGACGGTCACCGGCAGCCTCATGGCCTTCGGCAAGCTGCAGGAGATCCTGCCCGGAAGGCCGATTACCTTCAGGGGACAGAACGTCTTCAATCTGTCGCTCCTTGCCATCGGCGTCGCCTGCCTGGTCTGGCTGATCATCAATCCCTATGAGGTCTGGACCTTCGTGGCGATCGGCGTGATCGGCCTGCTCGTCGGCATCCTGCTGGTGCTGCCGATCGGCGGCGCCGACATGCCGGTCGTCGTCTCGCTGCTCAACTCCTATGCGGGTCTCGCCGCGGTCGCCACCGGCTTTGCGCTCGACAACAACATCCTGATCGTCGTCGGTGCACTGGACGGCGCCAGCGGCTTCATCCTGTCCATCGCCATGAGCAAGGCGATGAACCGCTCCTTCTCGAACGTGCTGTTCGGTGCCTTCGGCTCGGCGAGCAGGGAGGAAGCGGCCGTGTCCGGAGCCCAGGGAGAGATGGCACCCATCAGTGCCGACGACGCCGCCCTGCGGCTTGCCTTTTCGCGGCGGGTCATCATCGTGCCGGGCTACGGTCTCGCCGTCGCCCAGGCGCAGCACCAGGCACGCGAACTGGTCGACCTTCTGGAAAAGCGCGGCGTCGATGTGCGCTTTGCCATCCATCCGGTTGCTGGCCGCATGCCGGGCCACATGAACGTCCTGCTCGCCGAAGCCGGCATTTCCTATGACAAGCTCGTCGACATGGAGGACATCAACCAGCGCTTCGCCGACGCCGACGTGGCGCTCGTGGTTGGTGCCAACGACGTGGTCAACCCGGCGGCGCGCACCAACAAAGCCTCGCCCATTTATGGTATGCCGATTCTGAATGTATCGGATTCCAAGAGCGTCATCGTGTTGAAGCGCGGCAAGGGTGCCGGCTTTTCCGGCGTGGAGAACGATCTGTTCGTGTCGCCGAAAACCTCGATGCTGTTCGGCGATGCGAAGCAGTCGCTCATGCAACTCGGGGCAGAGGTCAAGCTGGCGTGACCCGTGGCATCGTTTGCGGATCAGGCCCGGCCCCTAGGCGGCGCTTATAGCAATACCTATCTGCTGCATGCCGGACGTCCGCAGGATGTCCACCGCAGCAGATATGTCGCCCCGAGGGACACCCATTCCACATAGCTCAGATGGCCTTTCAAATAAGTCTTGCTATGATAGGTAAAATAAGATGATATGGAGGAGAGGCGGGCGCCTTGGAGCGTGCGCCGTCAGCGTCCATACATCTGCGATGCTGGTGTAACCCCTTCCCAGGGGTTGGAGGAGGATTGATATGACTGAACAGGGTGTGGGCGCCTCGTTGCTTCGCAAGGAGGATGACCGCCTCCTTCGCGGTCGCGGCCAGTTTGTCGGTGACGTCAGGCTCGCCGGCATGAAGGATGTCGCCTTCGTGCGCTCGCCACTTGCCCATGCCCGGGTGGGAGAAATCAGGATCCCTGATTCCTGCCGCAGCCAGGTTTTCATCGCTGCCGATCTCGAGGGCGTGAAGCCCATCGTCGCGGTTTCCGGCCTTGCCGGCTTCAAGGTCTCGGAACAGCCGGTTCTTGCCTTCGAAAAGGTCCGCCAGGTCGGCGAACTCATTGCCATGTGCGTCGGCGACACACGGGCGAAGGCCGAGGATGTGGCCGCTTGCGTCGAGGTCGATCTTGCCGAGCTTCCGGCCGTCCACGACATGCTCAAGGCGCGCGAGGGGGACTCCGCGCTGGTTCACGAGCACTGGGGCGACAATGTTTTTCTGGAAACCTTCGTGGATGTCGGCATCGAAGCCGCTTTCGATGCGCCGATCAAGGTGAGCCGCGAAATCTCGACCGCGCGCCAGAGCATGGCGCCGATGGAAGGGCGTGGCACCGTTGCCTACTGGGACAGCCGGATGGAGCAACTCGTGCTCTATACCGGGTCCCAGATGCCGCACATCGTGCGCACCGGCCTTGCCGAATGCCTCGGTCTCGACCATGCGCAAATCCGGATCATCTCGCCGGATGTCGGCGGCGGTTTCGGCTACAAGGGCATTCTTTTGCCGGAGGATGTGTGCCTCGGCTGGCTGGCGATGCGCTGCGGCCATCCGCTGCGCTGGATCGAGGATCGCCGCGAGCACCTGACGGCCGGCGCCAATTGCCGTGAACATCATTATCGCATCACCGCCTATGCCGACCGCGACGGCAAGCTGCGAGGCATCGATTGCGAGGCAACCGTCGATTCCGGTGCCTATTCCTCCTATCCTTTTTCGGCCTGCCTCGAAGCGGCCCAGGTGGCCAGTATCCTGCCGGGGCCGTATGATTTCCCCGCCTATCGTTGCCGCACCTGGTCGGTCGCCACCAACAAATGCCCGATCCTGCCCTATCGCGGCGTCGCGCGCACCGGCGTGTGCTACGCGCTCGAACTGATGCTGGATGCGATTGCCCGCGAGGCCGGCCTCGAGCCGCATGAGGTTCGCCTGAAGAACCTCGTCAAGCCGGAACAGATGCCGTTCGACAACATCACTAAGAAGCATTTCGACAGCGGCAACTATCCCGAGGCCCTGGAGCGGGCCCTGGCGGCCATGGACCTGAAGGCGGTTCGCGAGCGGCAGAAACACCCGGAGCCCGACGGCAGGCTGATCGGCGTCGGGCACTCCATCTATTGCGAGCAGGCTGCCCACGGCACCTCGGTCTATTCGGGCTGGGGCATACCGATGGTGCCGGGCCACGAACAGGCGACGGCCCGCGTGACGCCGGATGGCGGCCTCGAGCTGCGGGTCGGTGTTCATTCGCACGGCCAGAGCATGGAAACCACGCTGGCCCAGGTCGCCCACGAAATCCTCGGCATCGACATCGCCAAGATCAAGGTGGTGCATGGCGATACCGAGTACACGCCCTATTCGACAGGCAGTTGGGGTTCGCGCTGTGCTGTGATGGCAGGTGGTGCGGTGGCCACGGCTTCGCGCGAGATCGCGGGCCTGGCCAAGCGCATCGGTGCGCATCTGTTGCAGGCCGACCCGAACGATGTCGCGGTGGCCCAGGGAAAGGTCGTCGGCCCGACCGGCAGCGTGACATTCGAGGAAATCGCGCACACCTGGTATCTGCGCCCGCAGGACCTTCCCATGTCCGTCGATCCGCGTGGCCTGGAATCGACCATAGGCTTCAAGCCGGTGCGTGATTCCGGCACGTTCAGCTATGCCGCCCATGTCGCACTGGTCGCCGTCGATCCGGAAATCGGCGATATCGAGATCCTCGACTATGTCATCGTCGAAGACGGCGGCAAGCTGATCAACCCGATGGTGGTGGACGGCCAGATCTATGGCGGGCTCGCGCAGGGCATCGGCACGGCCCTCTATGAGGAGATGAATTTCGACGCCTCCGGCCAGCCGCTGGCTTCCACCTTTGCCGACTACCTTCTGCCGGGGCCGACCGAAGTTCCCGCCCCCAGGGTCGATCATATGGAGACGCTGTCGCCCTACACCGAATTCGGCGTCAAAGGCATAGGCGAGGGGGGTGCGATCGCGCCGCCGGCCGCCATCGGCAATGCCGTCAACGACGCGCTGCGGCCTTATGGCGCCGAACTCCTGCGTTCGCCGATGACCCCGCGCCGCGTGCTGGAGGCGATCAGCGCCGCGAGCAAGGAAAAGTCTACCGAGGCGGAGCGGGAGGAGGCGGCATGAAGCCTGTCAATTTCGATTATGCGCGCCCGGCCGATGTCGGCGCGGCGCTGGCCCTGCTGGCCGACGACAGCCTGTCGGTGAAGCTGATGGCCGGCGGGCAATCGCTCGGGCCGATGCTCAACATGCGGCTGGTGCAACCCGATCTTCTGGTCGATATCACCGGAATAGAAGAACTCAAGCGGGTGGAAGAGCAGGCCGGGGAGATCGTGCTGGGTGGCTGCATAACCCATGCTGATATCGAAGACCTGCGTGTGCCCGATGTGACGTGCGGTGCCCTTCCCAGTGTGGCGCGCGGCATCGCCTATCGGGCGGTGCGCAATCGCGGCACCGTCGGCGGCAGTCTCACCCATGCCGATCCGTCGGCCGACTGGTTGTCGATCCTGTCGGCGCTCGGCGCGAAGGTGACGTTGCGCGGGCCTTCGGGGAACCGGACGATCCCGGTCGAGGACTACATGCTCGGCGCGCTGGAAGCCGACTTGAGGCCGGGAGAGATGCTGGTCTCGGTCTCGGTCCCGAAACTCAGCCGCTCGGCGCGCTGGGGCTACTACAAGAGCTGCCGCAAGACCGGTGAGTTCGCGCATGCGATCGGCGCATTCCTGGTTGATCCGGATCGCGGTGTCAGCCGTGCCGTGATCGGCGCGACGGAAAGCCGGCCGATCGTCATTGCCGAGGCAAGCCACCTTGTCGGCGATGGAAGGGCCGAGCGCCTCGACCTTGCTTTCGATGGCCAAGCCACCGGCGCGGCAGTCGAGGCGGCGGGCATGACCGACCCGATCGACCGGCAGACCCACGTCGTCGCGCTGCGGCGCGCCATTGAGCGAGCACATTCAGCATGAATACGGTCACCCTCACGGTCAATGGAAAGTCGACAAGCGCCACCATCGAGCCGCGCACGCACCTGGCCGATTTCCTGCGTGAAACCCAGAACCTGACCGGCACCCATATCGGTTGCGAGCATGGCGTGTGCGGCGCCTGCACCCTGCTTGTCGACGGCGTGCCGACGCGTTCGTGCATCACCTATGCGGTTGCCTGCCAGCAGGCGGAAGTCACCACGGTCGAGGGGCTCGACAATGATGAGATCACGGCCGAGCTGCGCACCGCCTTCTCGAAGGAACACGGCCTGCAATGCGGCTATTGCACGCCCGGCATGATCGTTTCGGCCCGCGACGTGGTGCTGCGCATGGATGCTCCTTCCGAGCACGACATTCGCATCGCGATGAGCGGAAATCTCTGCCGTTGCACCGGCTATGTCGGCATCGTGCGCGCCATCCAGGGCGTGATCACGGCCCGCCGCGCCCGCGGCATCGCTGCCGTCCCCGATGGCAATCGCAAGATTTTGGGGCCTGCCGGTTCAGGCCACGCCGTTGCGGAAACGAACGGAGCAGCGCCGCGCGCCCGCGCTTCGGCCGGTGCGACGGATGTCCAAGCGCGCGCGCAAGCGGCGAAGCCGGCGTCGCGCCCGGATGCCGACTGGAAGCCGCAGACGACTTTCACCCAAGGCTTCACCGTTGCCCACCCGGTGGATGTGGTCTGGGACTTCTTTGGCAATATCGGCGAAGTCGCCTCCTGCCTTCCGGGCGCATCGCTTGCGGGCGAACCGGTCGACGGCCATGTCGAAGGCCAGATCAGGGTCAAGGTCGGGCCGATCGCGGCCGAGTTCCAGGGGGTCGCCGACGTCACCCGCGACGACGCCACCCGAACCGGCACGATCAACGGCAGCGGCAAGGACAAGCGCAGCAATTCGGCGACCCGCGGCCTGATCGGCTATGCGGTGAAGCCGGGCGACGCCCCCGGCGAGACGAAGGTGGATGTCAGTATCGGCTATACGCTGACCGGCATGCTGGCGCAGTTCGGCCGATCCGGCCTGGTCCAGGATGTGGCGGGCCGGCTGATTGCGGCATTCGTCCAGAACCTCGAAGCCAAGCTCGCACATCAGGCGGACGGTGACGATGTCGCGGCGCCGCAGATGGTCACCGAACTCGACGCCGGATCGCTGGTTTCATCCGTCGTCATCGGCCGGCTGAAGCGTTTTTTCGCAAGCTTGTTCGGTCGCGGCTGAGCAACGGGAGCTGTCCGGAGCGGTATAGGCTTTTCGCGAAGACGGGTGCACTCCGCCCGTCTTCGGGCCGCTAGGATAAGATGACGTTTACTTGATCTTCTACTATACTCCATCTTCATGGTGGAGCATGACCTTTTCCCAAGCAGGCCCCCAGTTCGGGATCGTGCCCTGGTATTTTTCCCTGTTCGGAACGAGGTCGGATCAAGACCTCCTGATCGCCATGCAAGAGATTGTGGTTCGACGGGGCGGCTTGTTGTGAAGCCGCCGCGAAGCCAGGATACGA
Source organism: Pseudaminobacter sp. (assembly GCA_049646905.1). GTDB lineage: Bacteria > Pseudomonadota > Alphaproteobacteria > Rhizobiales > Rhizobiaceae > Pseudaminobacter. Next base: position 1,844 of record JBARWP010000060.1, on the reverse strand, counting down.
CTCTTCTGACGAATACCACCTGGATTAAGCCTTCGGGAGCTCTTTGTTTGAAGTCTTGCAACTTTCTGGCGGGCGTTGTCTGGCAAAATGAATCTATCTATCGTATATCCATACCATGAGTAAACTTGCATCGATTTACGACCGCAGTCGTGTCCCTCTCTACATTCAGGTCGCCTCCGTAATGCGGCAGCGCATCGACACGGGATTCTGGTCGGAAGGTGACAAGATCTCGACCCTGGAGGAACTCGAGCACGAGTTCGCGGTGGCGCGCGTCACCATCCGCCAGGCGATCGAACTGCTACGGGAAGAGGGGCTCCTCGATGCCCAGCAGGGCAGGGGAACATTCGTTTCGGGCAAGCCGAAGCACAATCGTTGGCTCAACCTCGCCACCGATTTCGATTCCATGATCGCGTCCATCCGCGAGAACGTCCTGAAGCGCGTGCACATCGAAGAGAACGCGCCCCTGCCCGAACTAGCCGAGGGAGAAGGCGAGGTGGCGCCGGAGGGCTATACCTTCCTCAAGAGCGTGCAATACAACAACGAAGTGCCGTTCTCCGTCGTCAACCTGTATCTGGCGCAGCATATCTTCGCAAAGGGCCGTGACCTGTTCAGCCATGCGGCGGCCCTGCCTAACATCGCGGAGATGGACGACGTTTCGATCACGCATGCCCACCAGACGGTGACGATCGGTGTCGCCGATCCGGAGACTGCCGATCTGCTCAAGATAGGCCTTGGCGAACCGACGGCCGATTGCCGGCTGGTGCTGGTGGATGGCGAGGGCGTGGCGATCTACGTGGCTGACATCCACTACCACAAGAGCTGCTTTGCCCTGCGCGTGGACCTGCTCGAAAAGACCGGGCCGCGCAGCGGCCGGAGATCGGCAAACAACAAATAATATGTGACGCGCCAGTGGGGCGCCTTTGCACTAGGTCCGTTTTCGACGGAAAGCCGGGAGAGGGCGTTTGTGTCCGGCTGGGTGTTCTGGATGAATAGGGCCGGCTCCTTTCGAAGCAGGCCCTGTTTCCTTTCGGGCTGGTGTCACGCAGCTGCGGCGAGAACCGCTGTCGGGGCAGAGCCGACGATCTTTTCGTATCGGGCTTCGTCGGTCGCGCCTTCGGTGTTGATGACGAAAACGCGCGCCTGCGCGTCGAGGCCAAGCTGATCGCGCAGCTTCTCGTCCTTCATGACGCTCAACAGGCCGGCCAGTCCTGCCCCGCCGCTCTCGCCGGCCACGACCGCCGGATCGCCCGCCTTCGGCTGCGCAAGAAGCCGCATGGTCTCGGCCGCATCCTCTTCCCCGATGGTCATGAAGGCGTCGGCCGTACGTGCCAGCACACGCCAGGCGACAAGGGAAGGCTCATAGCATTCGAGCATCGCCATGATGGTCGCCTCGCCATGCGCGACCTTGACCGGCTTGCCGGCAAGCGCGCTTTCATAGATGCAGGCGGCGCGATCGGGCTCGACCACGATCAGGCGCGGACGATCCTTGCCGTATATCACGTCGAAGTAACCGGCGACTGCTGCCGCAAGCCCGCCGACGCCAGCCTGGATGAACACATGCGTCGGGCGTTCGGGCAATTCCCGCACGGCCTCGTTGAGCATCGCGGTGTAGCCCTGCATCACCAGCCCCGGGATGCGCTCATAGCCGGGCCAGGACGTGTCGGAGACGACGATCCAGCCGTTTTCGTTGCACACGCGTTCGGCCTCGGCGACCGAGTCGTCATAGGTGCCTTCGACGCGGATCATCTCGGCGCCAAAGCGCGCGATTGCCGCGACCCGCTCGTCCGAAACGCCCGAATGGACGAAGAGGGCAGCCTTGGCGCCGACAAGCTGGGCGCCTGCGG
>JBARWP010000059.1:0-2086 GCA_049646905.1 Pseudaminobacter sp. | reverse complement strand
ACGCCCGCGCCTTTGAATGGGCCTGCGCCGAACACCGTATCGATCTCGTCTACCGCCCGCCTGGCACGCCGCGTTTCGGTGGCCATATCGAGCGGCTGATCGGCACGATGATGGGCGCGGTGCATCTCATTCCCGGTTCGCACTTTTCCAATATCCGCGAGCGCGGCGATCTCGATGCCGAGGCCGAGGCTGTGATGACGCTCAGCGAGCTCGAGACCTACATCGCGCTTGAGATCGTCGGCGCCTATCACGCTCGCATCCACAAGGCGCTCGATATGCCGCCGGCTGCTGCGTGGAACGCCCGGATCGGCGAGACCGCGGCGCGAATGCCGTCGGATCCACGACAGTTCCTGATCGATTTTCTGCCTGCTGAGGACCGCGTCCTGCAGCGCGATGGGCTGCATCTGTTTCACATCCGCTACTGGTCGGACGAGTTTGGCTGGCTGATGGGTCGCGAGCGGCGGCGGGTGACCGTCAAATACGATCCGCGCGACCTCTCCTGCGTCTTTGTCGCGACAGGGCAGGGGTATCTCGACGCGCGCCCGGCCGATCGCACCCGGCCAGCGATCGCGCTTTGGGAGCAACGTGCTGCGCGGCGCGCGTTGCGGGCGGAAGGGCGCCGGTCCGTCGATGAGGAGCTGATCTTTTCCACCATCCTCGCCCAACGCGCTCTGGTCGAGGAAGCGACGCGGACAACCAAGGCGATGCGACGGGATCTCGCGCGGCGCGAGCACCTCTCCGCGACGAAGATGATCGATGTCACGCCGCAGACCGAGACTGTCGGCGCCGACCAACCGCTACAGCTGCCCTATTTCGCGGTGGAGGAATGGGATGACTGAGGAATTTTCGCATCTCTTTCCTGCCAGCCGGGCGGTCGCCGCATTGAGTGCCGAGGAACGCATCCGCAGAATTCGTGCCGATCGCTGGATCAACTATCCTCGTGCCGAGCAGGCGCTGGCAAAGCTGGAGGAACTGATCGTCTTCCCGCAGCGCGCCCGCATGCCCAATCTTCTCATCGTCGGCGCCAGCGGCATGGGCAAGACCATGATCGTGGAAAAGTTCTCGCGTGATCATCCCTCCCATTTCGATGCGATAACCGGCTGCATGCACATGCCGGTGATCGTCGTGCAGATGGTCTCGGGCCCCGACGAGGCGCGTTTCTACAAGCGGTTGCTGGCGGCGATCGGCGCGCCCGAGCCGCCGCGCGCGACGCTGTCGGTTCTGGAAAACCTGACCCTGCGCCTGCTTTCCGAGATACGCCCGGGGCTCCTGGTCATCGACGAGGTTCACAGCCTGCAGGCAGGATCGGTGCGCGAGCAGACGCGCTTCTTGAACATGCTGCGCTTCCTCGGCAACGAGCTCAGGATCCCGCTCGTCTGCGTCGGTACGCAGCAGGCGCGCAACGCGCTGCGCACCGACGATCAGCTGGTGCGCCGCTTCGAGGCCTTTGCACTGCCGCCATGGCAGAATGACGAGGATTTCGGCGGCCTGATCGGCAGTCTTCAGCGGACGCTGCCGCTGCGGCGACCGAGTGAAATCGGAGCGCCGATGCTCAAGCGCCTGATCGAGGTTACAGGCGGCATCACCGCCGGCGTGTTTTCGGTGATGGGCGGGCTTGCCATCACCGCGATCGAGAGCGGGGAGGAGCGGATCGTGGCGCGCGACGTCGCCGACAAGCGCAACGTTCTGGCGCTGTTGGGAGAGCCGGTGTGACCCCGTAGACGATGGCGCCGCTGCCGGTCGCGCCCAGGCCGCAATCGAACGAGCGGCTGTCTTCCTGGCTGCATCGGCTGGCACGTCTGTACGCCATGCCGATGGATGCGTTTCTGGAGTGCTGCGGCTTGAACGGCCGCGGGATTGGCGACCTCGAATGGCGGCTCGGGGAAGGGGAGGGGGCTTTGTTGGCGTCGCGCACCGGCATGGATGTCGAGGCTTTGCGGGCGCTGACCTTCGCCGAGATCGCGCCCCCTGCGCGGCTGATGATTGCGTCCCAAAGCCGCTATGTCTGTCCGCATTGCCCCGTTGGAACCCATCTGAAGGCTGCGGCGCTGCCGTGGAATTTCTGGTGCGCCGACCACAACGAAAG
>JBARWP010000058.1:0-10532 GCA_049646905.1 Pseudaminobacter sp. | reverse complement strand
CCCGCCCGCCCCCACGCTCGGTGAGGTGACGCTACGCATCAAGGCCGTCGCTCTCAACCATATCGATGTCTGGGGCTGGCGCGGCATGGCTTTTGCCAAGCGCAAGCTGCCGCTGGTCATCGGCGCGGAAGCCTCCGGCGAGGTCGAGGCGGTCGGGCCGGGTGTATCGAACCTTTCTCCAGGCCAGCTTGTCTCGATCTATGGTGCGCGCACCTGCGGGCTTTGCCGACCCTGCCGCGAGGGGCGCGACAATCTGTGCGAGCATGTATCGGGCGTCCACGGCTTCCATCTCGACGGTTTCGCGCAGGAGAAGATGAACCTGCCGGCACGGCTTCTGGTGCCTGCCCCTCCCGGCGTGGACGCTGTCGGCGCCGCGCTTGCGCCTGTCACCTTCGGCACGGTCGAACACATGCTGTTCGACAATGCCAGGCTGGAGCCCGGTGAGACCATCCTTGTCCATGCGGGCGGCTCGGGCATCGGCTCCGCCGCGATCCAGCTTGCCAAGCGCATGGGCTGCACCGTCATCACCACCGTCGGTTCAGACGACAAGATCGAGAAGGCCAAGGCCCTCGGCGCAGACCATGTCATCAACTACCGCGAAGACCGCTTCGAGGGCGTCGTGCGCAAGCTGACGAAGAAGAAGGGCGTCGATGTGGTGTTCGAGCACGTGGGCAAGGACACCTGGGCCGGATCGATGTTCAGCCTGAAGCGCGGCGGCCGTCTCGTCACCTGCGGCTCCACCTCGGGCGTCTCGACCGAAGTGAACCTGATGATGCTGTTCCAGCAGCAGATGAAACTGCTCGGATCCTTCGGTTGCCGCATGGAAAACATGGCCAACGCCATGCAGAAGATGGCGGCAGGGCTGGTTGCTCCCGTCATCGACACAGAGGTCGATTTCGCCTCCATCGATACGGCGCTCAAGCGCATGGAAGGCCGCGACGTGTTCGGCAAGATCATCCTTCGCGTCGGCTGAGGTTTGCAGCCGATGCCGCAAGCCCGCCGATGAGACCCGTGAAGGCCGTTCTCTATCGCCTCTCCCAAAGCCTGAAACAGGCGAACTATTGGCTGACGGCGCAATTCGCCAAGGCCATATTGAGCCTCCTGCGGCGCCTTCCGACCGATAGGGCGCTGGGATTTGCCGACCGCATGGGCCGGCGGGTCGGCCCTCTCGTGGGTCGCCATCGCGTGGCGCTCGACAATCTTCGCCGTGCCTACCCCGAAAAGTCGGAGCAGGAGATCCAGGCCATCGCGCTCGACATGTGGGGCAACATGGCCCGGCTGGCGGCCGAATACATCTTTCTCGATACGCTGTTCGACTATGACCCGGCGGCAAAAACACCCGGCCGTGTCGAGGTGTCGGGCGAGCGGCTGTTCGAACATATCGCCGCCGAAGACAAGCCCCACATCATCTTCACCGCCCATCTGGGCAATTTCGAACTGCTGCCGATCGCCGGCGCCACCTATGGCATGAAGGTGACGGCACTGTTCAGGCCCCCCAACAACCCTTACATCGCCGACTATATTCTTTCGACGCGCCGGGCGACGATGGGCGGCCTGCTCGCATCGCGCAAGGGGGCGTCCTTTGCCCTCGCACGTATCCTGGAAAACAACGGCACCATCGGCGCGCTGGTCGACCAGAAATTCATGCATGGGCTGAAAACGACGTTCTTCGGCAGGCCGTGCGAAAGCAGCCCGTTGTTGCCGAAGCTGGCGCGGCAATATGACTGCGACGTCTATCCCGCCCGCTGCATCCGCCTGCCCGGCAACCGCTTCCGGCTGGAAATCGAAGACAGGCTGGAATTGCCCCGCAACGCCGAAGGGGTGGTCGATCCGCTGCAGACGGCACAACTCCTCAACGATATCGTGGAGCGCTGGGTGCGCGAAGACCCCGGCCAATGGATGTGGTTCCACAAGCGCTGGGCACTTTCGGGCGAGCGGCGGCCGAAGAACCGGCGCTCAGCGGCCTGAGCGCCTATCCGCCGTAGTAATTCATCACCGCGTGACGCGCTTCGGCGAAGAACAGCCAGCGCTCGATGAAGACGCCGGCATAGTGGGATAGCACGGCCACGCCAGCCACGAAGGCCTCAAACGCGCCACTCGCACCGGCAACCACCAGGACTATCAGCAGAACGGCCGGCACGACGCCACCGGCCAGCAATGCCAGGCGCCAGAGCTTCTCGGCATGCTTGCGCGCGATCCTGAAGCCCATCTCACGCGTCAGGTAGTTTTCGGTAACATGCGGCCGCTCCAGAAGGCGCACGCGACCGATAGGACCGAGCCCGGTGGCGCTTTCGGACGTGGACAGTGGAACCATCGCCCGCATATGCGCACGCCAACGGATCTTGGCAGCCCACGCCGCAACGAGGAACAGCACAGCCAGAAGCGGGAGGATCACCGTGCGGCCATCCCCCGCAAAGGCAAAGAAGCTGACAAGCGTGAACCCGCCCGCCACCGCAAACAGCAGATAGCAGAGCGGCGTCAGCCTGGTATGCCAGGCCTGTACCGCCTTCAGCGAGGCATAGATCATCGCCGTGCAATAGACCGTGGCCAGGGAAAGCACGGAGCCTGTCACGCCGGCAAGCGGTGAGTAGCGGCTTTCCACCACCGCCAGCCACGCCGAATACAACAGCGGCACGAAGGTGACGATCGCCATCACGCCTTCGCGCGACAGCCAGCTCGACCGCCACTGCGACAAGGCCCGCCATGCCCGCTGCGGATTGCCAAGATGCTGCGTCGAAGACACCAGCCCTGCCCCGACCAGCAGCAACGCCAGCACATGGGCAAGCTTCGTTGCCAGCGCGGCCGGATCGAGCAGGCCGAGGCCAAGCACCACCGCCAGCCCGTAGCCCAGGCCGGACAGTGTCGTGAAGACGATGATCGACAGCGCGGGATGCATCAAACCGCCCGCCTTGCCGTGTGAAAGAGCGCCCGCATGACAGAAGGGCCGTGCCCTCTCGCGCGCCCCAACGCCACCTCTATGTTTGCAGCGTCGAGGATTGGCGCAACGGGAATTGCTGGCTGATCTCCCCCCTTGAGGGGGAGGTGTCCGGCAGGACAGAGGGGGGTAACGTAGAGCGACACCGTCTGGAGCATTTTCAGATTCTGTCCAGCATGGCATCGAGCCACGCAAAGAAGCCGGTCGCGTCGGCCGTGTCTTCCGCGGCTACGGGAGCGCTTGCCGCCAACGGCTTGCGCTCACGCGGCGGCAGATATTTGTTGACCGGACGCGTGCCCTGCTCCGGCATCAGGTCGATGCCGCCGCGCTCTGCCACCATGATCGACACCGCCGAATGCGGATCGGCGAGATCGCCGAAATGGCGGGCATTGGCCGGGCAGGTGCGCACGCAGGCGGGCTGGCGATCCGCTTCCTCGAAGGTCTCGTTGTAGATGCGGTCGATGCAGAGCGTGCATTTCTTCATCACGCCTGCCGCCAGATCCATCTCACGCGCGCCATAGGGACATGACCAGGCGCACAGGCCGCAGCCGATGCATTTTTCCTCATCGACCAGGACGATGCCATCCTCCGCGCGCTTGTAGGACGCGCCGGTCGGGCAGACCGTCACGCAGGGCGCATCCGCGCAGTGCAGGCAGGATTTCGGGAAATGCACGATGCGCGCCTCCCCCGCCTCGCCGACAACCTCGCCGCCCTCGGGCACCACCTCGAACGTATGCACGCGGTTCAGCCACGCCCCGGAGACATCCGCGCCGTAAGGGTCCTGGTCCGATAGTGCGGAGCCATAGCCGCCGGTGTTCCATTCCTTGCAATTGACCACGCAGGCGTGGCAGCCCACGCAGATATCGAGATCGATGACGAGGCCGAGTCTTTTCGGCGTGGGGAGAGGAGGAAGGCTGGTCATTTCGACCACTCCTGCCCGTAGCGCAGTTCTAACGGATGCGGCTCCACCTCCGGCCGCGAGACGGCCGGAAATTGCGGCTCGCTGACCGCCGCCGGCTCGGCCTTTTCGACACGCACCCGGAGATCGTACCAGGCCGCCTGCCCGGTCACCGGGTCGGAGTTCGACCAGCGCATCCCGTCGCCCCTCGGTGGTAGAAGTTCGTGTATCAAGTGATTCAGCAGAAAGCCTTTCTTGGCTTCGGGCGCGTCCTGATCGAGCCCCCACGTACCCTTTCGCTTGCCGATCGCGTTCCAGGTCCAGATCGTATCTGCATTGACCGCATCCATACGTGCCATCTCGACCTTGATACGGCCGTGATGCGAGATCACCCACACCCAGTCGCCATCGGCAAGGCCGAGTTCGTCGCAGATCGGCCCTGGCACATAGAGCGGATTTTTCGTATGGATCTGGCGCAGCCAGGCATTCATCGAGCCCCAGCTATGGTACATGGCCGCCGGGCGCTGGGTGATCGCGTGGTAGGGGTAGGCTTCCCGATCGACAAGCGCTTCCTCGAACGGCCGATACCAATCCGGCAGCGGATCGAACGCTTCGAGAATGCGCCGGCGATGTGTTTCGGGCGCGAATGGCTCGCGCACTCCCTGCGCCGACAGGCGGAATTTCTGCAAGACCTCGCTGTAGAGCTGGAATGTCACCGGTTGCGGCGCGTCGAAGAAGCCCATGCGCACCGCGAAATCCTGGTAGGCACGGTTGGCATGTTTCATGAACTGCGCTTCCAGCGGGATATGTGCTGAAAAGAAGGCGCCATTCTCGATATAGCGGGCCAGTTGCCCGGGATTAGGTTCCCCCCTCCCCACCTCGCTGCCGTCCTTGCCCCTGAAGCCGGCAAGCGGACCTATGCCGGGGCGGCGCTCATGGCGCACGATATAATGGGCATAGTCCTTGTAGAGCGGGCTGCCCTGTTCGTCGGCAAAGCCCGGCAGCCTCAGCCGCGCCCCAAGATCGATCAGCACGCTCTGGAAGCCGCGCACATCGCGGTCCGGTTCGATCACCGGCCAGCGGATCGCATCCTGCACCGCGTCGGGCTCGGAAATCGGCCGGTCGAGCAGCGAGATGCAGTCGTGGCGCTCGAGATAGGTCGTATCCGGCAGAACGAGGTCGGCATAGGCGACCATTTCCGAGGCGTAGGCATCGGAATAGATGATCTTCGGGATGATGTAGTCGCCGGTCTGCGGATCCTTCTCCTCCAGCATCTTCATGGTGCCGGCGGTGTTCATGGACGAGTTCCACGCCATATTGGCCATGTAGAAGAACAGCACGTCGATCGGATAGGGATCGCGCGCATGGGCATTGGCGATCACCATATGCATCAGCCCATGCGCGGAAATCGGTGCATCCCACGAAAACGCCTTGTCGATGCGACTGGGCGTGCCGTCTGCCTCAACCAGAAGGTCTTCCGGGCCGAGCGGAAAGCCCAGATGCGGGCCGGCAAGCGGCTTATCCGACGCGAAATGCTCAGCTCTGCCATGCGGCCTCGGATGCGCTTCCAGCGGCTTCGGATAGGGCGGCTCGAAGCGGAATGCGCCGGGGCAATCCACCGCGCCGATCAAGACCTGCAGCAGATGCAGCGCCCGCACCGTCTGGAAACCGTTGGAATGGGCCGAAAGCCCGCGCATGGCGTGGAATGAAACCGGCCGGCCGATGAAAGTCTGGTGGCGCTCGCCATTCATGTCCGTCCAGGGCTGTTCGACGACGATCGCCTCGTCAAAGGCGGCACGCGCAATCTCGGCCGCCAGCCCACGGATGACGCCGGCAGAAACGCCAGTCTCGGCCGACACGGCCTCCGGCGCATATTTCGGATCGAGATATTTTTTCGCCAGCAACTGGAACGAGGGCACGGCAAAGCGCCCGTCCGCAAGCTCGAACCGGCCAGAAAGCGCCGCACGCGCGCCCCTGGTGCCGACCGGCACGACACGCTCGGTCACAGTCTCGAAGACCAGTTCCTTGCCGTCGCGATCGCGTGCGAACAGGCCATGATCCGCGGTGCCCGGCGCATCGATGACCAGCCACGGCGCATTGGAATAGCGCACGAGATAATCGACATCGATCCTGCGCGTCTTGAGCAGTTCATGGATGACCGCAAGGATCAGCAGCCCGTCGGTGCCCGGCCTTATGCCGATCCAGTTGTCCGCGACCGCCGAATAGCCGGTGCGCACCGGATTGACCGACACGAACCGCGCTCCGCGCTGCTTCAGCTTCGCAATCCCCATCTTGATCGGGTTGGAATCATGGTCCTCGGCAACGCCGAACATGATGAAGAGCTTCGTGCGGTCCCAATCCGGCGCGCCGAACTCCCAGAAGCCGCCGCCGAGCGTCATGATGCCGGCGGCAGCCATATTGACCGAGCAGAAGCCGCCATGGGCCGCGTAGTTGGGCGTGCCGAATTGCTGCGCCCAGAAGCCAGTGAGCGATTGCGACTGGTCGCGCCCGGTGAAGAAGGCGAGCTTTTTCGGATCGGTGCGGCGCACATCGCCCAGCCAGCCGGTGGCGATCTCCAGCGCCTCATCCCAGGAAATCTCCTCGAATTGTCCTGAACCGCGTGGCCCGGTGCGCTTCAGCGGCGCACGCAATCTCGCTGGCGCATAGTGCTGCATGATACCGGCCGAGCCCTTGGCACACAGCACGCCCTTGTTGACCGGATGGTCGCGGTTGCCCTCGATGTAGCGGATCTTGCCGTCCTTGATGTGCACATTGATGCCGCAACGGCATGCGCACATGTAGCAGGTCGTCTTGCGGACCTCGTCGGCGACCGGCCGATGCAACGCGACGCGGGGCTCGGAATTCATCGATATTGCTCCTCGAAGCGATACCTAGCGAGCGCATCACTAAAATGAAATGCCCTAAAGCGGCATTCCAACGACAAATAATCACTCCCAATCCCAATCAGCACGCAAATTTGTACCCATTGGCGAACGGGAACGGAGGCACGACTGCCGTAAATATAGCGCCTGTCGGGGAAGTGAAGCCAACCCGGGCTCTCGGCCTGGGCCGGCTCGCGGTTCAGTTGGAGACGATGATGCGGGTGTTCTTCGGGCCGATTTCCTTCACCAGCGTATAGAACCGCTTGGCATTGGCCGTGTTGAGCCGCACGCAGCCATGCGAGGCCGGCCTGCCGAGGCGCTTGACGGCGTTGGTGCCATGGATGGCATAGCCGCGGTGATAGAATACCGAATAGGGCATCGGCGACATGTCGTATTTGCGCGAATACCACATCTTGTGCATGCGCGTCGGCCGCCAGCTTCCGCGCGGCGTGACATAGCCCTTGCGCGCGGTTGAGACAGGCCAGCGATGGATGATGCGCCCATGCTTCATCACCGTCATGGTCTGCGTGGAGATGTTGACATTGGCGACAAGACTTGCGGCCCAGCTCGGCACCGGCACGGCCCATACCAGGGATACCGCAATAAACAACGCACGGTACATTGACGCATACCCTTGATAACGCGAACTCTACTTCGACGGGAATCTAGCTTAGGTAACCTCTACGCACGGTAAACTTGCAAGGGAAAATTCTTCGGATTTACAGCCGCGCAATGAACGGCCCGACAGCCGGCTCGACTTCACCGGGACGAGGTATAGACTGGTTAGGAACTTCGGGAATCGACCACGCGTATGTATGAAAAACTGCTCAGGACCATCGACGAACGACAAGACGATCTGGTCGCGCTGACGGCCGACCTGATCGGCTTCCCGACGGTCAATCCTCCCGGCGAGGCCTACCAACCCTGCGCTGAATACATCGCGGACAGGCTGAAGAAACGCAGCTTCGGCATTGAATTCATTCGCGCCGAAGGCACGCCCGGCGATACCGATCGCTACCCGCGCATCAATGTCGTCGCCCGTTTCGACGGGCGCGGTCCGGGCAAGACCGTGCATTTCAACTCGCATATCGACGTCGTCGAGGCGGGCGCCGGCTGGACCGTCGATCCCTTCGCCGGACTGGTGCGCGACGGCCGGGTCTATGGCCGCGGCGCCTGCGACATGAAGGGCGGGCTGGCGGCCTCCATCATCGCGGCCGAAGCCTTCATGGACGTCTATCCGGATTTTCCCGGCGCTATCGAGATCTCAGGAACGGTGGACGAGGAGTCGGGCGGCTTCGGCGGCGTCGCCTATCTGGCCGGCAAGGGCTATTTCTCAAAGCCGCGCGTCGATCATGTCATCATCCCCGAACCGCTCAACAAGGACCGCATCTGCCTTGGCCACCGCGGCGTCTGGTGGGCGGAGATCGAGACCAGGGGCGAGATCGCGCATGGCTCGATGCCGTTCCTGGGCGATTGCGCTGTGCGTCACATGGGCGCCGTGCTGGAAGCCTTCGAGCAGGACCTGTTCCCGGCCCTCGATCGCAAGCAGACAAAAATGCCGGTGGTGCCGGAAGGCGCACGCCGCTCGACGATGAACATCAACTCCATCCATGGCGGCCAGACGGAAGACTTCAAGCCGGGCCTGCCCTCGCCCAATGTGCCGGATTCCTGCCGGTTGACCATCGACCGCCGCTTCCTGCTGGAGGAGGACCTCGAGGAGGTGAAAGGAGAGGTCACCTCCATTCTCGACCGGTTGAAACGCGACCGGCCGAAATTCGATTATTCGATCCGCGATGTCATGGAAGTGCAGCCGATCATGACGGAAAGGGACGCACCCGTGGTGACGGCCGTCGCCCAGGGCATCCGCGCGATCTTCGACCGGGAGCCCGAATATGTCATCTCGCCCGGCACTTACGACCAGAAGCACGTCGCCCGCATCGGCCATATCTACGACTGCATCGCCTATGGCCCGGGCATACTCGATCTGGCACACCGGCCGGACGAATGGGTCGGCATCGAAGACATGGTGCAGTCGGCAAAGGTGATGGCGATCGGGCTCGACATATTGCTGCGCGATGGCCGGGGCCGCTGAATGGTGGCGGCGGACGCTGCACCGCACAACGTGATTTACTCCGCACCGAATTCACGCTTCTATCCGCGCGGAGGTCTGGCAATGGGAGTTTGCGGCATGAAACTGTGGAAAATCGCGGTTGCGGCGGCAGCGCTGGCGCTGACATCGAGCAGCGCGGCGATGGCCGCCAGAACGGATCTGGTGCTTGGCGTCGTACTGGAGCCGCCGCATCTCGACCCGACCGCAGGCGCTGCCGCAGCGATAGACGAAATCCTCTACGCCAATGTCTTCGAGGGCCTGACCCGCATCGGCCCGAAAGGCGAGGTTCTTCCCGCTCTTGCCGAGAACTGGACCGTCTCGGACGACGGCAAGACCTACACTTTCAAGCTGCGGACCGGCGTGAAATTCCACGACGGAACCGACTTTGACGCCGAGGACGTGAAATTTTCGCTCGACCGCGCCCGCGCCGAAAACTCCACCAATGCGCAAAAGGCGCTATTTGCGGCCATCGACACGGTGGAAGCCGCCGACCCGGCGACTGTAACGGTCACGCTGAAACAGCCGCAGGGCTCGTTCCTCTACAATATGGGCTGGGGCGATGCCGTGATCGTCGCGCCCGAAACGGCGGAGACGAACAAGGAAAAGCCGGTCGGCACCGGCCCGTTCAAATTCGAAAGCTGGGCCAAGGGCTCGTCCATCAAGCTGGTCAAGGCGGAAACCTATTGGGGCGATCCGGTAGCGCTCGACAAGGCGGAATTCCGCATCATCCCGGATGCGGCGGCAGCGATCCCTGCCCTGCTCTCCGGCGACGTCCAGGCCTTCCCCAATATGCCGGTGGGCGACGCCCTTTCGCAGATCGAATCCGATCCCCGCTTCAAGGTGGTGATCGGCTCGACCGAAGGCGAAACGATCCTGTCGATGAACAACAAGAAGGCGCCTTTCGACAATCTCAAAGTGCGCCAGGCGATCTCCCATGTGCTCGACCGCAAGGCGATCATCGACGGCGCTTCATCGGGCTTCGGCACGCCGATTGGCTCGCATTTCGCCCCGCACAATCCGGCCTATGTCGACCTCACCGGTACCTATCCGCACGACGTCGCCAAGGCGAAGGAATTGCTCAAGGAGGCCGGCCTCGAAAACGGCTTCAAGACGACGCTGAAGCTGCCACCCCCGGCCTATGCCCGCGACGGCGGCCAGATCATCGCCTCGGAACTGCGCGAGATCGGCATCGACGCGGAGATCATCCCGCTCGAATGGGCCGACTGGCTGAAGCAGGTCTTCACCGAGAAGGACTACGATATGTCGGTCGTCTCGCACACCGAGCCGAACGACATCGATATCTATTCGCGCAAGGACTACTACTTCAACTATGACAATCCGGCCTTCGACAAGGTCATTGAAGAACTGGACGCCACCCTGGACGAGGCAAAGCGCAACGAGCTCTACGGCCAGGCACAGAAGATCCTTGCCGACGATGCTGTAGTCGGGTTCCTGTTCGAACTGCCGAAAATCGGTATCTGGGATGCCAAAGTCGAGGGCCTGTGGGAGAATTCGCCGATCCAGGCCAATGACCTGACCAAGGTGAAGTGGGCCGATTAAACGGCTGAGAGGCGAAGCGTGTATTTCTTCGCGCCCCCCTCTGTCCTGCCGGACATCTCCCCCACAAGTGGGGAGAGTGGATGTCATCACGACGTTCGCCAATCTCTGCAAGAGAAGCGGCATGATTGCGGCCGGCTGATCTCCTCC
>JBARWP010000057.1:0-3169 GCA_049646905.1 Pseudaminobacter sp. | reverse complement strand
AGGTGCCGCGCATCATCACCTCATGGTTGCCGCGCCGCGTGCCGTACTGGTTGAAATCGGCGACACCGACGCCGTGATCCGTCAGATATTTGCCAGCCGGCGAGGCCGCCTTGATGGAGCCGGCAGGCGAGATGTGGTCGGTCGTGATCTTGTCGCCGAAAAGGCCGAGCACACGCGCGCCCTTGATCTCGCCGACCGCGCCCGGACGCAGGCCCATGCCGACGAAATAAGGCGGGTTCTGCACATAGGTCGAGGCATCGTCCCAGGTGTAGGTCTGGCCTTCCGGCGCCTGCACGGCCTTCCAGTTGTCGTCGCCATTGAAGACGTCGGCATATTTGCGGGCGAACAGCTCACGCGTGACGTTTTCGGCGATGAAGGCGTCGATCTCCTGGGTCGAAGGCCAGATGTCCTTCAGGTAGACCGGCTTGCCGTCGCGATCCTCGCCGATCGGTTCCGTGGTCAGGTCCTTGGTCACCGTGCCGGCAAGCGCATAGGCCACCACTAGCGGCGGCGAGGCGAGATAGTTGGCCTGCACGTCCGGGGACACGCGCCCCTCGAAGTTGCGGTTGCCCGAAAGCACGGCCGCGCCGATCAGGCCCTTGTCGTTGATGGTTTTGGAAATTGGCCCCGGCAGGGGACCCGAGTTTCCGATGCAGGTGGTGCAACCGAAGCCGACGAGGTTGAAGCCGATCTGGTCGAGCTCCTTCTGCAGGCCGGACTTCTCAAGATATTCGGCGACCACCTGGCTTCCCGGCGCCAGCGAGGTCTTCACCCACGGCTTCTGCTTGAGGCCGAGCCGGTTGGCGTTGCGCGCCACAAGGCCGGCGGCCATCAGCACGCTCGGATTGGAGGTATTGGTGCAGGACGTGATGGCCGCGATGACCACGTCGCCATGGCCGATGTCGTAATCGGCGCCCTCCACGGCATAGCGCCGGGCGATATCGGCGGTCTTCTTGTATTCAGTTTCCATCGCCTTGGCGAAGCCGGCCGGGATATCCTCCAGCGCCTGCCGGCCTTCGGGCCGCTTCGGGCCGGCCATGGACGGCACCACCTCGCCGAGGTCGAGCTCGAGCAGGTCGGTGAAGACCGGATCGGCCGAGGAATTGTCGCGCCACATGCCCTGCGCCTTCGAATAGGCCTCGACCAGTTCGATACGGTTTTCCGCACGGCCCGACATTGTGAGGTAGCGCACGGTTTCGGCATCGACGGGGAAGAAGCCGCAGGTCGCGCCATATTCCGGCGACATGTTGCCGATGGTGGCGCGGTCGGCCAGCGTCATATTGGAAAGACCGGGGCCGAAGAACTCGACGAACTTGCCCACCACGCCCTTCTTGCGCAGCATCTGCGTGACGGTGAGCACCAGGTCGGTCGCGGTCACGCCTTCCTTGAGCTTGCCGGTGAGCCGGAAGCCGATGACCTCTGGCAAAAGCATGGAGACCGGCTGGCCGAGCATGGCCGCCTCCGCCTCGATGCCGCCAACGCCCCAGCCCAGAACGCCAAGGCCGTTGATCATGGTGGTGTGGGAATCGGTGCCCACGCAGGTATCCGGATAGGCGATGATGTCGCCGTCCTGCCCGGTCATCGTCCAGACGACCTGGCCGAGATATTCGAGGTTGACCTGGTGGCAGATGCCGGTGCCGGGCGGCACGACGCGGAAATTGCGGAACGCCTGCTGGCCCCATTTCAGGAATTTGTAGCGCTCCTGGTTGCGCTTGTATTCGAGTTCGACATTGCGGGCAAACGCCATCGGCGTGCCGAACTCGTCGACGATGACGGAGTGGTCGATGACCAGGTCGACCGGAACCAGCGGATTGATCTTCTGCGGATCGCCGCCGAGATTGGCCATGGCGTCGCGCATCGCGGCGAGGTCGACCACCGCCGGCACGCCGGTGAAGTCCTGCATCAGCACGCGGGCCGGGCGATAGGCGATTTCCACGCCCGCGGTGCCCTTGTCGGTCAGCCAGCCGGCAATGGCCTGGATGCTCTCCTTGGTGACGGAGCGGCCGTCCTCGTTGCGCAGGAGGTTTTCCAGCAGCACCTTCATCGAATAGGGCAGCTGGGCGATGCCGGTCAGGCCGTTCTTCTCAGCCTCGGGCAGGCTGTAATAAATATACTCCGCCCCGGCAACGCTCAGCGTGCGGCGGCAATTGAAACTGTCGAGTGATTTGGACACGTACGATCCCCTAGAGTCGGTTTGCCGATATGGGGGCGGACGCCAGTGGCATGCATATCACGCGCAAAGGTGCGGGTACGGCCATTTCCGCTGTCCGCTCCCATGCGACCCGGCCGTTCAAGGCGGCACGCGCGCTGGTTCGGCGCAAAATTCTGTTACCGCGCCGACCGCTGGCGTGGTTGGCTGGCATATAGAGAATTTCCTGGAATAGTTCTAGGCTACTGAAGGACTATTTTGTCGGCCCGTGCGAAGCGGTGCCAATAGCTTGATCTTGGGGGACGAATGCGGCTGATCGCCGACCGACTTGGCGGGAAACGTGGTGGCGAGACAGTCTTTTCGGACGTTTCATTTGCACTGGGGGAAGGTGACGGGCTGATCGTCACCGGGCCGAACGGGGCCGGCAAATCGACGCTGCTACGGACTGTCGCAGGGCTGCTGCCGGTGGGGGCAGGCGCGATTCGCCTCGATGGCGCCACGGAGGATTTCCCCACGCTCGCCTCGGCCTGCCATTATCTCGGCCACGAAAACGGGATGAAGAAGGCGCTGACGGTGTCGGAAAACCTCGCCTTCTGGCAGGAATTCCTCGGCGACCCGCATCTTCCGCTCGACGAGGCCCTGGAGATGGTGGGGCTCGACACGATCGGCCACCTGCCGTTCGGCTATCTGTCGACTGGCCAGAAGCGGCGCATCGCCATCGCGCGTCTGCTGGTGAGCTACCGCCCCGTCTGGCTTCTCGACGAACCGACGGCCGGCCTCGACAAACACTCCGAGATCCAGTTCATCGCGCTCATGAAAGCGCATCTGGAAGACGGCGGCATCATCATCGCCGCCACGCACCTGCCGCTCGGCCTCGACGAGGTGACGGAGTTGAGGCTGGGCCTCACCTGAAATGACTGCATTCCTCCGCGCCCCCCTCTGTCCTGCCGGACATCTCCCCTACAAGGGGGGAGATTGGCCTACGCGTCGATTTTCGCTCCTCGCCCCAGCTGTAGAAAG
>JBARWP010000056.1:0-1607 GCA_049646905.1 Pseudaminobacter sp. | reverse complement strand
GGCCCGGTCCGCGCCCTTGCCGGATCTCAAAACTCCCTGGGCGGCGCCTCGGTTACGAAGTCATAGTTGTTTCGATACCATTCCGCGGCTTCCGCTATGTCGGCCTCGATCTCGAGGCGCGCCCTCTTGCCGTCTCCGGCCCGCAAGGCGGTTATCACCTCGCGATGACGGTTGATTCCGCTGCCGAACACCACGTCCTTGGACGCCAGATGCCGCATGGGAACCACCAGCAGCGGACCGATCCTGACCCATAGAGATTCGATTATTCCAAACAGCAGCGGACCGGCGGCGATCCGGTAGATGGTGAAATGGAACGCCATGTTGCTTTCGAGGATTCCGGCCCCGTCCCCCTTGAGGGTCGCCTCATTCATCTGCGCATTGAGACGCTCCATGAGTTGGAGAGCCTCCTTGGTCAGGCGAGATGGCGCCGCCTCGACCGCCAGCCCCTCAAGGGCAATGCGAATGTTCGTCAGTTCGTCGAATTCCTCACGATCCGTCAGCGGCACGCGCGCCGAGCGGTTCGGCAGGACTTCCAGCGCCCTCTCGGCCATCAGGCGCTGAAGCGCATCGCGCACCGGCACGATGCTGGTGCCAAGCGCGTTGGCGAGCGTACGGATGGTCAGCACCTCGCCCGGCCGGAACTGCCCGCGCATCAACGCATAGCGCAACTCGTCGTAGATCTGGTCCTGGAGGGTCGTCTTGACCATAGGCACGAGGCCGGCCCGCGACACGTCGGCCTTGCGGGATGCAGCGCCCAGCGCAATCCGTATGTTCCGGCTTTGCATATCGCTAATATTGCCCCCAAGCTCCCAACTTGGGACCTTCTATCATATTTATTCTACGCCGGCTCGCCGTTCCGTGGAAACGACGAACCGATCTGACTTCTCGTTTTCGCGCAATTCCGGGCGGGGAAACCGCTTCACACCTTTCCCGGGATTGCACCATATCGTGGCGGCCATTCAATGAGTGGCCGTCATCCCGCCGTCAACCACCAGCAGATGGCCGTTCACGAACGCCGAAGCCTCCGAGCACAAGAACAACAACGGCCCTGCAAGATCGCCGGTCTCTCCCCAACGTCCGGCCGGCACCCTGGCCTCCACCATCGCGCTGAACCTGGCATCCTCCTGCAACGACACATTGATTTCGGTGCGGATATAGCCTGGACAGATCGCATTCGCGGTGATGCCCTCGCCGCCGAGTTCGGCCGCCAAGGCGCGCGTCAGCCCGGCAATGCCATGCTTGGTGGCACTGTAGGCATGCGCATTCTTCTTGCCCTGGATCGCCAGGATCGAGGCGATGTTGACGATCCTGCCCCATTTCCGGCGGCGCATCGTCCTGGAAACCTCGCGGCACAAGACATATGGGGCGACAAGGTTAGTTTCAACGACCGTGCGCCAGCTCGCCGTCTGGCTTCCCTCGAGCGGCGAGCGATCGATGACGCCCGCATTGTTGACCAGGATGTCGGGCGCCAAGCCGTCCGCCTCCAATCGGGCAATAGCCGCGAGCACGGCTTCCTCGTCCGTGATGTCCAGCGGGAGCGCGATCGCTTCCCGCCCCTCGACGTTCATGCCGTCTGCCAAGCGGACGAGCGCATCGCGGCTGCGGGC
>JBARWP010000055.1:0-2336 GCA_049646905.1 Pseudaminobacter sp. | reverse complement strand
CAATGAGCAGTTTCGGTCGACAGGCGAGCGCCATGGCAATCATGACCCGCGGAATCATGCCGCCGGAAAACTGGTGCGGATAGTCATTGAGGCGGGACTTGACTGCCGGGATGCGCACTCGCTCCAGGAGCCGCAGCGTTTCGGCATGCACCTCACCTGCCGAAAGATCGCGGTGCCAAGTCAGTGCCTCGGCCACCTGTGCGCCGATGGTATGCACCGGATTGAGGCTCGTCATCGGTTCCTGGAAGATCATGGCGACCTGGTTGCCGCGGACCTTGCGCAGTGCCCGTTCCGACATCGTCAGCAATTCGTTGCCGTCAAGCCTGATGCTCCCCTCAACACGGCTGGACCCTGCCGCATTGAGACCCATCACCGAGAGCGCCGTGACGCTCTTTCCCGATCCCGACTCGCCGACGAGCGCGACGGTTTCCTTCGCGGCCAGGTCGAACGATATGTCGTGCACAACCTTCTGCCATCCTGCATCGGTGCGGAACGAAACCGAAAGGTTTGCGACGGAAAGGATCGGTTGCCCCATGACTTTTCTGTTTTCCTTGTCGAGGGTTCTTTGAACAACTGCCCGATCCGGGGCTATGGTCGTATCAACGTACATCGCCGGCAGCTTTCAAAAAAATATGCCGGCGGGCAAAAAGCGCGCCGGCATCGTGCAACGGATCAGGCCCAGGACCACTCGTAGACGTTCCAGGCTGCATCGGTGACGTACTGGTTGGGCTTGATGCCCTGCAGTGCATTGACCTTGATCCCCCCTTCGGACACGGCGAACTGAGGC
The DNA here is from genome assembly GCA_049646905.1 of Pseudaminobacter sp. Lineage (GTDB taxonomy): Bacteria > Pseudomonadota > Alphaproteobacteria > Rhizobiales > Rhizobiaceae > Pseudaminobacter. The sequence goes on along the minus strand of JBARWP010000055.1, from coordinate 1,549 downwards.
GCGAAAGGCACTTCTTCGAGAAGAATTTCCTGGATGCGCGCATAGGTGGCCTTGCGCTCGTCGACCTTCTCCTGCGTGACGCCGAGATCGAGCAGGCGGTCCACCTCCTCGTTTTTGTAGAGGGTATAGTTCGCACCCGATCCGATCGCCTTGGAATGGCAACGGGACGTGTAGTCCGGGTCCATGCCGACCGGCGGCTCCCAGGCGACCAGCAGCGTGTCGTACTGCCCCTTGGTGGTATATTCTCCCCAGACAACGGAGCCCGGCATGTTCTTGATTTCCATCTCGACGCCGATCTCCTTCCAGTTTTGCTGGAAGAGCGCCTGGATTGCCTGGCGGGACGGCACGCCCGCGGTCGTCGACATCGAGAACTTGAGCTTCACCCCGTCTTTCTCTCGGATACCATCGGGGCCAATCCTCCACCCGGCTTCATCGAGCATCTTCGCAGCCAGCTGCGGGTTTGCGGTTTCTTCCTTCAGTGCCGCGTTGTAGGCCCAGTGCGACGGATGAAGGTACGACAGCGTCCGAGGGATGTTGCCGAAATAGATGTCGTCGATCGTCTTCTGCATTTCGCAGGCAATGTAGAGCGCCTTGCGGACCTTGGGGTCCTTGAATTGCGGCTTCTCGCAATTGAAGTAGATGAACTGTACATAGGGCTGCGGCGTTGCGAAGAATGTCCGGTCGGGTAGCGATCTGGCTTCCTCCCAGCGATCGATCGGCACGCCGACCGACGCGAAATAGTCGACTTCGCCGGTCTTCGCCTGGCCATAGGCCACGAGTTGGTCGGGCACGAACTTATGGATGAACTGCCGGATCTTGGCCGGGCCTCTGTGATAGTTGGGGCTGGCCTCGTAGACCATGTGGCTGCCGGCCGTCCGGGACTTGAGAATGTAGGGGCCTGTTCCCACGGGTTGCATGTTGAAGCCCGATGTATTGAGGTCGGCCTCCGCAGAGAGAATGTGGTGTGGCACGATATGCATGTTCTGCCATGCCCAGTAGAAGGGCACATAGGCGCGCTTCAGCGTCAGCTCTATCGTATGGTCGTCGACGAGCTTGAACGTTTCGATCAGGTCGAAGCCGCTGCGCGAGCGGGCGGCGACCTTGGGATTGATGATCGCCTGATAGGTGAACTCCACGTCCCTGGCGGTGAAGGGCTGGCCGTCGCTCCACTTGACATCACGCTTGAGATTGATGCGCCAGATGCGGCCATCGGCCGAAATATCGCCGTTCTCGCGGGTCGGCAGACGCGCGGCGAGGTTCGGGATGAACTCGCCCCTGTCGTTCATGTCCCAGAGGGCGTCGAACATCAGGGATTCCGGAATCGTCTCGGTGCCGGCGTTCGTATAGAGCAGCGGATTGAACTGCACCGGTTCCTGGGTTCCGGCGAGGATGACACGATCGCTTTTGGATTGCGCGATCGCCGGCGTGCAGAGCCCGCTGGCCGGCAGGATGAGGCTCGATGCGGCAGCCCCCTTGATCAGTGAACGGCGGGTTAAGGTGAATTGGCTTGGCATTCTTGTTCCCCTTTTTTCGCTGGTGAGTGTTGGAT
>JBARWP010000054.1:0-1638 GCA_049646905.1 Pseudaminobacter sp. | reverse complement strand
CCTTCTGCGACTTCCTGGCCTTCGGTCACTGCGACCTTGACGACGGTGCCCTGCATCGGAGCCGTGACAGCGTCACCCGATGCTGCGCCGCCGCCGGCGCCGCCGCGCTTGCGTGCCTTCGGCTTCTTGCGGATGGCACCGGATGCTGCGCCGCCGCCGTTGCCGAGCGAGAACTGGCCCGGGAGGGAAACCTCGACGCGACGTCCACCGACCTCGACGACGACGTTCTGACGCGGCAGAGCCTCGTCCTCGTCGTCGACCGGTGCACCGGAACCGGCGTAGGGCTCGATGGTGTTTTCCCAGTCGGTTTCGATCCACTTGGTGTAGATGTCGAACTTCTCGCCGTCACCGACGAACGCCGGGTTCTCGACGATGTGGCGGTGGAACGGGAGGACGGTCGCGAGGCCGTCGATCTCGAACTCGGCCAGAGCGCGCGATGCCCGCTGGAGGGCTTCTTCGCGGGTGGCGCCGGTGACGATGAGCTTGGCGAGCATGGAGTCGAACTGTCCGCCGATGACGTCGCCGGCAACGACACCGGAATCGACGCGAACGCCGGGGCCCGTGGGCTCACGGTAGACGGAGACCGGGCCGGGGGCAGGCATGAAGCCGCGGCCGGCGTCTTCGCCGTTGATGCGGAACTCGAAGGAGTGTCCACGCGGGGTGGGATCTTCCTTGATGGAGAGTTCTTCGCCGTTGGCGATGAGGAACTGCTGACGCACCAGGTCGATGCCCGCGGTCTCTTCCGTGACGGGGTGCTCGACCTGCAGGCGGGTGTTGACCTCGAGGAAGGAGATGGTGTCGCCCTGAACCAGGTACTCGACCGTTCCGGCGCCGTAGTAGCCGGCTTCCTTGCAGATGGCCTTCGCGGACGCGTGGATGCGTGCGCGCTGGTCGTCCGTCAGGAACGGAGCCGGAGCCTCTTCGACGAGCTTCTGGAAGCGACGCTGCAGTGAGCAGTCGCGGGTACCGGCGACGACGACGTTGCCGTGCTGGTCGGCGATGACCTGAGCCTCGACGTGGCGGGCCTTGTCCAGGTACTGCTCGACGAAGCACTCGCCGCGACCGAAGGCTGCGATGGCCTCACGGGTGGCCGACTCGAACAGCTCGGGGATTTCCTCGATGGTCTGGGCGACCTTCATGCCGCGTCCACCGCCGCCGAAGGCAGCCTTGATCGCAACCGGGACGCCGTATTCCTTGGCGAATGCGACGACCTCGTCGGCGCCCTTGACGGGGTCCTTGGTGCCGGCAGCCATCGGCGCCTTCGCGCGTTCTGCGATGTGGCGAGCGGTGACCTTGTCGCCGAGGTCGCGGATGGACTGCGGTGACGGACCGATCCAGATGAGGTTCGCGTCGATGACGGCCTGGGCGAAGTCGGCGTTCTCGGAGAGGAAGCCGTAGCCGGGGTGGATGGCGTCGGCGCCGGACTTCTTGGCGGCATCGAGGATCTTGTCGAACACGAGGTAGGACTCGGCGGACGTCTGTCCACCGAGGGCAAATGCCTCGTCTGCGAGCTTCACGAACTGCGCTTCTGCGTCGGGCTCGGCGTAAACGGCAACGCTGCCGTAGCCGGCATCCTTGGCCGCCCGGATGACCCGTACCGCGATTTCACCGCGGTTCGCGACAAGCACCTTCGTAATG
>JBARWP010000053.1:0-19324 GCA_049646905.1 Pseudaminobacter sp. | reverse complement strand
CCTGTCCGTGTCGCGCGCGCCGCTGGCCAAGATCGAGGCCTACAAGAAGCGCATGGGCTGGAAATTCCCGTGGGTTTCCTCGTTTGGCAGCGATTTCAACTATGATTTCAATGTGTCCTTCCACAAGGAGGACATCAAGGCAGGCCGGGCCATCTGCAATTACGAGCCGCTCGATTACGAGATGGACGAACTGCACGGAACCACCGCCTTCTATAAGGACGGGGAGGGCAATATCTTCCGTACGTTCTCGCGCTATGCGCGTGGCGACGAGGATACCATGAGCACCTATATGATCCTCGACATCATGCCCAAGGGCCGCAACGAAGACGGCACCATGGATTGGGTCAAGCGCCACGACGAATATGAGGAAGCCGATCGGCGCCAAGCTGCATCCTGACGGATGTGAACTACGCTGATGACCGTAAAGGGAAAGACGTCGGCGGAGGTGTTCAGTCAGCCTTCGCTCTTGTTTTCCTCGACGGCGTCCTGCCGGTCGCCGTCGTCCGTGCCGGCCAGGTTCATTTCTTCCGGCTTGCTGTCGCCCCAGACCACAGTCTTGTAGTCGAAGCCATATTCCAGCGTCGGCTTGACGATCTGGAAATAGGGCGACAGGTCGAAGTCGCGTGGCGTGTAGAGCGAATGATGGCGGATATGCAGGATCTCCTGGCGCATATAGGTCGATTGCGCCGAGGTACGGCCGGGCGCAAGTGTGATCTCGGGCAGGATCGGATAGCGGATGATGCCATAGGCCTCCGCGATCATCGACGAGCAGATGGCGCGTGTCGGATCGCCCGAGCCGAAGGCGATCATGCGCCGCCGCCAGCGCACCGGCACCGGTGGTGTCGGCATGAAGTAGCGCAGCATGTCGAAGATGTTCTTCAGGTCGTATTTGAGGCCGAGCCTTGCGACCATGAAATCCACGACCTGGTTACGGTCGTCAGGTGTGAGACCGCGCGCACGGCAGATCCGGGTATTGTAGGTGCGGTATTTCGACAAGGGCACGGCCACGCAACCTTCGCCGAGATTGACCTCGATCAGGCGCGGGCGCTCCGAACCGTTGGCGGGTTCGGGCAGGGCATCGCCGACATAAAGGCATGAATGCGACCAGGTCGATTGCGTCAGATATTTGATGGCCGCAGAGATGCGCTGGTTGCCCTCGACCAGTAGGATATCGCCCGGTTCCAGCGTACGCCGCAGGATCTCGGGATCGGACGGCGTATAGGGCTCATAGCCGGAGGATTCCCGCTGGAGCCTGCCGGCAAGCCAGCGGCCGAGCCGGTCGAGAAAGGTGTCGGCCTGTGCCGTCATGATCGCTCCGCGGGCAGGCCTTCGAGGGCAAGGGAGGCGTTGTAATAGGCCGCCTCGCCGGTGACCTCGCGGCCGAGCCATGCGGGGAGATCGCTGTCGGGCACCTCGTCGGCCATTTCCAGTTCGGCCATGGTCAGCCCCGCGAGCGCGCCACCGAAGACATCGACCTCATAGAGGCGGCCCTGGTGGCGGACATGATGACGGGTTTTCTCGATGACCCTGCCGACGGCAAGGCCACGCATCTCCTCGGCTTCGGTAAGCGGGATTTCATATTCGAACTCGTCGCGGATGCGGGCCCGGGTGCCGAACTTCAGAGTGAGCTTCGCTTCCGCATTGTCTCTGATGCGGATGCGTACCGACCGATCCGGCGCGGCCACGAGATAGAATTGCTGCAGCGCAGCCGATTGTTCGATATCCCTGCGCCAGCCGTCGCCCGACACCAGAAACTTGCGTTCGATTTCCTTCGCCATGGAGGCGAGAATAAAGCCTACCGGCGCTTCGGGAGCAAGCATGCTTGACTTTAATCATTCGATTGATTAAAAAGAAAGTATGAAAAATGTAACCAGGATTTCCGGAGGCGGGCAGCCTCCAGTCCCATCGGCCGATCAGACCCGCTTGGCTTTGGTGCGGGCCGCGCTGAAACTGTTCGGCAGCAAGGGCTTTACCGGCACCTCCACGCGCGAGATCGCGACCCTGGCGCGGGCGAATATCGGTTCCATCGCCTATCATTTTGGCGGCAAGGAAGGGCTTCGGCTCGCTGCCGCGGACCATATCGTCGAAACGATCCAGTCCATCGCCGGCCAGGCGCTGGGTGGCTTCGATGCGATCAGCGAGCCGGCGGCAACCCCGGAGGCCGCAAGGGCTCAATTGCATGCGGCCCTGGACCGGATGGTGCTTTTTATCGTCGCGCAGCCCGAGGCCGGGGAAATCGTGCAATTCCTGCTGCGTGAACTGTCGCATCCGACCGCTGCGCTCGACCGCATCTACAGCGGCGTATTCGAGCCCGTGCATCAGAGGCTCTGCAGAGTGTGGGAGGTGGCGACCGGCGAGCCGGCCGAGAGCGACCGGACGAAACTCACCATCTTCACGCTGATCGGGCAGGTCGTCTATTTCCGCATCGGGCGCGAAGCCGTCAAGCGGCGCATGGGCTGGGAGGCCCTCGGTCCGGCAGAGGCCGCACTGGTGACGAGCGTTGCCAAGGATAATCTCGACGCCATGCTGGCTTTCAGGAAGGGCAAAAAGCCATGAGCCTGCTTTGTGCCATTCCCTTTGTCGCCTCGCTGTTCTCGTCCTGCGCGGCCGCCTCGCCATTGGCGGTCGGCTATGTCGAGGGCGATTATGTGTTGCTGGCGCCGATCGAAGTGGCGCAGGTGCGGTCCATCGAGGTCAGCCGCGGCGACCATGTCGCGGCCGGCGAAACCATCGGCATGCTTGAGGATGCCGATGCCAGGATAGCAGTGGCGCAGGCGGAAGCCGCATTGGCGCAGGCTGAGGCGCAATTGGCCGATCTCAGGCTCGGCAAGCGCCCGGAAGAAATCGCCGTCCTGGAGGCGGCTGTGCGTTCCGCCGAAGCCAGGGCCGAAGAAGCCGGCCGCGTGCTTTCGCGCGTGACCGATCTGCTCAAGCGCGGCATCGCCACCCAGGCGCAGTTTGACGAGGCTTCGACCTCCGTCGAGGTGGCCGAGGCGGAAATCGGGCAAAGCAAGGCCAATCTTGCGGTGGCAGGCCTGCCCGCGCGTGCCGAGACGATCAAGGCGGCCGAACAGCAAGTGAAGGGCGCGCAGGCGCAACTGGAACAGGCCCGCTGGCGGCTTTCCCAGCGAAAGATCCAGGCGCCTTCGGCTGGCCGCATCAGCGATGTCATCCGCAACCCGGGCGATGTGGCCGGTCCCTCCTCCCCGGTGATCTCGATGCTGCCCGACGGCGCGGTGAAGCTGAAGGTCTATGTGCCGGAGGCCTCGTTCTCGACGGTCAGCACCGGCACTGAGCTTGTCGTGCGTTGTGACGGCTGCGGTCCGGATTTGAAGGCGACCGTAAGCTATGTCTCGCCCGAGCCCGAATTCACCCCGCCGGTGATCTACTCGCTGGAGACACGCCAGAAGCTGGTCTATCTCGTCGAGGCGCGGCCGCAGGGCAACGCCACTCCGCTGCAGCCGGGGCAGATCGTCGACGTGGTTCTGGCGCAGGATTGATGGTGGCGAACGCCATGAACGCCATTGAAGTCACCAATCTGGTCAAGCGGTTCGGCACCAAGACCGTCGTCGATCATGTCACGATGAGCGTCGCCGAAGGCGAGATCGTAGGCTTCCTGGGCCCGAACGGCTCGGGCAAGACCACCACGATCCGCATCATGTGCGGATTGCTGACGCCCGATGAGGGCGAGGGCAAAGTGCTCGGCTATGACCTTCTGACCGAGAGCCTGAAGATCAAGCGCGAGGTCGGCTACATGACCCAGAAATTCTCGTTCTACGAGGACCTGACTATCGGCGAGAACCTGGAATTCGTCGCGCGGCTCTATCAACTCAAGCCGGTTCGGGAGCATGTCGACAACACGCTGGAGGATCTGGGCCTTGCCTCGCGGCGCGACCAGCTTGCCGGCACATTGTCGGGCGGCTGGAAGCAGCGCCTGGCGCTCGCCGCCTGCATCATGCACAAACCGAAGCTGCTTCTGCTGGACGAGCCGACCGCCGGTGTCGACCCCAAGGCGCGGCGTGAATTCTGGGACGAGATCCACCGACTGGCGCGCGACGGGCTGACCGTGCTGGTCTCGACCCACTATATGGACGAGGCCGAGCGTTGCCACCGCATCAGCTATATTTCCTACGGCAAGCTGCTTGCCACCGGCACCGTGGACGAGGTGATCGAGAATGCCGGCCTGACGACCTTCGTCGTCACCGGCCCGAAGCTGGACGAAGTGGCGGCAGGCCTGGAAGGCAAGCCCGGCGTGGAGCAGGTCGCCCCATTCGGCACGACGCTGCATGTCGTCGGCTCGGATCGTGAATTGCTCGAAACGACGCTGAAGGAGATTGCCGGCCGTAAGGGGACGCGCGTCGAGCCCGGTGAAACCAGCCTGGAAGATGTGTTCATCCAGTTCATGGCCGGGTCGAAGGACAATATGGCATGAGCGCGGTCTTTTCCTTCGCTCGTCTCGGTGCGCTTCTGGTGAAGGAATTCATCCAGATGCGCCGCGACCGCATCACCTTCGCCATGATGCTGGGTGTGCCGCTGATGCAGCTCGTGCTGTTCGGCTATGCCATCAACAACGATCCGAAGGGCCTGCCGGCGGCCTTGGTGGCGACCAGCCAGGACCAATATACGCGGGCAATGGTGTCGGCCCTGGAGACCACCGGCTACTACCGGTTCGACCATGTCGTGCAGAGTGCCGAGCAGGCCGAGGCGCTGATGGCGGAAGGCGCGGTTTCCTTCGTGGTGACCATCCCCAGCGATTTTGCCCGCCGCGTCGAACGGCGCGACGAGCCGCGCATCCTGATTGAGGCGGATGCCACCGACCCGTCCGTCGCAAGCAACGCCATTTCGACACTGAGCACGGTGGCAAGCCAGGCCTTGCTGCGCGAACAGGGTATGCAGGCCGAAGCGGCAGAGCAAGCAAAGGGGCAGCTTCAGGTCGTAGTGCATCGACGCTACAACCCCGAGGGCATCTCGCAATATAATATCGTGCCGGGCCTTCTGGGCGTCATCCTGCAAATGACCATGGTGATGATGACGTCGATGGCGCTGACGCGCGAGACCGAGCGCGGCACGATGGAAAACCTTTTGGCCATGCCGGCGAGCCCGGCCGAGATCATGCTCGGCAAGGTGCTGCCGTTCCTGGTGATCGGCGCCGTGCAGGTGGCTGTCGTGCTGGCGGCGGCAACGCTGATGTTTTCCGTGCCCTTCGTCGGCTCCATGCCGCTCCTGTTTTCGGCGATCCTGATCTTCGTGCTGTCGCTGGTGCTGCTCGGCTACACCATCTCCACGATCGCGCGCACACAGATGCAGGCCATGCAGCTGACCTTCTTTTTCTTCCTGCCCTCACTGATGCTGTCGGGCTTCATGTTCCCATTTCGCGGCATGCCCGACTGGGCGCAATGGCTGGGGGAGATCTTCCCGCTGACGCATTTCATCCGCATCATCCGGGCGGTGATGCTGAAGGGCGCCAACTTGCCGGCGATTTCGGCAGAGGTCGGCGCACTGATGGCCTTTGTGGTGCTGTTCGCCGCCCTGGCGTTGTTCAGGTTCCGTCGCACGCTGGACTGAGCGCCGAACCTTTCGTCAGCCTTCGGCGTTCCTCACCCCAGCAATGCTTTCCTGCGGTTTTCGCCGCCAGCCTTGCGCCACGCCTTGAAGCGGTGGGTGGCCGCGGCAAAGGAGATGTGCATGGCCCGAGCCACCGAATAACGGCTCTTGCCCTCATCGAACATGCGATAGCAGCACTCGACGCCTTCTTCCGTCAGCTTGCCGTCGCTGGACTTGTTGTGCGGATTGGCCGGATCGAATTTCCGCGCCGGCGGCTGCAGCATGGCTTTCAGCCGGTCCAGATCGGTCTGGATGCTGGCGATCAGGTCGAGAACGGGTTTTGAGTCGAGGGGCTGTTTGGCAGGCGGCATGGGGAGTTCCTTATCAGGGGCAGGGTCCTCATATAGGCGAACCTAAGCCTATAATAAGAGCGGACCGCAAATTTTCTTGCGCCCCTTTTATCCATTGATCCGGCCCGGGTATTCTCCTATTTAGAATCATTCTAAACTAGGAATTATCGCATGTTGTCCCGCGTCTTCGGCTTTGGCCGCCGCTCCTTCCAATCCCTTTCGGAACAGGAAATCCTGGCGCTGGCGATTTCTTCGGAAGAAGACGATGCACGGATATATCGCTCCTATGCTGATGGTCTGGCCGAGCAGTTTCCGGCCTCCGCCAAGGTGTTCGAGGAGATGGCGCAGGAAGAGGACGGACACCGCGCCGCGCTGATCGAACTGCACCGCAAGCGCTTCGGCGAACGCATTCCGCTGATCAGGCGCGAGCATGTGCGCGACTATTACGATCGCAAGCCCGACTGGCTGGTGCGTCCGCTCGGCATCGACAAGGTGCGCGGGCAGGCCGAGCAGATGGAGGCGCAGGCCTATCGCTTCTATATCGAGGCAGCCAAGCGCATCAGCGACGCTTCGACCCGCAAGCTGCTCGGTGACCTGGCGGCGGCCGAGAAATCGCACGAGTCGCTGGCGCAGCGCCTCGGCCTCAAGCATGTGCCCGAGGATGTGAAGTCGGCAGAGGCGGCAACCGAACGCCGGCAGTTTATCCTGACGATGGTGCAGCCGGGATTGGCCGGACTGATGGATGGCTCGGTCTCCACGCTTGCGCCGATCTTCGCGGCAGCCTTCGCCACGCAGGACACTTGGCAGACATTCCTGATCGGGCTGTCGGCCTCTGTCGGTGCCGGTATCTCGATGGGGTTCACCGAGGCGGCACATGACGACGGCAAGCTTTCCGGGCGGGGTTCGCCGCTCATCAGAGGGCTGGCTTCAGGCATCATGACCACCATCGGCGGCCTTGGCCATGCGCTTCCCTATCTGATCGCCGACTTCTGGACGGCCACCACGATTGCCGTGGCGGTGGTCTTCGTCGAACTCTGGGTGATCGTCTTCATCCAGAACCGCTACATGGAGACGCCATGGCTGCGCGCCTCCCTGCAGGTAGTGCTGGGAGGCGCGCTGGTGCTGGCCGCAGGTGTGCTGATCGGCAATGCTTAGGAGCCTGTGTGTAGCGATCTAGGCAGCTTGGCGGTTGACCCCGTTTTCGGCCATCTCTGTCAGCTTCTTGTCGGTTGCTTCCTCTTCCTTGAGGTTCTTCGCCAGGACCGAAGCGCAATCGCTGCGGCCAAGCTGCTTGGCCCATGCCATGAGCGTGCCGTAGCGCGTCATCTCATAGTGTTCCACGGCCTGCGCCGATGCGATAAGGGCGGCATCCAGAACCTGCTTGTCATCAATGTCGCCGCTGACTTCGTCGGCTTCATCGAGAATACCGTCGATAGCCGGGCAATTGACCGCCTTGGCCTTGACCCCGTGCATTTCGAACACTTCCTCCAGCCGGGTGATGTGGCCCTCGGTTTCCTTCAAATGCTTTTCGAAGCCGGCCTTGAGTGTCGCGTCGCTCGCCTTGTCGATCATCTTGGGCAGCGCCTTCTCGATCTGCTTTTCGGCATAATAGATGTCGCGCAGCGTATGCACGAAGAGATCGTCCAGCGTTTTGATGTCTTTCGAAAAAAAGCCCATCTCGTGAGTCCTTCCTGTTGGTGAAGCGGGTGAAATCGGAGCAGGCCTGCGTTGAGGTCCAACTCCATCAGGGCAGCGCCCCCTCTTTCTTTCGAACGTCTTGTCTGCGTGCCGGTTCCCGGCAAATCGGCGTGGAACGAAAATCTTGGAGCCATGGCGGCAGGATTGATTGTTGCAGGAAAGGCACAGCCGTCAGATTAGTGACGAATGCCGGGGAAATGCCGCGAATCAACCGCCTTTCGGCCATGATCCGACGGGTTTCGGCCCGAAGATTAACATCCCATTCACGGACTATTCACGACAGGACGCTAGTATCACGTCCATATTTCGGAAGGGACATCCGAAGGGACAGGGACGAAGACAATGACCATCGCATTCTGGACCCACATCGCCAGCTACGCGACCGCAATTCGTGAATTCGTGGCACCGACCTACCGGCCCGAGCGCTACTATATGCGCGGCCCCGGCCCGGCCTATGCGCGCCGTCAGGGCAGGCCGCTCGAAAGACCCGCCAGCTTTCGCTGACCGACCGCAAGGTCCTCACGCACCTGATTCCAGCGACGCCAAGAAACGCCGCTGAGAGTCTGGCGAGAAGACCCCAGACGGTCATTTCGCGGGAGCGTGCGGCTCCCGCCCCTCACAGGCCGACAACTCCACCTGCGAACCGGGCGTTGCACCAAGTTCGAGACATTCGCCGCCCGCACAAAGCGACCAGCCGGCGCCCGTGGCACCCGATGCGGCAAGCAGCAATTTCGGTTGCGGCGGCAGTTGCGGGGCATAGACCCACCAGCCGTCTTTCAGCACGGCCTCCGCAGGCGGCTCCATGCCTGCGCCCGAGCCCTGGATACGGGCCTCGACGATCTGCAGGCCGGCCGGCGTCAAGCGCCAATCCTCCTCCCAGCGCGTTTTCTCCACCGAATGGCTCCACGCCAGGGTAAAGGCGCTTATCGCCAGGACACTGACCTTGCCGCTGACCAGCAGGCAAAGACTCATCACACCGCCGCAGTACGACGGGCGCGACGCGTGCGCCACCAATGCTGCCCGACCAGAAGGGCAGCCAGCACATAGCCGGCTTCATCGGTGAGCGGCAGTGCGAGAATGAGCAGCACACCTGCGGCGAAGGCAGCAAGCCGCTCCCATATCGCCATCGGCCCGATGAGGAAGCCGACCGCTGCCGCGCCCCAGAGCGCGATGCCGGCACAGGCCTTGATCACGACATAGAGGACTTCGACCGCATAGCCGTACTCGGCGGCCATCGGGCCGGCATCCTGCAGCATCAGCGCCGGCGTGTAGACGGCCATGAACGGCACGACGAAGCCAGCGACGGCGAGCTTGGACGCCTGCACGGCGATCTTCATGCCCGACTCCTTGGCCATCGGGGCTGCTGCGAAGGCAGCGAGCGCCACTGGTGGCGTCAGGTCGGCCATGATGCCGAAATAGAAGACGAACATATGGCTGACCAGCAGGGGCACGCCGAGCTCGAGCAGGGCAGGGCCCGCGAGCGAGGACGTGATGATGTAGTTCGGTATGGTCGGAATGCCCATGCCCAGCACAAGGCAGGTAAGCATCGTCAGGACCAGCGAGAGAAACAGATTGTCCTGGCCGATGGCAATGATAGCGCCGATGAAGGTGGAGGCGATGCCGGTCAGCGTCAGCGTGCCGATGACGATGCCGACGATGGCGCAGGCGATCCCGACCTGCAGCGCGTTCTTGGCGCCGTAGGCGAGAGATTCGATGCAGATCACCAAGGTCTCGCGCCCGCCCTTGAACAGCAGGCAGGCCAGAACCAGCCCGCCGATGACCAGCGCCAATATGTTGACGCCGAACTTCATGAAGGCTGCGGCGCCGAGACCGAGCGCGATCCAGAACACAACGCGGAATGCAAATGGACCGATCAGGGCTGCCAGCGGCGTGCCGAGGATGAGCACGATCGTCAGCGCAAGCCCCATCGTGCCGGCAAAAATCGGCGTGTAGCCGGCAAAGAGCAGATAGACGAGAGCGGCTAGCGGCAGGATCAGCGCCCAATGCTGCTTCACCGCGTCCCAGGGGTTCGGCAGCGAGGCCTTGTCCATGCCGCTGAGATTGGCCTTGCCGGCTTCCAGGTGGACCTGCCAGAAACAGACGCCGAAATAGAGCATCGCCGGGATGATCGCCGCCTTGACGACTTCGGCATAGGGCACGTTGAGTGTTTCGGCCATGATGAAGGCAACGGCGCCCATCACCGGCGGCATGATCTGACCGCCCATGGAGGACGTCGCCTCCACGCCGCCGGCGAAGGCGGAGCGAAAGCCATACCGTTTCATCAGCGGTATGGTGAACTGTCCGCTCGCCACCACATTGGCGACGCCCGAACCGGAGATGGTGCCCATCAGCGCCGATGACAGCACGCAGACCTGAGCCGGCCCGCCGCGCCATGCGCCGACGAGACCGAGCGCAACATCGTTGAACAATGCGATCATGCCGGCCCGTTCGAGGAAGGCGGCAAAGACCACGAAGATGAAGATATAGGCGGCCGAGACATAGACCGGCGTGCCGTAGATGCCCTCGGTGCCGAAGGCGAAATTCTCGATGATCTGCGCAAAATCGTAGCCGCGATGGATGAAGGGGGCAGGGAGGTAGTTGCCGAAGAAGCAGTAGGCCAGGAAGATGCCGGCAATGATGGCGAGCGGCAGGCCCATGAGGCGGCGCGCCCCTTCGAAGACCAGGACGATCAGGACGACGCCAACGGCCAGGTCGAGATTGGTCAGGAAGCCGCTGCGATGGATCAGCGGGACATATTCGACCCAGTTGTAGATGCCGGTCAGCATGCCGAGACCGCCGAGCACCCAGAACCAGACCTTGCCGATGGTGCTGCGCGCGGTGAGGTTGCCGATCAGCACGAAGCCGAGCAGCAGCAGAAAACCGACATGCATGGCCCGCACCACCTGGCTTGGCAGTGTGCCATAGGCGGCGGTGTAGAGCTGGAAAGCCGAAAAGGCGACAGCAATCCAGAAGGCGATCCGGCCGGCTAGGCCTTCGCCCCAACCGGGCGGCAGGCCCTCGACCGCCTCCTCTGGTTCCGAGGACAGAAAAGTCTGCGTTTGCGGTTTCGGTTCAGTCATCGCCAGGCTTCCAGCAAACGAGGAAAATGGGTTCCGGCACGGTCAATGATATACCGCTTCTCCCCGCTGACGGGGAGAAGATACCGACCGGACGAATGCGCGAGGTGGCGCAAGGCCTCGGCAAAGTGGCTCCTGGCTACTTCAGCAGGCCCTTTTCCTTATAGTAGCGCTCGGCGCCGGGATGCAGGGGCACCGGCATGCCTTCAAGCGCCTTGGCTGGATCGATGGCCTTGGCGGCCGCGTGGGCTGCGGTCAGCTTGTCGAGATTTTCGAACAGCAGCCTAGTCATCTGGTAGGCGGTCTCTTCCGAAACCCCGTCATGGCTGATGAGGAAGTTGCCGACCGCGGCAGTCTCGACATCTTCGGCCTGCCCGTCATAGGTGCCGGCCGGGATCATCTCCGAGACATAGGGTGCACCGATCTTTTCGACATCCGCCTGGGGCACGGCGACGACGTTGATCTTCAGCGAGGTCGACAGGTCGCGGATGGAGGCAACACCAAGACCGGCCGACTGAAGCGTCGCATCGAGCTGGCGATTCTTGATGAGTTCGACCGATTCGGCGAAGGGAAGGTACTCGACCTTGCCGAGATCCTCGTATTTCATGCCGGCGGCCTCGAAGATGGCGCGGGCATTGAGTTCGGTTCCCGAAGCCGGGGCGCCGACCGAAAGGCTCTTGCCTTTCAGGTCGGCCAGCGTCTTGATGCCGGAATCGGCGCTGGCGACGATCTGGATGAAGTTCGGGTAGATGGCGGCGATGCCGCGCAGCTTGTCGAGCTTGCCGGGATAGCCGGCCTCGGTGTTGCCTTCCCAGGCGAGCTTGACCGAATCGCCGAGCGCGAATGCGATTTCACCCTTGCCCTGTTGCAGCAGGTTGAGGTTTTCGACCGAGGCCTTGGTTGCCTGCACCTGGGCGCGTGCGCCCTCGATATCCTTGCCGTAGATGTCCGACAGCGCCACGCCGAGCGGATAATAGACGCCCGAGGTGCCGCCGGTCAGCACATTGATGAACTCCTGCGCCTTGGCAGGTATCGATGCAAGGCCGAGTGAAAGCGCGACTGCGCCCGCCGCGACGAATTTTGATTTCAGGTCGAGCATCATCTGGTTCCTCCCTGTTTGACGCCGCGCCACCTTCCCGACCCGACGTGAGCCGGGCGAGTTTAATCGGCGATACGGAAATGCCAACCCGAATATTCGTCGTAAGGTTGTACTCCGCTGTCTACAGGCCCAGACCGTCGAACAGGACGGTCGAGAGATAACGCTCGGCGAAAGAGGGAATGATGACGACGAGATTCTTGCCCTTGTTCTCCGGCCGCGAACCGACGACCACTGCCGCTTGCAGGGCTGCGCCGGATGAAATGCCGACCGGAACACCCTCGAGCCGCGCAACCAGGCGGGCATTGGCGATCGCATCCTCGTTGGAGACCTGGACGATCTCGTCATAGATCGAGGTGTCGAGCACCTTGGGCGCAAAGCCGGCGCCGATGCCCTGGATCTTGTGCGGGCCGGGATTGCCGCCCGACAGGACCGGCGAGGCCTCCGGCTCGACGGCGACGATGCGCACGTCCGCCTTGCGTTCCTTCAGGACCTGGCCGACGCCGGTGATCGTGCCGCCGGTGCCGATGCCGGAGACGATGATATCGACCTCGCCCTTCGTGTCGTTCCAGATTTCCTCGGCCGTCGTCCGGCGATGGATTTCCGGATTGGCCGGATTCTCGAACTGCTGGGGGATGACGGCATCGGGGATGCTTCGGCTCAGCTCTTCGGCCTTGGCGATGGCACCTTTCATGCCCTTCGAACCGTCCGTCAGCACCAGTTCGGCGCCCAGCAGGACCAGCATCTTACGGCGCTCGGTCGACATGGTTTCCGGCATGGTCAGGATCAGCTTGTAACCCTTGGCCGCCGCGGCAAAGGCAAGGGCAATACCGGTATTGCCGGAGGTCGGCTCGATCAGGGTCGATTTGCCCGGGGAGATGGTTCCGGCCGCCTCCAGCGCCTCGATCATCGCTACGCCGATGCGGTCCTTGACCGAGGCGATCGGATTGAAGAATTCGAGCTTGGCCATCAAATTTGCGACGATGCCCTTTTCCGCTGCGAATTTGTCGAGCCGCACCAGCGGCGTATCTCCGATCGTCTCGGTGATCGAATTGAAAACACGGCCCCGGCCGGGTGCATGGGTGCTGGTAACGGGTTGGTTCACGGGTCTTGCTCCCAGATTGCGGCGCCCGGCGAGGGCGGCGTTGACGAAACCGAGTGGATGCAGGCCCGACCGGCATCCTTCGAGACATGAAATCTGCCCGTAAGTAGATAATCGGAGCGAAGGAGCGCTTCAACAGGCGGCAGACGAGCTTGCACACATCGTTTCCGCTCAAGGCCCAAATCACAAGCTCGTGCGATGATTTTTCGCAGGGCCGGCACTATCCTTGGCCACGCACGCCGTAGCCTTGCGGGAAAATCAACTATGCTGCGCAATGGCGAAGAATCTTTCGGACTGGTGGCGATCCTGTTTCACTGGATCATCGCCGTGCTGTTTCTCGGGCAAGTGGTGCTCGGCGTGACGATGCAGTGGGTGCACAGCATGGCGTTGCAGTTCGTGCTGATCCAGTGGCACAAGTCCTTCGGCTTCCTGCTGCTCGGCCTGTCCGTATTGCGGCTGGTATGGGCGGGAATCCAAAGGCGCCCGCGCGCCGTGGCGACGCTGGGTACCGCCGAGCGATACGCTGCGTGGGCGATGCAATCGCTGCTCTATCTGCTGCTGCTTGCCTTGCCCCTGGCGGGTTGGGCACTGGTTTCCAGCTCCACTCTCGACGTGCCGAGCTTTGCCTTCAACCTGGTCGTCATACCAGACCTGCCGCTTGTCCGGTCCGAGGCGAGCGAGAGCTTCTGGCGCGAAATCCATCAGTGGCTCGCCTATGGGGCGGCCTTGCTGGTTGCCGGCCACATGGGCGCGGCCCTTCGACACCATTTCTGGCTCGGCGACGAGGTGCTGAAACGCATGCTGCGTCCGGGCAGGGCGTAGGGCGAACCTCCGGGAGGTGAGAAATGTCTTGCCGTATTTTGAAATGGCTGTGGGTCGCCTGCCTGATCCCGGCCCTGGCCCTTGCCTCCAGTGCTCGCGCCGATGCGCTGTCGGAGGCCGCCGGCAGCTACCGCATCGAGCCTTCCTCGCGCATTGCCTTTCATGTCGGGCAGATCGCGGGCGGCGGGATCGACGGCGATTTTGCGCAATTTCACGGCACGTTCAGCATTGACGGCCGCGACGTCGGCCGATCGAAAGTCAGCATCACGCTCATTCCGGCCAGTGTGCGGGCGCGCGAGAAGCGCGTGGAGAATTTCCTGCGCTCGGATGCGGTGTTCGATGTCGAGAATTTCCCCGAAATCACGTTCCAGTCGACGAGCGTCACGCGCACGGGCGAGGCCAGCGCACGGATCGATGGGGTGCTGACGGCACGCGGCAAGACCCGCAAGGCGCAGTTCGAGGCCAGTGTGAGCGATCGCAACCGTCGCAACATCATCTTCCATGTGCAGGGCAAAGTGCTGCGCTCGCCCTATGGCATGGATGTCGGCACGCCGATCTATTCCAATGTGGTCGAGTTCGACATGGTGCTGCGCGGTCGGCGCGGCTAACACATGGCCCAAAACAAAAGCTTGGGTGAGATGGCGGCTACTGGCTCAACCGTCGGCTTGCCGGAAACCCGTATCGAGGCGCCTTTCCAGTTCGACGAGATCGGCCGGCAGCGGCATTCCCATCGCGCGCAGCTCGTTCAGTTGCTCGCGGATGCGCTCATGGATCTCATGGGCGTCTTCCGGCTGCTCGATCATCTGCTCGATGAGCAGGCTGATGCGCGCCTTGATTTCCTCCAGCGCCATGGACCTCTCCTGCGGTGTCAGGCAAGCAGGTTACACCTGTTGGCCGCCATGCGCTACGGTGCGGGCGGCCGTCAGCGCAGCATTCGGGAGATGATCTGGGCGGTATAGTCCACCATCGGCACGATGCGGGCGTAGTTGAGCCGGGTTGGGCCGATGACGCCGAGCGCGCCCACCACGCGGGCATCCTTGTCGCGATAGGGCGCGACCACCAGCGAGGAACCCGACAGCGAAAACAGCCGGTTCTCCGAACCGATGAAGATGCGCACGCCCGAGCCCGCCTCGGCTAGGTCGAGAAGCTGGACCATGCCGTCCTGCGTTTCCAGGTCATCGAACAGATGGCGCAGCAGTTCGATATCGGCCTGGGCGGTGACGTTTTCGAGCAGATTGGCGCGTCCGCGCACGATCAGGCGCGCCGGCAGCCCGTCTTCGGAGCCGGCCCAGACGGCGAGCCCTCTTTCGACCAGATCCTGCGACAGGGTGTCGAGCGCGGCCATGGTCTCCTGCTTCAGGCGGGCGATCTCGTTCTTTGCCTCGGCAAGAGTGCGCCCGCCGATATGCGCGTTGAGATAGTTCGAGGCTTCGTGCAGTTGCGAGGCGGTCACGCCGGCCGGCAGTTCGACCACGCGGTTCTCGACATCGCCGTTTTGCGACACCAGCACGGCGAGCGCCCGGCGGGGCTCGAGCTGGATGAACTCGATATGCTTGAGCGGCACCTCGTTCTTGGTGGCAAGCACGACGCCGGCGCCGCGCGACATGCCCGACAGCATCTGGCTGGCCTCGATCAGCATCTGCTCCAGCGTGGCGCCTTTGCCCGAGGCCTTGACCTGCGTCTCGATGTTGCGGCGTTCCTCATCGGTCAGGTCGCCGAGCTCCATGAAGCTGTCGACGAAGAAGCGCAGGCCCTTCTGGGTCGGCAGCCGGCCGGCCGAGATGTGCGGCGCATAGACGAGCCCGAGATGCTCCAGGTCGCTCATCACGTTGCGCACGGTTGCCGGTGACAGCGACGAGGGCAGCATGCGCGCGAGATTGCGCGAGCCGACGGGTTCGCCGTCCAGCAGATAGGAATCGACGATGCGGCGGAAAATGTCGCGCGAGCGAGCGTCGAGCGACTCCAATGCCTGGTCCAGTCCCGGTTTCGTCATGGTTTTACCGAACCTCCGGCAGAATCATATAAACTGGCGTTGCAGGAACACAACCGTTCACCCCTGTCGGGTTTTGCTTTGCCCCCGCCGCCTCATGAGCTACAAGCGCGGGATTCCCGATAAAGCCAACAGAAAGAACCTTCATGCGCCCTTCCAAACGCCAATTCGACGAAATGCGTGCGATCTCCTTCGAGCGCAACGTCTCCAAGCATGCGGAAGGCTCCTGCCTGGTCAAGTTCGGCGACACCCATGTGCTGTGCACGGCAAGCCTCGAGGAGAAGGTTCCCGGCTGGATGCGCAATACCGGCAAGGGCTGGGTGACGGCCGAATACGGCATGTTGCCGCGCTCCACCGGCGACCGCATGCGCCGCGAGGCCTCCGCTGGCAAGCAGGGCGGGCGGACACTGGAAATACAGCGCCTGATAGGCCGCTCCCTGCGGGCCGTTGTCGACCTGCAGGCGCTTGGCGAAATGCAGATCACCGTGGATTGCGACGTGCTGCAGGCCGATGGCGGCACCCGTACCGCCTCGATCACCGGCGGCTGGGTGGCTCTCCACGATTGCCTGCGCTGGATGGAAGCGCGCCAGATGGTCAGCGTCTCGAAAGTGCTCAAGGATCACGTCGCGGCGATCTCCTGCGGCATCCATGACGGCCAGCCGGTGCTCGACCTCGACTATCTGGAAGATTCCAGCGCCGGCACCGACGCCAATTTCGTCATGACGGGCAAGGGCGGCATTGTCGAGATTCAGGGGACCGCCGAAGGCATCCCATTCTCGGAAGAAGAGTTTTCCGCCCTGATGATGCTCGCCAAGAAGGGCATTTCCCGTCTGGTCGACCTGCAGCAGATGGCGGTGGCTTGAAGAGGGCTCATGCTTTCGGTGTTCCATGACCCCTTCCGCCATCCTTGAATCCGCCCTCTATGTCACCGATCTCGACGCCGCGGAAAAGTTCTACGGCGAAGTGATGAGCCTTGAGCGCATCGCGAAGGTGGACGGGCGGCATGTATTCTTTCGCTGCGGGCAGGGTGTGCTGCTGCTCTTCAATGCCGAGGCCACCAGGGTTCCGCCATCGCCCGATGCCCGGCTGCCGGTTCCGCCGCACGGCACCGTTGGCAATGGCCATCTCTGCTTTGCCGCCAGCGCTGAGGAAATCGACCGGTGGAAGACCCGGCTGCAAGCACGAGGCGTCGCTATCGAGGCGGATTTCGAATGGCCGCAGGGTGGACGTTCGATCTATTTCCGTGATCCATCGGGCAATTCGCTGGAATTTGCCGAACCACGCATCTGGGGACTTTAATGAGGCCGCTTGAAGACAGGAAAATCGTCGTTGCCAGCCACAATGACGGTAAATTGCGCGAATTTGCCGACCTGATGGCGCCTTTCGGCTTCGAGGCGAGGTCGGCCCGGGAATACGGATTGCCGGAGCCTGACGAGACCGGCACGACCTTCGAAGAGAACGCCTATATCAAGGCACATGCCGCCGCGAGCGCAACCGGGTTGCCCGCGCTGTCGGATGATTCGGGCCTGTGCATCGACGCGCTCGACGGGCAGCCGGGCGTCTACACCGCCAACTGGGCCGAACTGCCGGACGGCAAGCGCGATTTCGGCATGGCCATGCAGCGGGCCGAAGTGGCAATGCAGGAGGTTGGTGCATCGTCGCCCGAAAGCCGTACCGGACGCTTCGTCGCCGTCATCTGCCTTGCCTGGCCGGACGGTCACGCCGAGTATTTCCGCGGCGAGGCGGAAGGGCATCTGGTCTGGCCGCCGCGTGGCGACAAGGGGTTCGGCTACGATCCCGTTTTCGTTCCGGACGGCTATGACAAGACGTTCGGCGAGATGGAAGCGCAGGAAAAGCACGGCTGGAAGCCGGGGCAGGCGAATGCGCTGTCCCATCGTGCGCGCGCCTTCCAGAAATTCGCCCGCGCCAAGCTTGGCTCGGCCTGAGGAAAAACGGTGTCGGAACGCGATCCGGGCTTCGGCGTCTATATCCATTGGCCTTTCTGCGCGGCCAAATGCCCTTATTGCGACTTCAATAGCCATGTCCGCCACCAGCCCGTCGATCAGGAGCGCTTCGCCCGCGCCTTCGAGACGGAGCTTGCCACGATGCGCGCCCGCACCGGCCCCCGGCGGGTGACCAGTATCTTTCTCGGCGGCGGCACGCCGTCGCTGATGAAGCCGCAGACGGTTGCAACGGTATTGGAGGCGGTGGCGCGGAACTGGACCGTTCCGGACGGCATCGAGATCACGCTGGAAGCCAATCCGTCCTCGGTCGAGGCCGAGCGCTTTCGAGGTTATCGTGCTGCCGGTGTCAACCGCGTCTCGCTTGGCGTGCAGGCGCTGAACGACGCTGACCTGCGCTTCCTCGGCCGGCTGCACAATGTGGCCGAAGCACTGCATGCCATCGGACTGGCGCGGGAAATCTTCCCGCGTCTTTCTTTCGACCTGATCTATGCGCGGCCGGGCCAGGCACCGGAGGCCTGGGCGTCCGAACTGGAGCAGGCGATCGGCCACGCCGCGGATCACCTGTCGCTCTACCAGTTGACCATCGAGGAAGGCACGCGCTTCTATGCGCTGCATCAGGCGCACAAGTTCGAAATCCCCGATGCCGACCACGCCGCCGAGCTTTACGCGGTCACGCAGGAAGTGACCGCGCATCACGGCCTGCCGGCCTATGAGATTTCCAATCACGCGAGGCCAGGCGCCGAAAGCCGGCACAACCTCACCTATTGGCGCTACGGCGAATATGTCGGCGTTGGCCCCGGCGCCCATGGCCGCTTCATCGAGGACGGCCGGCGCGTGGTGACGATGACCGAGAAGATGCCCGAAACCTGGGCCAATCTCGTCGAAGCGCAAGGGCATGGCATCACGGGCGGCGAGATCCTGACGCGCTCAGAGGAAGCCGACGAGTTCCTGCTGATGGGGTTGAGGCTGACTGAGGGCATCGACCTTGCCCGCTACGAGGCGCTTTCGGGCCGGCCGCTGTCGTCGCCGCGCATTTGCGTGCTGCAGGACGAGGGCCTTGTCGCGCCGATCGGCAATTCGCGCCTGCGCGCGACGGCCTCGGGCATGATCGTGCTCGACGCGGTCGTCGCCGATCTGGCGCGGTAGACATTGCGAAAGGGTGACGGCGCTCATCGTCATGCCGAGCGCTTTTCGGAGGAACCGGTCATGAATTCGGCTCTCGCGTCGTGGCAGTTCTGGGCGGTGTTGTCAGCGGTCTTCGCCGCCCTGACCGCGATTTTCGCCAAGGTCGGCGTCGAAAGCATCAATCCGGATTTCGCCACGCTGATCCGTACCCTTGTCATCGTCGCCGTGCTGGCGGTCCTTGTCGCTGCGACAGGGCAAATCCAGCACCCTGCCGAAATCTCCGGAAAGACTTATGGCTTCCTCATTCTTTCCGGCCTGGCAACGGGTGCGTCGTGGCTGTGCTATTTCCGCGCGCTGAAACTTGGCAATGCCGCGCAGGTCGCGCCGATAGACAAGCTGAGCGTGGTCCTGGTCGCCGTCTTCGGCGTTGTCTTTCTGGGTGAGCGGTTGAGCGGCCTGAACTGGCTCGGTGTCGCCCTGATTGCCGCCGGCGCGGTTCTTGTCGCCTATAAGGTATAGCTCCCGACCTCTGCTGCCTTTGCCATGTGTGTATCGC
>JBARWP010000052.1:0-3959 GCA_049646905.1 Pseudaminobacter sp. | reverse complement strand
CCCTGGATCCTTCGATATAGGGCCGCTCCCAATCGTGTTTGAACTCCTTGAAACGCTGCAGCGTGGGAAACAGGCCGAAGTTCATCGTGCCCATGTTGAGCGACGCCACTTCCGGCTTGAAGGTGGCGACCGGTTTCAGCCGCTCCTCCACGCTCATGGTCGGCGCCCCGCCGGTCGTGATGTTGATGATGCAGTCGGACTTCTGCTTGATCACCTCGAGGAATGGCAAAAAGGCCTCGGGGCTCTGATCGGGACGTCCGTCTCGCGAATCGCGCGCATGCAGGTGAACGATCGCCGCGCCCGCCTCGACCGCGCCGATCGCGGCTTCCGCGATCTGCGCGGCGGTGACCGGCAGATGCGGCGACATCGACGGCGTGTGGATCGAGCCTGTCACGGCGCAGCTTATGATGACCTTGCGGGCGGGCATGTTCGGTTCCCTCGGTTTGTCTCGTTCAGGATTCAGCCGCGGCGCGTCCAGGGCGCGGCGTGGCCGATCGTTGGTGCGGGATGTCTGTCAGAGGTCAGGGGTTCCTTCCCCAGCAGTTCGCCAAGACGCCTGCGCCAGGCCGCCAGATATTCCGCGCGGCCCTCACCACCCACGCGCGGCGCGCCATAGCAGACGAATGGAGCCTCCGCTTCGAGCCCCATATAGTCGAGCGTCAGGCGCTGGATGGGCCATAGAACCTTGGCGATCTCGCCATAGACGCCGTTTGTCGAAAAGCGCGCCGGCGTTCCGCCGGTCGTCACGCAAAGCAGGCTGCGCTTGTGTTTGAAGAGGCCGGTCTCGAAGCGATAGCCGTCGATATAGGCGAAGCCATAGGCGAGCACCCGGTCTATCCAGCCCTTGAGGATTGCCGGTGGCCCGCCCCACCACAGCGGAAACAGGAAAATAATGGCGTCTGCCCTCTCGACGCGGGCTTGCTCGCGCGAGAGTTCCTGGCTGAAGCCGCTGCCATTGGCGGCGTGCAACTGCTCGCTCTGGTAGTGGAATCGCCGGGCGTCGGCCACGGCCAGGAAATCGTGGCGTCCGGCCACGGGGTTGAACCCTTCGCCGTAAAGGTCGGATACCACGGCCTCGTGCCCGGTATGCCGAATGGCCTCGACCGCCTCGTCCCTGAGCGCCGCACAGAACGATGTCGGTTCCGGGTGGGCGTAGACGATCAGAACGTTCATGGCAGATCAGGCGGCCAGATTGAGGAGGCGCGCCGAATTGTCGCCGATGAGCGTGCGGATATCTTGATGCGAGAACTGCAGGTCGAGCAGCATGCGCACGATCTGGCGGTATCCCTCGATCGGCCGTGGCGCACCGCGTAGCCCGAGATCGGAGCAAAGGCATGTGCTGTCGATGCCGGCGACCTCGATCAGGTGACGGAGCGTCTGCGCATCGTACTGCTTGCCCGAGCCTTCGATGAACATGCAGATCGAATGCTCCATGTGGACGCCCAACGCCACCAGCCCCCTGATGTCCTCGTCCGAGCAGCCGATTATGTAGGTCGGGTGATTGACCAGCATCTTTTTTACGCCCCGCTTCTTCGCCTCTTCGAACAGCGGAAAAAGCTCGGTGACGTGCAGGTGGCCGCCAGCCAGGATGATGTCAGCTTCGGCGATCAGGTCGAGCACCTGCTTCACTTCGTCGGTAAGGTTGCCGTTGGCATCGAGCGCGGAAAGCGGGATGGCGTCGAGCATCTTCTGCGCGGTCTTGGGAAAGGTCTTTCCCTCCGTCTCGGCCTTTCGAATGTGATTGGCAGCCGACAGCGTCGGCATCCAGACAATCTTCGCGCCGATCTTGACGGCGTGATCGACGGCATGAGGATTGATGCCCCCGCTGGCGTTGTTGAGCGCGATGCCGGAAAAGAGCTGCACGCCGCTGTCGGGATAGATGGTTTCGAGCAGCTTGGCGTGCGGCGTGCCGAGATAGAAATGGTCCTTGTAGAGCAGCGCCCTGAAGCCGGCGTCGGCGGCATCGCGCATCGCCTCGCGATGGTCGAGAATGCGCGGCATCGCGGCGGGGCCGCTATGGCAGTGCAAATCGACCGCGCCCTTGAGCAGGGCGGCGACCTCGTCGTCGCGCGTGTCGCTGGCGGTCATGGCATTTGCGGGCGTTGTTTCGGAAACCATTCTTTGCTCCTGCTCGGGAAGTGATGGCGGCGCTCAGCGCGCCGCCACGGAATCGGTGCGGGGCAATGCGCTGAATTCCTGCACCACCTTCGCTGCGGCCTGGCGCATCAGCCCCTGGTCGGTCGAGACGATGAAGGCGCTCGCGCCCATGGCGCGAAAACCTTCGGTCTCGGCAATGGAACCGACCATGACGCAGACCGGCTTGCCGGCCGCGACGGCCGCCCTGGCGATCCGCTCGGTGGCCACTTGAACCGAGGGTGCGTTGGGCGATTCCGCTCCCATGGCTACGGAGAGATCACCACGGCCGACGAACACGCCGTCGAGACCCTCAACGGCGACGATCCCGTCGATCACATCGAGCGCCTCCGGATCCTCGATCATGGCGATCACGGTCACGGCCTTGTCCTGCGCATCGACATGCGGCCACATGCTGACTGCCCCATAGCCGCCGGCGCGCGGCGAATTGGAGAAGCCGCGCGAGCCGCCGCGGTAGCGACAGGCGGAGACGACCGCCTTCGCTTTCTCCACACTGGATACGTGCGGGACCAGCACGCCGGTTGCGCCGTCATCGAGCACGGCAAGAAGCTTGGAGGGGCTCGGCTCGGCAACGCGGACAAAACCTGCCGTACCGACGGCGCGGGCGGCAAGCAGGCCGTTGTCGATCGTCACGCGGTCGAAGGGCGCGTGCTCCTCGTCGATGACGACGAAGTCGAATCCCATCGAGCCCAGGATCTCGATGGGGTGGGTCGTGGGTGTCTTGATGAAGGTGCCGAGCAGCGCTTCCCGCCGCAGGAAGCGTTCCCGGAAATCGGTTCGATGCGCAGTTGACATAGGTTTCCGTTCTTCCTATTGTTTCGCTGTTCGAAACAGCTTTTTGATTATTAGACTTTCTACACCCAGGCACCGGAACTCTGTCAAGGCCGGGATTCACCATTTGACGGCATCGGGGCGAATACGGCTTCCGATGGCGCACAGGAAACGCTGGGCCGAATGTCCCGGGCGGACCGGCGCGGGCGGGTGGAGTTCAACGAGGAAGAGGCGAGGCATGCCAAGGATCGAAGGCAAGAGCGGAGAGGGCGTTCAGGCGGTACAGCTCGTTCTCGGTATTCTGGAAAACCTGGCGCGGGAGCGGCGGGCGATGGGCGTCACCGAGCTGGCGCAGGCGCTCGGCACCACGAAGAGCCGCATCTATCGGCACCTGCAGACGCTGCTGCATCAGGACTACATCATCCAGCCGAAGGATTCCGACCGTTACGAGTGCGGCCCCCGTCTGGTGGCGCTCGGGCGCGCCGTCAGCGACAGTCTCGACCTCGCCCATGTCGCGGCCGACGCGCTGCTGGAATTGCGGGACGCATTGGGGCATTCCGCCGTCATTTCACAAGTTACGCCGGACGGCATGAGGGTTCTGGCTACAGTTCCGGGCCGCTCCCCGATCGAGATTGGGGTGCGTGCGGGTTCGCTGCTCGCCTTTCACTGCTCGGCACAAGGCAAGGCGGCGCTGGCATTTCTATCCTCCGAATTCGCTGCCCGTATCCTGCGTTCCAAGCTCGAGGTCCTCACACCGCATACGATCATCAGTCCCGCCGAACTCAATGTGCAACTGGAGAAGATCCGCGAGCAGGGCTGGGCGACCGCCCCCAACGAATCGGCGATCGGACTGAATACGCTGGCCGCGCCCGTCTTCGATTCCGGCGGTGCCGTGTGTGGTGCGGTGGGCGTGGTGGACATGGTCCAGTTCATTGCCGCAGTCCCGTCCAAGGACCAGCGCGAGCGGACGATGGCCGCGGCCAGGCGCGTCTCGCGGGCGCTCGGCTATGGCGGATTGTGATGGGTCCATCGTG
>JBARWP010000051.1:0-4166 GCA_049646905.1 Pseudaminobacter sp. | reverse complement strand
GTTCGGATCATGAAGCGTGTGTGTGCGCGCGTTTCGCCAGTGGCGGTGGAGGTTGGACCGGTCATCGGCTGCCCGGGTTCCCGAAAGGGAGAAAATCTCGTTGGTGATTTCAAGCGCCGCGTCGCCTGCAAAGGCCTTGGCGGCCGCGACCCCCAGGGAAGCCTGCGCCGCCGTTTGCGCGTTGACGTTGGGCTTCGAATCATCAAGCACACGGGCTGCCTTGCGCAGGAGTTCCTGCGCCGCGTAGAAGCGGACGCCGAGCTGCCCGAACCGCAGGAGGATATGCGGTTCGTCGGCGTTGCGCTCCAAACCGCTTTCGAACCACGGCCGCGACTGGTTGGCGATGAAATCGGCGCCCTCCTTGAGCGCCGCCTCGGCGATACCGACATCGATCGCGGCATGGATGAGCTGCCCGAAAGCGCCGAAGACCTGCGGCGTTTCATAACGGCGACTGTGCGGGACGAGGCGGTCAGCCGTCACCACCACGTCGTCGAAGGCGGTGGTGCCGCTGACAGTGGCCTTCTGGCCCATCGCATACCAGTCGTCCGTCGCAGTCACGCCTTTCGCATGCCGGTCGACATAGGCCACGACGAGGTTTTCCTCATCGTCCAGGGCGAAGACCGGAATGTACTGCGCCGTCAGCGCTCCGGTTGTGTAATATTTCGTGCCGTTGAGCCGGAATGTGCCATCGGCTTGGCGGGTGAGCCGGGTCGTCAGGGCGAAGACATGCTTGCTGTGGCGTTCCGAGAGCGCGTTGCCGAAACGCGCGCCCTTCAACACCTCCGAGAAAAGGAACGATTTCTGTTCAGGTGTGCCGTCAAGGGTGAGGACCTCGACGAACACAAAATGATTCTGCGGCAGTTGTGCGATGGCGGAATCGCCGGCAGCGAGCAGGCGGAACACTTCTGCGATCGTTGCGTTGGAGACATCCGCGCCGCCATAGGCCCTTGGAACCGAGATGCCGAGCAGGCCCGTTTCGGCGAGCCGGCGGATGATCCCATGCGGAACGCCGCCGTCCTTGTCGCGCTGCGAGGCGCCCAAGGCAAGTTCGGCGCCGAAGCTCTCGGCAATTTCTATCGCTTCCGCGTCGGAACGGATGACATGTGCCGGCCGAAGTTCCGCGGCGGGCGTGATCTTGTCTGTTGCGGTCATGGGAACTCCTTCGGGCCGCGTCATCCGGCGACGACGGACTTTTCCTTGTAAAGCTGACGCACGCGCGGAATGATCTGCTCCGCGAACCGCTGCTGCTCGCGCTCGAATGGCTGGAACTGCAGCATGAACAGTTCGATGCCGAGGTCGTGGAAGGCCGCTATCCGCTCGACGACCTGGTCGTAGCTGCCGACCAGGCCGGCGGCGGTTCCGCCGTTGGTGCCGATATGCGGATTCCTCTTGAACGTCTCGAACATGGTCGCCTTCGTATCGGCGTTGCCGTAGAGTTCGGCGAACGCCGCCTGGTCGGCCTTGGCGATTTCCCAGGCCCGGTCGAGCTCGTCGAGCGCCTCGGCCTCTGTCGGCCGTGCGATCACGAAGGCCGACAGGCCGAAACGCAGGGCCGGACCCGATGCGCGGCGGCGCCTTGCGTCCTCGATCAGGGCGACGACATCGGCGACGGGCTGGCCGTTGATGAAATAGACGTCGGCCAGTTTTGCCACCAGATCCCGCGCCGGTTCGGACTCGCCGCCGACATAGAGGCCGGGCCGTTCCCGCACGCGGGATTTCGGTGCGAGCCTGATGCCGTCGATGTTGAAATACTTGCCCTTCAGCGAGGTCTTTTCCCCGGAGATCAACTGCTTGACGGCAGTCAGCCACTCTTCTCCATAGGCATATCTCTCGTCGTGATCGTAGAAGGGGATGCCGCTCCGTTCCGCTTCCGGCTTGAACCAGCCGTTGACGATGTTGAGCGAGAAACGGCCGCCGCTGATCTCTTCGATGGCGAGAGCCTGCTTGGCGAGCACGACCGGATGGCTGAGGAACGGCTTGATCGCCGTGATCAGCTCGATCTCCGAGGTGATCGACGCGAGTGCGGCGGCGGTGGCCCAAGCCTCGAGATAGTCGAAATTCTCACCCGACGGATTGATGGTGTGCTGCGCGATCAGGGTCGCATCGTAACCCTGCTTCTCGGCGGCGAGAATCTGGCGCTTCACCCGCTCCCACGATGCATCGACCGGATCTTCCGGATGATGGAACGACGCCCACGCGCCCGGCACCAGGGCCCAGACGCCAAATCGCGGCCCAAAGGATTTCGCTGTCATGGCAACCTCTCTTCCGACATATGTAAGGTTCTAGCTGTAGAAGGTGGGCAGTGGGTGCTCCCCTTCGAGGAAGTAGGCGCCCACCTCTTCTGCCTTGTAGGCGACCGGATCGTGCAGGGTGTGCGTGCGCACATCGCGCCAGAAACGGTCGAAGCCGAATTTGCGGGCGGTCGAACGGGCCCCGGTCAACTCGAAAATGCCGGATGTCACTTCCAGCGCGACCTTCGTGCTGACCACCTTGGACTTGTAGGTGGCGATGGCGATCGCCGCGCGCTCGTCGGCGGTCAGCGCTTCGCCCTTAGCAAGGCCGGCCTGCTGTTCGCGTGCAACCTTCTCAGCCAGTGCCACGGCGGCATCGAGGCTCGAAACAAACTCCCCGTAACGAAGCTTGACATGAGGATCGTCCGTCGCCTTCCGGAGCCCCGACTTAAACCATGGCCGGCTTTGCGTTCGCGTGTAGTCCGCCGCTGTGGAAAGTGCGGCTTCCGCGATCCCGAGATAGACGTTCGAGAACACTGCCTGGATCAGCGGCGTCAGCAGGTTGGCGGCGGGCGTCTGCCGGGCTGGATCGACAAGACCCGTCCCCAGGATCTCTTCCGGATAGACTTCGACCGAATCGAAATCGACCGTACCGCTGACGCTCTGGCGGAGACCGATGAAATCGAAATCGTCATTGGCTCTCAGCCCCTTTCTGTCGGCCGGCACGAGGGCAAAGGCCAGCAGTCCGTCGCTCACGAAGGCGAGCAGGATCCTGTCGGCCACGAAAGCGCCGGTGGAAAAAGTCTTGCGCCCGCTCAGCACGAAGCCGCCGCCGTTCCGGGTCACCGCCAGATCAGGATCGAGGGGGTTGACGGAATCTGCGAAGAACCAGTTATGTGCCGCCGTTCCCGCTTCGGCCGCATCCGCCTGCTCGGCCGTGCCGACCACGCGCGGCGTGATGCTGTTGAGATAATGATATCCGAGCAACTGGCCGACGGAGCCGTTGCCGCCGGCGATGGTGCGGGTGATCCGCAACGCATCCGGCCATGTGCCGCCGGGACCGCCGTGCCGCTGCGGCACCAGGTATCGTAGCAGCCCTGATTTGCGCAGCAGTGCGATCTCGTCACGCGGCGGCTTGCCGTCGCGCTCGGAGACGACGGAGTTACGTGCCAGCACCGACGATATCGCTGCAGCCGCATGAAAGGCGCTTTCACTGTCGGTGACGGTGGGGATGTCTATGTCGATTGTCGTCATGACGCCTTCCTTTCCAGACCGCCTGCGCCGATAGCCCGGCTTGCCTCCTGGAGCGGTCGTGGCTCCACCCACTCGGCATGCGGCACCCGCCGAGCGATGAAGCCGTTCTTCAGCAGAAAGTCCGTCTGCCGGTCGAGCCGATCGAGAAAGCTGTCGGACAGTTCGGGCGTCAGCCTGTCCGTGATGGCCTCGCCGTAAGCCACCTCCACCAGTTCCTCCGGCAATGCCGTCTCTCCGGCGATCACGCGGAGCGCCTCCCGGCGCCGCACCTTCGCGAGCTCGGCGGCCTCGAGCGTAGCGCGAACAATGGCGGTGACGATTTCAGGGCGTCGGTCGAGCAGCGCGCCCTCGACCGTGAAGGCGAGAAGCGTGGGGTTGTTGAGAACGTCTTCGGAATCACCCGTCTCGGCAAGATCGACGACAGTGACGGCGCCGAGGAACGGTTTGAGGTCCACGCCCAGCGAACCCGGCGCGAAAAAGGCGTCCACCTCTCCGCGGATGAGCGCGAACGCTTCCTCGCGCTGCAATCCCCGCATCAGTGGCGCGCCCCACAGCGAGCCGCGCTGCGAGGTCTTGTCGGACGTCTCGCCGATGAATGTCCGGCCCAGCGGAATTTCCACAAGCTTGACGTCGTCAAGGGTCAGGCCGCCGGTCGCCAGTATTGTTTCGTAGCCCCTGAGG
>JBARWP010000050.1:0-6911 GCA_049646905.1 Pseudaminobacter sp. | reverse complement strand
CCCCCGCCGAACTCATTCCGCCGCGATGCGGCTGGAATTGACCGTATTGAGGTAGTCGACGCATTCATCGACGCTGTGGACGTCGGCGAACTTGGCGTCGATGTCATAGAGGTTCCAGGCAACGGCTCCCGGCACGCGGTCGCCGATGCACTCGCGCACGGCAATGGTGCGGAAGCCGTCGGCTAGGCCGTCGCAGATGGTGGTGCGCACGCAGGCCGTGGCGGTGACGCCGGTGACGAGGATGGTGTCGACGCCGGCCGCGCGCAGGATGCCGGCCAGGCCCGTGCCATGGAAGGAGCTCGCCCGCTTCTTCAACAGGGTGTACTCGCCCTCGACCGGCGCGATGCGGGAGTCGATCGCCCACAATTCCTTGTTCTTCAGGTCGACGACATCGACCGGGATCTTGCAGTGCCACAGGCCCATATCGGTGAAGGCGGAATCGCGGTTGGTGATCTCATAGGCGGTGGTGACGTGAATGACCGGGTGGCCATTGGCGCGACACGCCTTGAGCAGGCGCTGCATGCCCGGGATGATCTCGTTGTCCATCGCCTCCTGGTCGCAGGTGAACGGGTTGCCGGGGCGGGTCCAGGCATTGGCCAGATCGACGCTGACCAGGGCGGGCCGCTTGCCGAAGCCTACCCGACGCTGGAAGCCGCGCTCCTGATAGATTTTCGTCGATGCCTCGAACGCCTGCTGGAGCATGCGATCGAGTTCCTTGTTGTCTACGTCGCTCATGACGATTCCTCTTCTCGGCCGTGAAGTCCGGCGTTCTGTTGGCGATCCGATGACCGTCAGGCGATGCCGCCCCGGCTATCCGGAGAAGAAAATGCCGGCAGACGCGGCCGAGTTGAAATGGTCTTTCGCCAATTATTCTTGCATGAGATGCATCAATCGATACTATGGAAACCGCGGCTGGAAATCCCGACATGGACGCTCAGGCAGGGCTCGAACTCACGCATTCCTTCATCGTCGTTGCCGAGGAACTCAACTTCCGGCGCAGTGCCGAAAGGCTCAATATCGACCAATCGGCCCTGAGCCGGCGCATCCAGAAACTTGAGCATATACTGGGGTTTACGCTGTTCGAGCGGACAACGCGCGAGGTGTCCCTGACGCCCGCCGGACGCTCCTTCTACGAGGAGAATGCGCGGCTTCTGCAGAATTACGCGCGCTCGGCCAGGACCGCCAAGTCGATCGCGGAAGGCAAGACCGGCAGCCTGCGCCTCGCCTACATGGCCTTCGCGGCCACCGAATTGATGCCGTTTGCGGTGTCGCGCTACCGGCGGCTCTATCCGCATGTCGATGTCAGCCTGCGCTACATCCGCACCCAGGGCCAGAAGCTGGCACTCGCGCATGACGAGATCGATGTCGGCTACATGATCGGCCCCTTCGACCACAGCGACTTCCACAGCCTGCTGCTGACCGCCGATCCGCTCTATGCGGTGACGCCGAGGAACCACCGCCTGACCCGGCTGCACGAGGTGCGCCCCACCGACCTCGCCGAGGAGGACCTCATCCTCGGCGACATGATCGAATGGGAGGCCTATCGCTGGCGGCTGAACGAGATGTTTTCGGCCGAGGGGGTGCCGCTCAATATCAAGCTGGAAGCCTCGAACACGCTGGCGCTTCTGGGGCTGGTCGCCGCCGGGCTCGGCGTGACGGTCTATCCGGAAAGCCTGATCGGCTTTCTGGGGCGCAATGTCGAGGTGCGCCCGATCATGCACCCGGACTTCCGCATCCACACCGTGCTGGTGTGGAAACGCACCAACCGCGCCAAGGCCGTGCGCCATTTCGTGGAAGTCGCCAAGAACCTGCCGGTGCGCTGACAGCACGACACGGACAGGGCGCGCTCAGCATTCGGGCAGGTTAACCGCGAGGCCGCCGAGGCTGGTTTCCTTGAATTTCGCGCTCATCTCCTCGCCGGTCTGGCGCATGGCCTCGATGCAGTTGTCGAGCGGCATGAAGTGCGAGCCGTCGCCGCGCAGCGCAAGCGAGGCGGCGGCCCCCGCCTTGGTGGCGCCGATGCCATTGCGCTCGATGCAGGGCACCTGCACCAGCCCGGCAACCGGATCACAGGTCATGCCGAGGTGATGTTCCAGTGCGATCTCGGCAGCGTTCTCGACCTGCTCGGGTGTGCCGCCCAGCACGGCACACAGGCCCGCTGCGGCCATGGCGGCGGCGGAACCCACCTCACCCTGGCAACCGGCCTCGGCGCCCGATATCGAGGCGTTGTGCTTGATCAGCCCGCCGATCGCCGCTGCCGTCAGCAGGAAGTCGGGGATGCGCGCGGGATCGGCACCGACGCAGTGGTCGAGATAGTAGCGCAGCACGGCAGGGACAACGCCGGCCGCGCCATTGGTCGGGGCCGTCACCACCTTGCCGCCGGCAGCGTTCTCCTCGTTGACGGCCATGGCATAGACGCTCAGCCAATCGGAAGCGGAATGCGGTTGCGCGCGGTTGGAGCCGCGCTCGGCGGTGAGTTGCTCGAAGATGTTCCTGGCGCGGCGGCGAACCTTGAGGCCACCGGGCAGGATGCCATCCTGCGCAAGGCCCCGGTCTATGCAGCCGTTCATCACCTGCCAGACGCGTCGAACGCCCTCGTCCACTTCAAGCGCTGAGCGCGAGACTTCCTCGTTGGCTCGCTTCATGGCCGCAATCGACAGGCCGCTTTGCCGCGCCATGGCAAGCATCGCCGCCGCCGTATCGAACGGATAGGGCCAGCCCTGCTGCTCGCTGGCCACCGTCACCTCGGGAGACTCGCGTTCGGCCGCCGTGACCACGAAGCCGCCGCCGATCGAATAAAAGGTCTCTTCCAGGCAGATCGCGCCGTCGCTTGTGTGCGCGCGGAAGATCATGCCGTTGGCGTGGCCTGGCAGCGGCGGGCCATAGTCAAAGATCACGTCGCTTTCCGGATCGAAGGCAAGCACTGGCAGTCCCGGCGGCGTGATCTTCTTGCCGGCATCAAGTTCGGCAAGCCGCCGCTCGGCCTCGTCCACATCGAGCTCAGCCGGGACGTAGCCGAGCAGACCGAGCACCACGGCCCGGTCGGTGGCATGGCCCTTGCCGGTGAAGGCGAGCGAACCATGCAGGCTCACCTGCACGGCGACAGGCACCCTGCCCTTCGCCTCCCGCAGCATATCGAGGAAGCGGGCAGCCGCTGTCATCGGCCCCATGGTGTGGGAAGAGGACGGGCCGATGCCGATCTTGAAGACATCGAAGACGCTGAGGAACATGATGGACCTGCCGGAAGCCAGGGCTTGCTGCAACGCCGCGCCGGACGGTGCTGCAGTTGGCTGGAGGGGATTCACCAGGGGATCGTTGAACCGCTCCAACTGTTTTTTGACGCACTAGGCGTAGATCGGGAAGCGGCGGCAGAGGTCGCGCACCTCGCCCAGCACCTCTGCTTCGACGCCGGCATCGCCTTCAGCACCTTTCGCGGCCAGCGCATCGATAACCTTGAGGATCAGTTCGCCGATGCGGCGGAACTCCGCTTCGCCGAAGCCGCGCGTGGTGCCGGCCGAGGTGCCGAGGCGCACGCCGGAGGTCACCGCCGGCTTTTCCGGATCGAAGGGGATCGCATTCTTGTTGCAGGTAAGGCCGGCGCGCTCCAGCGCCTGTTCAGCATCGCGGCCCTTCACGCCCTTTGGCCTGAGATCGACCAGCACCATATGGCAGTCCGTGCCACCCGAGACGATGTCGAGGCCACCTGCAACCAGCGTTTCGCTGAGCGCCCTGGCATTGGCGATCACCTGTCCGGCATAGGCCTTGAACTGCGGCTGCAAGGCTTCACCGAAGGCGACCGCCTTGGCGGCAATCACATGCATCAGCGGCCCGCCCTGATTGCCCGGAAACACCGCCGAATTGAACTTCTTGGCCAGCGCCTCGTCATTGGTCAGGATCATGCCGCCGCGCGGGCCGCGCAGCGTCTTGTGGGTGGTGGTGGTCACCACATGGGCATGCGGCAGCGGATCGGGATAGAGCCCAGCCGCGACCAGTCCGGCATAATGGGCCATGTCGACCATAAGATACGCGCCGATCTCATCGGCGATCCGCCGGAAGGCAGCGAAGTCGATGGCGCGCGGATAGGCCGAGGCACCAGCGACGATCAGCTTCGGCTTCGTCTCCAGTGCGCGGGCACGCAGATCGTCATAGTCGATCTGCTGGTCGGACTGGCGCACCTCATAGCTGACCACATCGAACCATTTGCCGGACATCGTCACCGGCGAGCCATGGGTGAGATGGCCGCCATGGGCGAGCGACATGCCCATGATGCGGTCGCCGGGCGAAAGCAGTGCCAGGAACACCGCCTGGTTAGCCTGCGCGCCCGAATGCGGCTGGACATTGGCAAAGTCGCAATTGAACAGCTTCCTGGCTCGCTCGATCGCCAGCGTCTCGACCTCGTCCACGAACTCGCAGCCGCCATAATAGCGGCGGCCGGGGTAGCCCTCGGCATATTTGTTGGTCAGCACCGAACCCTGCGCGACGAGGACACCGCGCGACACGATGTTTTCCGAAGCGATCAGCTCGATCTGGTTCTGCTGGCGATCGAGTTCGCGGCCGATGGCGGCGGCAATCTCGGAATCCCCCAGCGAAGTGTTCAGATTGGTCTGGTGAAGGGTCATGTCTTCCTCCCGAACTTAGAGTCCCAGCGCGATCTCGCGGCCTGCCGCCTGCAGGATGCCCCAGACGTGATCGGCAAAGGATTGCCAGACCTCGATGCGGAAGCTGTCCTCGCCCTGGCGGATCAGGACGATCTGCGCCTTGTCGAAAATGGTGCGCGTGGCGCTGCCGACAGGCATTTCGTCGAGGTCGAGCGGGCAGGCCGAGCGCAGCGCCAGAACCGCATCCCTGCCTTCGACGACGATGCCGACCTCGCGATGGCTGATGTCGACCAGGCTGTGCGGCACCTTGGCATAGAGCGCGGCGAAAGCCGCTTCGATCGCGTCGTGCTCATCCAGCGGCGCCATCAACTGCCATTCGTCCGGTCCGAGGCAGAGGGCCAGACGGCCACCGGCAGCGGCGGTCCCGCCGATCTGCTTCGGCAGGGCGACGCCGAAAGCCTTGCCGACCTGGGAAGCGCCACCTTCGGCGATGCGCAGGCTGAAGCGGGTGCAATCATCGGCCATTGCAATGGTGAGAGCACTGTCGGGAGCGGCGATGCGGCTTCCCTCAAGGCGGCGATATTCCTGCAGCATGGCAATTGCTCCTAGAGCATGTTGCAACCAAGTGAACTCACTTGGCGTCGCAAACATGCAGCAAAATTAATTAGATAGACCATGATGTCGTCCGAAAACCGGTACCCACTTTTCGGCATCATGGTCTAGGCGTTGAGACGCTTGTTTTCGGGATCAAGGAACACCGTGCCGGTGATTTCGGCAGAGTGGACCTTGCCCGGCATCGGCACATGGATGGTCTGGCCTTGGCGCGCGCGCCCGCCCTCGATGACGGCAAGCGCGATCGAGCGCCCCAGCGCCTCGCTCCAGTAGGACGAGGTGACATGGCCGATCATCTTCATCGGCAGGGCCTGGTTGGGATCGTCGACGATCTGCGCCCCCTCTTCGAGAACCGTGGCCGGATCACGAGTGAGCAGGCCGACCAGTTGCTTGCGCTCGGGGCTCAACATATCCGGACGGGCGAGCGAGCGCTTGCCGACGAAATCCGGCTTGGCCTTGCCGATCGCCCAGCCCAGCCCGGCATCGTCCGGGGTCAGCGTGCCGTCGGTGTCCTGGCCGACGACGATGTAGCCCTTCTCGGCCCGCAGCACGTGCATGGTCTCGGTGCCGTAAGGCGTAGCGTCGTACTGCCGGCCCGCCTCGTAGAGCGTTTCCCAGACGGCACGGCCATAGCGCGACGGCACATTGATCTCAAAGCCGAGTTCGCCGGTGAAGGAGACGCGGAACAGCCGGGTCGGCACGCCGCAGATCCGGCCTTCGGCCACCGACATATGCGGCAAGGCTGCGTCCGACAGGTCGATGCCTTCCATGAACGGCTCGATCAGCTTGCGCGCATTGGGGCCGTTGAGGGCGATGACGGCCCATTGCTCGGTGGTCGAGGTGAGCCAAACCTTCAGTTCCGGCCACTCGGTCTGAAGATAATCCTCCATCATGGCCAGAACGCGCGCCGCACCGCCGGTGGTGGTGGTGACATGGAAACGATCGGGGCTCAGGCGGCCGATGACGCCATCGTCACGGATGAAACCGTCCTCGCCGAGCAGCAGGCCATAGCGGAGCCGCCCCGGCGCGAGCTTCGACCAGGCGTTGGTGTAGATACGGTTCATGAACTCGGCCGCATCGGGGCCGACGATCTCGATCTTGCCAAGCGTCGAGGCGTCGAACATGCCTAGCGACTGGCGAGTGGCCCTGCATTCGCGCGCCACGGCCTGATGCATCGTTTCGCCAGGGCGCGGGAAATACCACGCACGCCGCCACAGCGACACCGGCTCGAACACCGCGCCGTTCTGTTCGGCCCAGCCGTCGATCGCCGTCTTGCGCGTCACCTCGAACAGCGAGCCGCGATTATAGCCGGAAAAGGCGCCGAACGTCGTCGGCGTATAGGGCGGGCGGAACGTCGTCAGCCCCACGGCCGGCGCCGGGCGCTTCACCGCGTCGGAAGCGATGGCAAGGCCGTTGATGTTGGAGGTCTTGCCCTGATCGGTCGCCATGCCGGTGGTGGTGTAGCGCTTGATGTGCTCGATCGACAGGAAGCCTTCGCGCACCGCAAGCCTGATGTCCTTGGCGGTCACGTCGTTCTGGAAATCGACGAAGGCCTTGGCGCTCGACGGGTTGCGGTCGGTCGGCAGTTCCTTGACGCTGATGCCGCTGCATTCGAACTCGCCCTCGACCTTGTAGTCGGAGGCCTTTGCCTTGAAGCCCGCATCGGCGGCGGCTTCGGCACCAGCGGCAGCCCCCTCGCGG